>NZ_OY762614.1:2830000-2837500 GCF_963666145.1 uncultured Desulfobacter sp. | reverse complement strand
TTTGACCGCTCATTAGTCACATCGTTTATCAAAAAAAGTTCAGGACCAGAAGCTGAATTCGTCGTTGTCCACAAAGACCTTATCCACCTGGATCACCCGGTGACCGGCAGCGCTCTGTTCTTGCCTGCGGTTATAAATGACCTTGGGCCAGGCGGAAGCCAATGAAGCTGCTCCGGCTTGACGGCCTGCGCCTGCTCCGGAACGCAGACCGCAAGCTCCCGGCGAAGTAGTCCCAGGACCCGCCGCGCAGCACACGGTCCCCGCCCGTATCGGGCCCCTGAGGATCAACCAGGCCTTCCAGATCATAGTCGCCATACCAGTCCCGGCACCATTCCCATACATTGCCGTGCATCTGGTAAAGGCCCCAGTTATTGCAGGGCAGGGCCTTAACCAGAACCGTCGTCTCCCTGGATTCTCCTTTTTTTACACCGGCATAGGGATAATTAACATGAAAATTGGCCTGGTCCGTTAAAATCGTCCTGCCAAAGCTGAAAGGGGTCAGAGTGTCTGCTCGACAGGCATATTCCCATTGTGCTTCGGAGGGAAGACCAAAGTTAAATCCGGGGACCAATCCATTGATCCGTTCCAGAAATGCTCGGCAATCCTCCCAGGAGACATTGTCCACCGGACGATCGTCTCCCTTGAATGCACTGCGGTTATATTCCATCACCGCCTGCCACAGCGCCTGGGTGCAGGCGGTGTCGGCCAGCCAGAAGCCCCGGGTCAGGGTGACTTCATGATGGATTTCATTGTCTCTTCGCTCGGGTTCATCATCGGGCGATCCCATCATGAATGTTCCCGGACGAATCCAGCGCATACGGAACGTCACCCCTTTAACCTGATAGTCGGTATAGATTCCCCATTGATCTTCACCCGGATTCCCCCAGGGATGGTATATTTTCTGGTCCGATTTGGGAAACCGGATGAAAAGTCCGGAATTATCCCGTCCCACGGCCCCGGCCACAGCGGGTTTAAAAATTCCGTCAATAAAAGCGGTTATTCTGTCCGTATCAATCCGCACCGATTCTTTTTCCGGCAGCTCCATCCAGAAATCCTCTTGGGCAGAGGCTTTGGCACCGTTGATGCTGTAATCTCCGGATGTTTCAAATGAAACAATGGGGCTGCCCAGGGAAAAACCATTGTGGTCCGGCCTGCCCGTGGGGCCTTGCTGGGGTAAAAACGCCAGTTGGCGGCCCACCTGGTACACGGTGATGGTTTTCACAGAACCGGTTTTTGCCGTAAGCCAGGCGGCATGGGCCAGGTCTGCCCCCCTTGGCAGGCGTACCGTACCCTGCTCCCAGGCTTTCCGATTGACCAAAACAAAGGAGGGGGTCAACACCCGACTGTGGGCGGCCCAGGCCGTTTCCGTAAGGCGGTCGGACATCCGGTTGAACCAGGCGGTCATATCTTCTGTGCCCAGCCCAACGGATACCGTCCTGAAAAAGGTTTCAAAAAACTCGTTGAGCCGGGGGGCAGCTTTGCGTTTACACAGGGCGGCGACCTCCATTTCCTCTTCCCAGAGGACTGCCGGAGCAAGCATGTTATGCCATAGATCTCTTATCGAAACAATTTTGCTGACCAAAGGCCGGTTTTTTTCATGGGCAGCCAACCGGGCCAACCGGGCTTTGTAATCATCAGCAACGGTTTTGTTATCAAAAAAGGCAGCAACAGGGCTTTGTTTCATGTGACTGTGGTTCCAGGCCATGGCCTCGATCCCGGAATCTGCCGCGGCCTGGGGTAATGCAAACCGCACGGCCCGCAACAGCCCTGGTTCCACCCGAACGGCACAGGAAAGCAGGGATAAAAGATGTTCAACCTTTGTTTTTGCATTTTTAATTGGTCCAGCCCGCTGGACGGAAGCAATTTGGTTACGGGAATCGGGCCGGGGAATTTTTTGGCCCCGGTCCCACCAGACCATGGTAAAAAACGAACTGAGGCCGTTGTCCCATAAATAGGAAGGACAAGGGGTAAGTACCACTGGTTTGATACACTTTGTTCGGCAGGCCCTGCCAAACCGCAGCCATGCGTTCAACCGTTCACGGGACACCGAAAAACAGCCCAGATCACTTAAGATCAAAACCGGGGTACCGGCAACAGGCGGACGAAAAGGATAAAGCTTAAAATCATTATCACCCAGTTTTCGAAATCCCTGTTGGGGTCCTTTTTCCAAGACACGTATGCCAAGCCCGGATTCCCCACGCACCCCAATAATCAGGCGGGCTATCTGCCGGATATCCTGCCAAAAGGGCATGAGCTTGTCGTGAAAGTCGAGAATAACGCAGGCTCCGGCATGCCAGGTCAGGCGGGTTGCCATGGGCAGGCGGTCCATTGGGGAGAGGCTTGCAGCCAGGGGAACAGCTTTCTCCATGTCCGGATCAACCGTGGCCGCCAGGGTTCCAAGAACCGCTTTGATAAACGGCCAGATCCGTGACGTCTTTTCCAAGGGTAAATAAACAGGGGGTTTGAACGTCTGTTTTGCCCGGCTGTCTACCTGAGTAAGGGTATTCCCGTATTGGGCCCATTCCGGGACCTGGACCCTGATATCCCCGGGATCTTTGTTTTCAAATGCCGTCAGGCACGAAAACCTCATGTCGCCCCTTGACTCGATAAACAGATGTACTTGCCGGGGAGGCGGACCCGGAGTGCCTGCGATTGTTTGCACGGCCGGGGGATTCTTTTGTTCGGGCTGTTTTTTTTTCCTGACAAATCCGAATAACGGGGCGTTTTCATCCAGGCCAATGCCACCGCCGGCATTTAACAGGCGAATCAGATCGGCACGGCCATTACGGGTAGTACGGATAACAGGGGCAGGCGGCTCACTTTGCATCAGAACCGTTCATCCGGATACTTTTTAAAGGCAAAGTCCTTTATTTCATTCAAAACCGCCAGGGGATCGGCATCGCCGTCTGCCATATCCTTCAAGGCCCTTAAAATATCCAGGTATTCGGCCTGGCCTGGCGGAGGCTGGCAGGCGTCCAGGGCTTCTTTTCGATCGTTCCAAAGCTGGCGGGCCGCCTCCTGCAGAATCTTGCTGTCTGTCTCGTCGCTATGGATATATGGAAAATGAGTCCGGCCCCGGTCTGCCAGAAACGCAATAAAGTCATCTCTTGTGCTGGGCAGACTGATGTGGAGAACCATGCATCTGCGCAAAAAAGCCGCCGGCAATTCCCGCTCTTCATTGGTGGTAATGATTACCAGGGGCGACGGCACATTTTCGGGAAGACATACCGTATGATGGGTGTATGGAACGGAAAACCCGCCGTTACCAAGGGTTTCCAGCAAGCCATTTGGCAAATCAGCATCGGCTTTATCTATTTCATCCAGCAGCAGCACACTGCCCTTGGACACATCCCAGCCCTCAGGCGGCACCGGGCCGGCAACTCCGCAGATACTTTCTTTTGCCTGTTCCGAGGCCGTAGGCCAGTTCAAGCACCACCACAATGGCCCGGGGCTTAGAAACCGGATGGGGTCCAGCCGACTGCCGACATCACCACCTGCCGCACCAAGGGCCTGGGCCTCGCCCAGGCGCCGTACTGCATCAAAGTGGTACTGGAGGTCGCGGCTTTCACTTTTGGCATTGATCACCTCGGTTATGAACACCCGGTCCAACTCCTTGGCAGCGGCCCGGGCAAGCTGGCTTTTTCCCGTGCCCGGCTCCCCCCGGACCAGCAAAGGCCGCCGGGCGGTCAGGGCCGTATTCACGGCCTGGATAGTGCTTTTTTCCCATTTGTGAACCGACTCCGGCCAGGAGCCCTGGGGCGGCAGGCGGGTTATGTGATTTTCTTTTATGTGCAGCATATCAATACTCCGGTTTGTTTTCAAAGAACTCGGTTAAATCGGCATTAAACTCAGGTTCCGATACGATAAGTGCGCTTTCGTCTCCCATGCTAATCAAGATAATATCAAGATGAGAGATCTTTTCTTTCAACGTTTTATATACACTCATGAGCAGGGCCGGACTGTGGTTGTCCAATTGTCTGGGCAATAAATAACAATGAAACCCGTTTTGTTTTCTGCGCTTTAAGATGCGGTTTAAATAAGTATACCACTCCTCGGTAGACAGATTCCCTCTATCTGTCGCTTTTTCCGGGAGTAGTTTTCCGCTTATGGACTCCACAATTTCATTTACCGTATTATGAACATCGAATCCACTTTCAGGAAATGGGTATGCTATAGAATCAAGTCCTTGAATAAAACTGCTTTTCTTTTCATGGGGTTTATCTGCCCCCAATCTTGCTGGTGTATTGGTGATACCTGAATATAATACTTCAATACCGGCATCCGTTTTAACGGGAATCTCAAATCGAATGTGTTCAATAGGTTTCGAATGAAAAGCGTCCAACCAATCGGCATTCACCCCCAATAAAACAAGGTGCCCCAACATATTAACGCTTTCTTCCCAAGTCTCTTTGATCCAGTCCCTGGTTTTTTCTTCTCTGTTCCGGATCTCACGAATCGATTTTTTGACGGCCAGCCCCATGATGGCGATGGTGTCTAAAAGATCTTCACCAGAGACCAGTCGTGAGGCAATCAAATTTTCATTATCGGGTTCATCGGTGATGTGAAGTTCCAAAGCCAAAAACTTTCGAAGATAATGGAGGTGTCGATTTTGGAGGATATCACATATCGCTTTTTGGACTTTTTTTACCGTGCCGGGGTTAGGTTTAAAAGATTTTGATCCATCCCCTGATTCATTATGATGTTCCCCATCAACAAATGAGCATGGAATTTCAGCCACACCGTCCGTTCCCCGGCTACTGTCGAGAATCCATTTCCTTTTATTAAAAGTCCTGAAATCTAACCGGAGTACTTGTTTATCCCAATCAATGGTCAGGTAGTGATATCCCATGGGATACTTTGAATCAGATCCCAAATAAGCACCGCCGGCAGATGCTGAAAAAATCTGACCATTCGTGTCATTTTGAAAACCACCGCCAGCATCGTGAAGATGGCCGGTCAAAAGAACAAACCGGTCCAAATAAGTTCTTGCAACATCCTGGTCTTCTTTCCATAACCAGGAAACCGGATGATGGAAACAGGCCAGATTGAGATGCGTGTTGCCGCAGGTTTTAAGACGTTCTTTGGCTTTTTTTAATTGGTATTCTCCAATAGCGACCTCTCCTTGATCTGGTGAACGGCGGCACATCCATGCGGAATTAAGGCCCAGAAACCCTAAAACGTGACCACTTTTTGTTTTATGGGTTTGGGCAAATGGAATCAGATTATCATCAAGGGCTGTCAAGTGGGGAAAATAATTGTTGATAAATTTAAAATACGCCTGCTGCCCTTTAAATAAGTCCGACCTGAAAATTATATTTTCAAGTTCTTTGTTTAAACCCCTCATGGAATCATACAAGAACCGTTCAGTTGGCCGGTATAATTTGCGGTTCACATCATGATTTCCCGGAACAATAAATAGGCGTTCTGTTGGCAGATCAAGTTCATTCATCAACCGGGTCAAATAGTTCGCTGCAATGTCGTATTCCTCTTTTTTCCCCTGAAATGCGATGTCACCAGTAAGAAAAACAAATTCAACAGCAATTTCTTTTTTTTCCCGATCCTCTTTAACGCGATCAATTAAAGGATCAAAAACAACACCAAAATCAAACGTTTCATCGCCTTCGTAACGAATGTGAATATCAGAAAGGTGCAGAATAGCAGTTTGAGACATAAGAGCGTTCCTTAATTTGAACAATTATGAAACAACGAATTTTCTGCAGGATTATTTAAGAAATAAGCTTGACCTTTGTCAACCAAAAGAAAAATGAAATGAATATAGTATGCAGGGCAAATAAAAAAAGCCCTGACAGGGGATATCCTGATCAGAGCTTTTAAAAACGAAGTGGTGGGCCTGGGTGGATTTGAACCACCGACCTCACGCTTATCAGGCGTGCGCTCTAACCAACTGAGCTACAGGCCCTCTTTTATGAATATTTTTTACCTCATCTGCGGTGCTACAGGATCCTTGAAGAGGGTAGGGGGTACCTTTAGCTTCGTAGCCTGTGCCTTTGCACCTGGGGCAAAAATTATCCATAAAAAGGAAGGTGCACAAAAAAAGCCCTGACCCTGTCTATGTATTGATCAGGATCAGGGCTTTTAGAAAAAGAACCGGCGGCGTTCTACTCTCCCACATAGTCTCCCATGCAGTACCATCGACGCTAAAGAGCTTAACTTCCGTGTTCGAGATGGGAACGGGTGTGGCCTCTTCGCCATCGCCACCGGTTACACTGGTCGGACCTGGGACTTCAGAAAGGTTATGCGTTGCATGTCCCATGGATCCAAATTTGTAATCTGTTGCAGTAAATCAATATCAAAATTTGCTATGTCGCAGTCGGATGAAATTTTAGTGAATTTCAAGGCGCAAGCAAGTTCTTTAAATAAGCTGTAGTGGACTACTGCGTTTTAAAGGACTTGTGCGGCAACGAAGAAATTCGCAAAATTTCGTTCGACGTCAAAGTGTTCAAAGTTATTCATGGAAAAAAGTGGCTAAGCCTCACGACCTATTAGTACTGGTAAGCTCAACATGTTGCCATGCTTACACACCCAGCCTATCAACCTTGTAGTCTTCAAGGGGTCTTCAGTCTAAAGAAGGGATATCTAATCTTGAAGTTGGCTTCCCGCTTAGATGCTTTCAGCGGTTATCCATACCCAACTTGGCTACCCAGCAATGCCGTTGGCACGACAACTGGAACACCATTGGTTGGTCCAATCCGGTCCTCTCGTACTAGGATCAGATCTCCTCAAATATCCTGCGCCCACGAAAGATAGGGACCAAACTGTCTCACGACGTTTTAAACCCAGCTCACGTACCACTTTAATTGGCGAACAGCCAAACCCTTGGGACCTGCTCCAGCCCCAGGATGTGATGAGCCGACATCGAGGTGCCAAACCGCCCCGTCGATGTGAACTCTTGGGGGCGATAAGCCTGTTATCCCCGGCGTACCTTTTATCCGTTGAGCGACGGCCCTTCCATTCAGAACCGCCGGATCACTAAGACCTACTTTCGTACCTGCTCGAAATGTCTCTCTCGCAGTCAAGCTCCCTTATGCCCTTGCACTCTACGGCTGGTTTCCAATCAGCCTGAGGGAACCTTCGCGCGCCTCCGTTACTCTTTGGGAGGCGACCGCCCCAGTCAAACTACCCACCAGACACTGTCCCAAATCCGGGTTACGGACCATGGTTAGAACACTGAAATATGAAGGGTGGTATTTCAAGGGTGACTCCACACACACTGGCGCGCATGCTTCAAAGTCTCCCACCTATCCTGCACATCATATCCCAAAATCCAATGTCAAGCTGTAGTAAAGGTGCCGGGGTCTTTCCGTCTTTTCGCGGGTAGACGGTATCTTCACCGCCACTGCAATTTCGCTGAGTCCCTGGTTGAGACAGTGTGGAAGTCGTTACGCCATTCGTGCAGGTCGGAACTTACCCGACAAGGAATTTCGCTACCTTAGGACCGTTATAGTTACGGCCGCCGTTTACTGGGGCTTCAGTTCAATG
>NZ_OY762614.1:2560000-2825000 GCF_963666145.1 uncultured Desulfobacter sp. | reverse complement strand
GGGCAAAAATAATGAAGACCCGTTAGCTTTCCTCTATCTTAAGGGACTGACTCTTAAATTTATAGGCAGGATGTCCCTTGGGTGGAATAAATTCGGACAAAACCGCCCGTGTGAAGGGTGGGGACTATCCGGCAAAGGCTCTTTTTTCATTCCTCCGGGCATTGTCTTTCCCTATATTGTGGAAAAACAGATCACTGGTATGTTTATTATTTCAATGGAGGGACCGGATTCTGAACTAAGTTCAGAATTAATACCTCCCGGCAGTTTTAAAGGTCCACTGATTTTAGGCCCTGACAATCATGAAGTCAAAGAGGCAACCAGCATCATGGAAGGTCTTAAATTATTCCAGGAGAATCCGGATGAGTTAAAAATTAATATTGACCTGACAAAAAATTTAATTTTATCAGACGAATAAATCTGATAGGTTAATTTTTTTGATTTCATGTTTCAACCATTTATCATTAGGAGCCTTTGACGTGGAACAAGACAATATTATTCGGTTTGCCTCCCGGATGGACTACCTGCCGCCTTACCTTTTCGGTATGATCAATAAGATGAAAATGGAAAAACGGCGCAATGGGGATGATGTCATTGACCTGGGTATGGGAAATCCAATGGATCCCACACCGGATGCAGTGATTGAAAAGCTGGTGAACGTTGCCAAAGATCCCAAATCCCACCGGTACCCCGAAAGTTCAGGCCTTCCCAATTTAAAAAGGGAAATTGCCAAATATTACGGCCGGCATTACAACATCGGCCTGGATGCGGACAAAGAGACCTACTTTACCATCGGGTCTAAAGAGGGAATTTCACATTTGTGCCTGGCCATCATGGGCCCTGGCGACTGTGTTCTGGTTCCGGCGCCGGCGTTTCCCATCCACATTTATGCAGCGGTGATCGCCGGTGCCAATGTCATGAGAATTCCTCTGGAACCTGAAGAGGGTTTTCTGAACAGGATTATTACCGTGTGTGAATCCTGTTATCCCAGCCCAAAGGTTCTGATGCTCAACTACCCCCATAACCCCACCGGCGTTGTAACGGATAAGGCGTTTTTCAAAGAGATCGTCAAGCTTGCCAAACGGTTTAAATTCATGGTTATCAATGACTTCGCCTATGGCAAAATAACCTATGACGGATATGTTGCCCCAAGTTTTCTGGAAATCGAGGGTGCCAAGGATGTGGGTGTTGAGTTTGGATCTTTTTCCAAGTCATACAATATGGCCGGCTGGCGTATCGGGTATTGCGTAGGCAATGAAAAAATTGTCGAGGCCCTTGGAAAAATCAAAGGCTATTTTGATTACGGTATCTTTTCCGCCATCCAGGTGGCAGGAATTATTGCGCTTCGGGATTGTGATGATACCATTCCTGAACTTGCAAAAATCTATGAAAACCGTCGGGATGTCCTTTGTTCGGGACTTGAACGCATCGGCTGGGAAATCGAACGGCCCAAGGCCGGCATGTTTGCCTGGGTAAAAATTCCTGAACCGTATAATAAAATGGGATCCATGGAGTTTGCCATCCAGCTGATGAACAAAGGAAATGTGGCTGTGGCTCCGGGCGCCGGTTTTTCCGAAGAGGGAGAAGGGTACCTTCGCCTGGCCCTGGTTGAAAATGAAGAACGGCTTCGCCAGGCTGTCCGGCAGATGAAAAAAGCCATGGATCAGATGGAAATCTAAAAAACGACCGGGATATTTTAAGTTAGAACACCGGACAAATTTTTTTAACAGCGATTTCAAGCCCCTGGCAGTCAGGCAGGGGCTTTACTTCATCCGGGAAGTTAACATCGCCCTGGATACCGATAAAATGAAGGCCTGTTTCCAGGGCAGCATTATAATCCGTCAGGGCATCTCCGATGAAAACACATTGTTTTGCCCTAAGACTGTATTTTTCCAACAAGCTTCGGATGTGCTCAATTTTTTTGACAGGGGATCCCAGGATTTCTTTAAAGTAATGTCCGATGTTTCTTTGATCCACGATATGCTTCAGCTCGGGTTCCGGGGTGCCTGAGACCATAAACATCGGCAGTTTTGACGCGTATACATCCAGAAAATCCTTTGCCCCGTTTATCCAGGGCGCACAGATCACATCCTGCACCACAAGATCCGAATACCGGTCCGCCCATTCCATCACCTGCGCCTCAGTCAAAGGTGCTTTGATGATCTTTTCATGGGCGTGCCGGATTTTTTCAACCCGGCTGATCCCTCCGTGCAAGGTGTGATAGTGAACAACCGCGTTGACGATTTCATCGGAAAAATCTTTAAACAATATTTCAAAGGCTTTTTTTTTCGTTCGGGTTGAATCAACTATCACCCCGTCAAAATCAAAAAAAAGCGCTTCAATGGATTGTGTCGGTTCGATCACATTCTCTTCCTTATTTTAAATTCATGTACCAAAACTCAGGCACGTTCCGCCAAGGACCCTTCACTGAACAAAAACCTTTCGATCCAGGAAAGTCCAAGCATGAGCAGCTCCCGGTCATCTTGTTTCACTGCGTCGAGCTGCTGATCAGGGACATCATAACGGGACAAAAAACTGCTTTCAAAAACAAAACGCCGGAAGGTGTCTATGTTGTAACTGGCCATGAACGCCATTTTCATGGGCGGACTGTTCATATCAAGGCCCTGGGCCCTGAACGAATCATTCTGCAAACGGCCTGCAATGCGGGCCCAGGCGTTGTTGGGTTCCGTATACGCCTGCATTTCCTGGTCCACCATCCAGCTTTGGGCCGTCCATTCTTTAGATTCATCGTGGCCTTTGCAGTAATCATGGTGCATGACATAGTACTGCATGCGCAGGGTTCCGTCAGACTCACCATAGACAGCCGGCTCCAGGGGGTAAGCCCGGCAGGAGTAGGGCCGGTCCGGATAAACCGTACATCCTTTTTCCGTCAGAAAGGTACATGGACTGCCCTGGCGGTCACTCATTTTCAACATTACATTGGGAAAGGTGGGCATGTCGCGGATGGCTGTTGTGGTATGGGCAACCAGAAATTCTTCGGAGGTCATGTTCAGGTTCTGCTTCATGCGCACAATATCATAGGGATAAAGATACATGTCGGCATTATGGCAGCAACGGGTAAAGCAGGATACACCGTCGTGACAGGCAAATTTAAACATCCGGCTGCCAAGTAATTCACGATTTGCCGGGCTGTCAGTCGTTTTTTTAGAATTTGTCATATTCGCATTCCAGTAGTTGTCAGGTTCGTCCGCAATCAACGGGGCAGATATTTTTATTACCTATATTTATATCTTTTACCATATTTGCTCATTTATCAACACATGCGTCCAAAATGTTCAAAACGGTGTGGATAAAATGTCAATAAGGTATTCAGGATGTTTAAAACTTTTTTATAACTGTGTTTAAAAGATGTTCAAAACAAATCAAAAGGTCTGTTGGACAATGGTTTTGATAATGTTCAAAAAACAGCATGCGTGTTGAAAATAAAGTTGAAAAAATGTTTATAAAATTAAAAACCCGGATTCCATTAAAAGGAAGTCCGGGTTGGTGTCAGATTTAAAATTGAAGTATTTTAATCGTCTTTGGACATAAATGCCGCATCATAGATCCGGGCCACCTGGGCGGCCTGTTCACTGAACAGCTCCTCATCGACTATGGCAGGCCGTTCCTGGAGGGTGAGCCGATGGATGGTCTTTCTCATATTTACATAGGCCTTTTGAAGAATGTCACCATCCTCAACGGATATTAATGCATCCACAAGCAGGGCCTGAAGCAAACGCACGTTATCGGTCCATTCCGCAACGTCGGGATAATCACAGGCATGGCGCAGCACAAGATATTGAACAAGAAATTCAATATCCACAATCCCTCCCCGGCTCTGCTTGAGATTAAACAGTCCGGGTTCATACTTTAGCCGCTGGGTCCGCATTTTTTCACGCATCTGCCCCACTTCTTTTTTCAACGTCTCATCGTCCCGTTTGCGTGTCAGAATTTTTTTGCGGATATTATCAAACCGTTTAAATAGTGCCGGATCACCGGCAATGGGCCGGGCCCGGATCAGAGCCTGGTGTTCAAACGTCCAGGCCTGGTCCCTAAGGTAATCCTCATAGGTCTGGATATGGGTGATAATGGTACCCGAATCCCCGCCGGGCCGAAGCCGCATATCCGCACCGTAAAGGGTACCGGCCGGGGTATGCATGGTCAGGGCATGGACAATACGCTGGCCCAGATTGGAATAAAACCGGGTGATGTCCACGGAGCGCTCTGTTCCGCAGGTAATCCCGGGGTCAGCATCAAAAATAAACACCATATCCAGATCGGATTTATACCCCATCTCAAGGCCGCCGACTTTGCCGTAGGCAACGGCAATAAATCCGCATCCTTCGACGCTGTTGCCCTCCATGCCTGAAGGATATCCGTATTTTTCGGTTACGATCTTCCAGGATGAGGCCACCACCTGGCTGAGAATGGTTTCAGCAATCCAGGTTAAATGATCACTGACCTTCATCAGCGGAAAATTACCTGACACATCTGCCGCCGCCACCCTGAGGGTATTGATCTGACGAAAAATATTAAGTTCTTCGAGCAGCAGTTCCAGATCCCCTTCGGGTACCCGGGCCACACTGCGTTTCATTTCCCGTTCAAGCTGATCCCGTTTGGGCGGCGAATACAGGGTTTGCGGATTCATAAGCTCGTCTAAAAGAACGGGGTGCTGACTTAAGAATGTAATAATCCACGGACTTTTGCGGGCCAGAACAATCAAGGTGTCCAGGGCTCCCTGATTTTCAATGAGCAATGACAAATAGCAGGTGCGCCGTTCAATGGTCGCCACAAGATCTATGAGTTTGGTCATCACCTCTTCTGCGTCCGGATGCTCCCCGGCTTTTTTAATCAGCAGGGGAATCAGGCGGGACAATTTCTTGCGCCCGTTCTGGGTGAGTTTTCCGGTGTTGGGATGGGCTGCCAGGCTTTTAAGAAGCCGAACCACAGATCCTGTGTCCTCGTACCCGGCAATGGAAATATTTTCACTGTCAAACTGGGCATCGGTGATACTGTCCCATATCCGTTCCAATTCCTGGCTGCTGTTGTCTTTATCTTCTTCATCATCCTGCACCAGAAGCCTTGAAAAATGGTCGTGCACAACACCCTGGATTCTGGACAGTTCGGCATAAAACGCCTGTTCATTTTCGTATCCCATGGACAAAGCCAGAATCGTTCTCTGGTCAGGATCTTCGGGGATGTCATGAGTCTGGCGGTCCTGGTATTCCTGGAGCCTGTTTTCCACAAGGCGCAAAAAATGATAGGCCGATTTGAGTGCGTCACGCTCGTTTTTATCAATCAGATTTTTTTCCACCAGGGTGTCCAGAATCTGTAATATGGGTCTGGCCTGGAGCGCCGGTTCCACCCCGCCTCTGATGAGCTGAAAAAGCTGGCCGAAAAATTCAACTTCCCTGATGCCGCCAGCCCCGATTTTGATATTGTGCTTTAATTTGGCATTTTTCACCTGGAGTGTTATGCGCTGTTTCATATCCCTGAAGGAATCAAAAGAATTGTAATCCAGATATCTTCGGAAAATAAAGGGTTTGAGGGTTTTAATAATTATATTGCCCGCCGCAATATCCCCGGCCACCGGGGTCGCCTTGATCATGGCATACCGTTCCCACTCCCGGCCCTGGGATTGATAATAATATTCAAAGGCATTGGCATCCATGACCAGGGGTCCGCTGTCCCCGAAGGGCCGCAGGCGGGTATCCACCCGGTAAAAATGGGTGGCGTTCCCCATTGAAAAGAGCTTGATGAATTCCCGGCACAGTTTTGTGAAAAATTCATCATTGGATATGGATCGATCTCCATCAGTCTGCCCGGGATCTGGGAATACAAAAATAAGATCAATATCCGAAGAAAAATTCAACTCGCCGGCACCCAGTTTACCCATGCCCAGCACCACAATATTCTGGGCCTTACCGTTGCGGTTTCTGGGGGTTCCCCATTTTTGGGTTAAAACCGGGTACAATTGTTCAAACCCAAAGGCGATGGAGGCACAGGCAAGATCCGACAGATCCGCCATGATTTCGGACAACGGTGCTGACCGTGTAAGGTCCCGCCAGGCAATGCGAATGATTTCGTATATCTTGAATTCAAGCATCCGGGGTTTAAGCACGGCAATGTCTTCATTCTCCCCGATAAACTCAATGAGCTTTTTTTTGATCTCTCCGGGTGCATAGGATGTGTCAAGATCACCGCTTTTACCAAGCCGTTCAAGTATCAAGGGGTTTGCTGCGAGATGTTCAGCCGTAAAGGGACTGAACAGCATCACCCTGGTAAAGTCCTGGGGATTGACGGGCAATTGGCTGATATCCTGGATATCAGCGGCGGAAAAATAATTTTGAATTCGCTGCTGCAAAGTCTGGGAAAGGGTCGGGGAGAGCGCAGGAAAAACATTTGATATTAACTGTTCTACGGCTTTTCGGGTCATGGCATGGCCTTCATAATTTTTTTTAAGAAAATATCCAGCAAACTGATGGCTTTTTTATATGTGTTGCGGGCTAAACCCTTGATGTTGATAAATCAGGTCAGCCCAAGGCTGTTACTGGTTTAAAGCAACCCATTGTTCCAGGGGAACGGGTATATTACATATGAGAGAAGTTTCCAGTTTCCATTTTGTTTTTAATTCCTTGCCTCCCTTCATGACCGAGACCAGGGTATCGGATGAGACGACAATTACAATAACATTTTCGTGTTCTGCCGTGAACCGCAAAGCTGAATTGAATCTGGCACCCCTGGCCCGGCTTTCACCCGGCACATTCCGGCCCTGCAAAAGACAGGCAAATCTATGCAATTTCACATCCGCCCCTATGTGCAGGGCGCCGTCGACCTTGGACAGAGATTTGGCAAGATCATAATTCTCCTGATTATTCAGATCCAGGGGGGCGAGCAGTGAATGTCCCATGATAAAAACCGGGGGATCATTGAGGTCAATCACAATGCTGCATCCATACCGCTGGCCGGCAGCATTGTGAACAATACCGCTCACGATTTTAAATAAGGCTGTGACCGTTTCAGCATCCATATCAGCGTCCATTAATGCCTCTTCCACCTGAACCAGTTTGTCCTTATGCGTGGTTGTTTTAAAGCTTCCGTCGGAAAACGAGCACACCGGTTCGTCATTGAGTGATAGAAAACCGTATTGCCCTCTAAAATCAACTGAGATGGAAAAGTCGGGATGATTTTCCCTGGTGATGCCGATAATCGTACTTTCAGTGGCAACCAGTTTCAAATCTGAATTTTCAACGGAGACGAGCAGCTTCCTGATATGTTTGATATTATTCAGGCATGGTTGCTCTTCTTTGGGAAGTTCTAAAATAAAATTCATTTTGGCGATGGATTCTTTTTCCACAAAAACCAGCTTGCCTTTTGGCCATTCACCTTCTTCGGGGGTTCTTGAAATTTTAAGCACAGCCTCTAAAATCGGATAAACCCGCATTCTGGTATCCCAGCCGATCCGGACGTTCATTTCATCAACAATAAAATCTCGGACCGCATGGGTGGCGTATTCCTTGAGAAAAGAGCCGGAAATGCCTGTGTACAATTCCGCTTCATTGGCCACATCATGGGAAAATCTGTAAACGGCATGTTCCAGCCACCGCTCGGTTGGACCTATGGTGCACATGTCCGGGTGGTGATCGGTAAACCACATCTGATACACAATGGAGCTTGATCTGCCGCCATAGGATATCAATCCGGCCAGTCCAAGATTTTTTTCGGGAATCAAATTGCTGAATTTTTTTTTGTCATATTTGATGGAACACTTGGTTCGCCAATCGCCCGAATCAACGTACATCTCTTTAAATTTGGGTTCGTGCCCGGCCAGAAGGTTCTGGGGATCAAATATATAGATGGGATCGTCGGGTGTGACGGCATAAACCACGGCAGCTCTGCTGGGTCCGGAAAAAAGCGTCAGCCCCGCTCTCAAGCCCTCTAAAGTTTCCGTAATGCACCTGCGGATAAAGCTTTGGTTTGTCAAACAGGTATTCTCCCTTTCATGCTGTATCCTTATTATATAGAAAATCCTACCCGGATTTACAGACCGTATACCATGGCAGGGCCAAGATATTCCGGAAAATCATCTAATATGTGTTTTCTTGTCTCATAGCACATATGGCAAGGATCCACAAAACCGTCCTGGTTGCTGTAACTATATTCCTTTGCAAGCTTTAAAGGTCCCCCATTTTGCAGACAGGAACATATGGGATGGCTGTTCACGTCATATTCCCTGATTAATTTTTCAAGGGGTGTTTTCCAGATATTGCCCATGATAATCCCCTGGCAAAGATGAACATTGCCAAAAGGGTCCACATGAACTCTCCCGGGATTTGCAAAATCTTCGTCAGGACACTGCTTGAACTCTGAACCGTCAATCCTGGGAAGTCCTTTGACAAGTTTATCCACAGCCCTTCCCCGAAATCTGATATCCCCGCCGACAATGGGTTCACCCCGTTCATTTACAGGCTGCCCACCTCTGTCCGGATCAGGAGGTTCCAGGCATATGGCACCTGAAGGCAGCCCAAGTTCATCAGCCGCTTGTTTGATCCATTTCATTCGAACGCCCTGCTCGGTGCCGTGATGCAGTGAATCATCGCTTACGCTTAAGTTATCCAGGCCGATCTCGGCCAAAGGACGAAGCCACAGCAGTGCATCTTCTTTGCTGTTGGCCCAGTAGCCGTTAGTTACCACCCCCCGGCTGTACCCTCTTTGAGAAGCAAGCTTCAAGCCATGCAATAAAACTGGGTAGAATAAAAAAGGCTCTCCACCTTCGAAATAAACACTGCTTATACTGTCAATTGCGTCCATCTGTTTAAAAACATTCAAAAGCTGATCACTTGTAAACGTTCCCCGGGTCCTGGGACTGCAGTATAAAAAACAATGGTCGCATTCATAGTTGCAGGTCATGGATAATAAAAAATGAACACCTGTCAGCATTTTTGTCTCCTTTCAAGACTTTCAATTAATTCACTTGCAATGCTGCTGCTTTCAAGACGCATGACTGTTTCTTCGGAATAACCAAAACTTAAAAGGTTGATGCTCCCGTACCAGGTTATCTTATTGTCAATGATTGCAAATTTCTGGTGGATGTTAGATTTGTAGACCATTTGGACACCGTTGGTTTCTACCGCTGCAAAAAGGTTACTGAGCATGGCTTTTCTATTTTCATCATAATCATCAGTAGGCCGGGTTATAATTGTTACTTTAACCTGCTTTTTCAACAGCTCATTAAAATGCTCCATCATTTGACGCATCCTTTGTTTTGTGACAAAGGGACTGATGATCAGTACATGCTTTGAAGCAACGGCAATATCCCGCAAATACACCGGAAAAAAATCGTCTTTATTAAAAATAAGGTTGGTCGGTGCATCGGGAAATTTTGAGGCTTTGGTTTTATAACCGATTGAAGCATATCCTTTCAGCCGCTTTCCGTACATTTTTTCAAGCATTTTTACATGAAGATCAATGTAATCATAAATCCGGACATCCCTTTTCCCTTTAAAATAACGGTGCAGTCTACCGGCATATTGATGCAAGGTGCCTTTCCAGGCAATGGGCATGGCTAAGAATAATGTATCCAGCCGCGCCTCATCAAAGCCTTCACCAATATAACTGCCTGTTGCAACCAGAACAAAGGGTTCCGTATCCTTAATGTCATTTATTTCACTGATGACCTGGGCTGTTTTTTTATTCCCCATACCGCCAGTCAGAGTTATGACACTGGATATTCTTTCTTTCAGCTTCGCCGCAAGCGTGGCCACATGACCCACTCGGCCCGTTAAAATAAGAGACTTTCTGCCTTTTTCATAGCTCTCCACGACATCGTCTATAATAAGCTGATTTCTGATTTCATCTGAGACTAAACCGGTCTTTATTTCCTGAAGAGACAATTGTACATCGTCCTCGCCGGGCGGTGTTCTAAACGATGTAAATCTGGGAATTAAATAATGATCAAAGGGGCGCTGTTCAGCCTGCTTTTTTGCATCAACTGAAAACCGGACAGGTCCGCAGTAAAAGAAAATAATCGGATGATGTCCATCGGGTCTGGCAGGAGTTGCCGTCAGACCGTAAATATATTTTGCCGTGGCCTTCTTCAATATCTGCTCAAACGTAACTGCAGGAACGTGATGACATTCGTCCACGAGGATCATCCCATAATTTTTTACGACGTCCTTAACATCTCCTTTGTTATTCAATGATTGCATGACTGCTATATCGATTATGCAGCTAAGTCTGTCTTTGCCTGCTGCCATGTGGCCGATGATATTTTGTTCTTTTTTGCGACCTCTTTTTTCAGGCAGTTCAGGAAAGGATTCATTGATGATAAGAAATTGTTCAAGCCGCTCCCGCCACTGGGAAAGCAGTTGCTGCCGGTGAACCAATACCAGGGTGTTCACTTTTTTCATACTGATCAATTTTGCACCGATAACGGTCTTGCCAAATGCTGTAGCCGCGGATAACACGCCATTGTCATATACCGACAATGCATCAACTGCAAGTTGCTGTTCATCCCGTAATTCACCTTTGAACTGAACATTGATCACTTTTCCAGGATTGGATTTATCCTCCTGTATCAGTGTAATATTCTTTTCCTTGAACAAAGATTTGACATCGTTTTCGCAACCGCGGGGCAGGGCTATATGGTTTTTATAATCATCTGAGCAGGAAATGACCCGTGGTTTGCCGAAGGTCGACTTTCTCATAGCCTGGGCTTTATAAAATACAGGGTTTTTAAAGGCCGCATACCTTTTAAGCGTATTCAGTGCTTTCTGGCTCAATCCTGCTTTTTCGATATACAGCATGCTGGATTTAATCATTTTAACCGTTTTAGGGAAATCTCTGGCTTTCAGACCAACTGATTCTCGTCTTTCCCATGGTTTTGATTCTGATGTCTCTTCTTTCAGTACGCCCAGTTCGTTCCCCCTGGCCAGCTTGTTGATATACGATGCCAGATCTTTTTCGCTCAACCTTTGAATGCTCGATAAAAACTGCCACTGGTCCGGATACGGATTGAACTCTTCATTGATAAAAACCGCATTGCCGTTATCCCGAGCCTTTTTCTGAAGCGGCAGGGCGATCAGATTACCAAAACCGCCATCCGGCATGGTATCTTGATTTGGAAACAGCCTGTCATAGGATTTGAACGAAATTTGATGTCGTTCACCCATGGCATGAGTCAATAGTGCTGTCCCAAATTTTCGGGCAAAAGCTGCAGGAATCTTTTGTTCAAAGAAAAACCATGCGTGGCAGCCATTGCCGGATTGAGACCGTTCTATGGCAACCGGTATTTTAAATTCCGAACAAATGTTCCGGATAACCGCAATGTCTTGTTGCCATCCTTCTTTGTCAAAATCAATGGTCAGGAAATGGCAGGTCTCATCAAAATTCATAGGATAAATCCCGATGACGTATTCTCCTCTGAGGTGCTTTTCAACAACGGATTCGTTTAACGCCCCATACGACGGATTGCCGCATGCTGAACATTTTATCCGGGGTTTATTGCAAATCCCGGGAATCCATTCATTGAGGCAGACCGGACTGTATCCTGAAGTTCCTTTTTTACTTTGCCATTTTTTTGCATAGACGTCGGTCCGGCCTTTAAACAGTGACATGAAAAGATAAATCTTTTCATCATTTTGAGAGAATCGGGTAACTGACCCGGCATCTATGCCTAAAGGTATTGCCGCTCCGGATTTTGAGTTTAATGAAGGCTTCTCAAGGGTACTTAATACGATTTCTCGAGATTGAATAGGTTTATGATGGGAAAGACTATTTTCAGACTTGTGGACTAATTCCCGGATCTTTGCTTTCAGAACAGTGTTCTCTTCAAGCAAGGCATCATATTTTCTTTTCAACTCATCGTAGTCGTTGATGGTCATATCACACGCAGCACATTTTCGTTCACTATAAATTTAATTTTAGGGGTTTGAGGTCACGGCTATCAATATTATGTTATAGTTAATTTTTTATTTTCTTTAAAAACAGAATAGTCTTCGAGCCTAAACAGCTATTTTTAAAATAAGGCCGAAGTGGGAAAAAGGGTATAAACGATAAATAACTCAAAAAAATTAAACAATACAAGCAGTCAACAAAAAAAGCTTAAAATATTTCGGCTGGCAGCCGTCCAGGAAGGTGTTGAAAGAAAATCAGAAGCTGCTTATGTGATATGATCTATCCGTAAACAGAAGTCAGATGTAGCTTGTGCATAGGTAAGACTGCCGGAAATCACCAAGAAGCTGTGGGAGGTAAAATGCTTAAATATCTAAACATAAAGAATTTTAAAGGCTGGCAGGATACCGGACCTATAGCAATGCTATATTTTAAATTTCCATCTACACCTCATTTAATTGTTCTTGGGGGAAATCAAGTTAGAGAAGATAAGGTGCTTACCAAGGAGTCCCGGAACATTTTTTTGAAAAACCAATTGATCGTTGAAGAAAAAATAGATGGCGCCAATTTAGGGATTTCCTTTGATCAAGATGGTACTTTAATTCTTCAAAACAGGGGAGCGGTTCTAAGCCCTCCTTATACCGGTCAATGGCAAAAGTTAAAAAGATGGCTCTCCATTCATATGGAGAAATTATTTGATCATCTTCATGACCGGTATATCCTGTTCGGGGAATGGTGTTTTGCCAAGCATTCCATTGGATATAACAAGCTACCGGATTATTTTTTAGGCTTTGACGTTTTTGATAAAAAAAATGACAAGTTCCTATCATTTGATTTGCGAAATTGAGGTGGTAGGGTAATTGTGGACACTTCTCTAAGAGTGGGTTAATAATCCACACGGAGGTGTCAAATGAAGAAAGACAGAAAGAAGTATGCACCTGAATTCAAAGAAGAAGCAGTTAAACTGATAACCGAACAGGGATATCAGATTACCGAGGCAGCCCGAAATCTCGGAGTCAATCCAACCATGCTGGGTCGCTGGAAACGTGAGATTGAAGGTAGTGGAGAGAGTGCCACTGGTTTACAAGGAAGTGTGGCAATGAAGGCAGAGTTGAGCCGTCTTCGAAAAGAAAACAACCGTTTGAAGATGGAACGTGAAATCTTAAAAAAGGCAGCAGCCTTCTTCGCGAAAGAAATGAGCTGAAGTATCAATTCGTTGATGCTGAGAGGAAGGCTTACCCAGTAGCTCTGATATGTATTGTCATGCTCATATCCCGGAGTGGATATTATGCCTGGCGTAAATGTAAAAAATCATTGAGGCAGAGGGAAGTAGAGACACTAATTCCTATTGTTAAAGCGGCTCATCAAGCATCAAGGGGTACCTATGGCGCCCGCCGGATTGCAGAAGAGATAAAAGCATCCGGCAGTCCTTGCGGGCGGTACAAAGCTGGGTCATTGATGAAAATGGCCGGTGTTGCCGCCAAGCAGAAAAAGAAATTTAAAGCGACGACAGACAGCAAACACAATTTGCCAGTTGCACCGAATTTACTGGACAGACAGTTTGAAGTTGTCGAAGCGGACAAGGTTTATGTCTCTGACATTACATACATTTGGACCCACGAAGGGTGGTTGTATTTGGCCGTCGTTATAGACCTTTTTTCACGCCGGGTTGTCGGCTGGTCCCTGAGTAATCGAATGACCACAAAGTTGATCATGGATGCCCTGCACATGGCAATCAGGCGTCGAATGCCTGCCCCTGGCCTGCTATTTCATTCAGACAGGGGAAGTCAGTATTGCAGTAAAAACTTCCAGAAAATGTTGAATACCCTTGGGATGGTTAGCAGCATGAGCCGGAAAGGGAATTGTTGGGACAATGCCGTGGCAGAGAGCTTTTTCGGTAGTTTGAAGACTGAGAGGGTCTTTTTTACAAACTACATGACCCGAGAAGAAGCCCGGAGAGACATCATTGATTACATCGAAATGTTTTACAATTGCAACAGACGTCATTCCTATTTGGGGTATATCAGTCCAAAAGAATTTGAAAAACTGTGGTTTTTAGAAAAAGCCGCTTAACAAAAGTGTCCATTTTTACTTGACCAGGTCAAATGGAATATTTCAACAAATGAATATTTCACGTGTGCCTTTTTTAAAAAGGGGAACATTTTCATTATTCCAGTTGGAATCTATGATAGGGCCTTCGTATTTGGGTAATGAATCCAGTGAGGGTATCTATCTTCGACATGATGAGGGAAACCGGCTTGTACAAAGGGCTAAAATAGTGAAAGCAGGATTCATCCAAACCATTGATAATCACTGGTCCCGGGAGCCAATAACCCCCAACCGACTGATGGATGGATGGATGGATGGATCATATTTGTAATGACTGAAAATATTTCTACAAAAAAAAACCTTGAATTTATTTATCGTATGGCATCTGATACTTCGTAGAACCAGCTTGCTTCATTTATCACCGATTACCGCAAGAGCGCTGTCTAAAGGCGGCATACTGGCAACACTTTCAATCATCCGTTCATTCCAAATCCGGTTGACGTCTCTTAGATATTCACTGTCTTCGGGCAGATGGTAGTATTCACCGCCGATAAAGCTGTCAGTGTGGTACAGCTGAATATCAATTGGCGGCCCTACGGAAAGATTGCTTCGCATGGTTGAATCCATGGAAACCAGCGAACAAAGTGCGGCCGTATGCAAAGGCGTTTTCGGTGTAATGATGCGATCCATAATAGGTTTACCGTATTTGGTTTCCCCAATCTGCAAAAACGGCGTCTCCTTTGAAGTGGATATGTGATTACCCTGGGGGTAAATCAATGACAGACGCGGCGGGGTTCCAAGTATCTGGCCGCCGAGAATAAACGTGGCTTCATAGACGCTGCCGCCGCCGGATTTGGTTTGTTCTTTGACGCTGAGCTGGCCGATATAATCAGCGGCTTCACTCATGTCCGCCACCGTATTCAGGTTGACCATTGCCTGTGTGCTGATATCTTTGGACAATTGTTCGATGACGGCCTGGGTGGTTGCAAGATTGCCGGCTGACAGAATAACAAACTGCCTGTTTCCATCCTGTCCGAAGCGAAACATTTTGGAATAGGTATTTATCTGATCCACACCGGCGCTGGTCCGGGAGTCTGAACAATACGAGATCCCTTCATCAACAAGAACGGCAACACAATACGTCATAATCACTTCCTTTATTTGCGTAACGCTGTTTCACTTATTACCAGGCTTTCATACATCAGTGCCAACATAGTTGAAACGCCCCATGGAGACAATAGGATTAAACATTTAGCGCAAAAGCAACCCTTTGACACCGCCTGAAATCAGTGACGCAAGATTAGTAAAGACCGCCGGCATGGCCAATCCTCCCGGTGCGGCAAGATAGCGCGGCGACCAGACCGGGTCAAATTTTTCCTTGTATTGCCGCAAGCCATGGAAATTGTATACCGTTTCTCCATGGTTGAACACAAAGGCACCCAGCCTGTTCCAGAACGGTGCCACATTGGAGGCCTCAATACCCGAAAAAGGTGCCATGCCCAGGTTGAACCAGGTATAACCGTTTTCCCTGCCCCAGAACATCATCGCCGTGAACAAATAATCCATAATACCGTTTGCGGCATCGGGTGTGAATCGCATGAGATCCACAGAAAGTTCATGCTTGCCGGCACTTTGCCACAGATTGGCAAAGGCTTGGATTTCACCGTCCTTTTCCACAATGGCCACGGGGTTCATGGACAGATACTGTGGGCTGAAAAACCCCAGGGAAAATCCTTTTTCCCGGCCGCTTTTTATTTCCATCCAGGCATCGGAAACGGCCTTGAGCGCTTCCATGCGAAGATAGACCTGCTCCGGTTCAAGAACCGTAAACACATATCCAGTTTTTTCAAATTTGTTTTTGCAGCTTCTTAAATTTTTCCGGGCACGGCCATCAAGATTGAAGGCCTCAAGGGGGACCCGGGCCTCCTCACCGAGCTTGACCATGGTAAATCCCACGTCCAGATACATATGGAGCCGTTCATGGCTTATCTGATAGAACACGGGCCAGCCGCCGGCCTGATCCGCCAGTTCCCGGAACCGCCAGATCAGATCCGGCCACGCCGCCACCGGCCCCACCGGATCACCCATGGAGACCCAGCTTTTTCCCTCAATGCCGTACATGATAAAGGCGTCTTTGTTCTGGTTCATGTTAATCATCTTGTCGCCCAGAAGGGCCAGGTTGGCTGTGGCGCTTTGGGAGCGCCGCACCACGGGAAGGATGTCATTTTTTAATTCGTCATCATCAGGAAAACGGGCATTGGGAATACCGGGTCTCATTAAACGAGCCACCGCGAAAAACAACCCCATGACTGATACGCCCAGGGTCGCCCTCAGAAATCGGGCCGCATTTCCCTTAAAAGTGAACTGCCACCAAAGGGCGTCTGCATACTCCACATGGCGGTAGGCATAAAAACCCAGCCAGGTGGACGACACAAGGATAATCACGAGGGCGGCTGTCCATCCCGGGCTGAATTTTTCACTGAACAGGGATGCTTTTCTGTAAAAATGCCTGTGGCTGGGCAACAGGGCTGCCAAAATTATGGTAAGTGCGGCGGCTTCTTCATAATCAAAGCCTTTGACCAGGGAGGCCGCAATGCCTAAAAAAAGCAAAATGACACTCAACATATAAGCCACGTCAAGACGCCGCTGGAGGCCCCGGCCAAGCAAAAGAAGTCCCATACCTGCGATGCTGCCCAAAAAATGGGAAACTTCAATGAAAGGCAAAGGAAAGAAATCTTTTACCTGTTCAATCCGGGATTCCAGAGCAGGGGTTGCGCCGGAAAACAGCAGGATAGCTCCCCCGAGCAGCACCGTGAATCCGAATACACTGGGTATCATGGGGGAGACCCAGCGGTCGAACAGAGCCATCAGTTTTGTGGTGTGTTTTTTGCCGCGAAGCAACTCCTGCCCTCCCAGGAGAATCGCCGCAATCCCCAAGGGCATCCAGTAGTAAATCACCCGGAAAGCGATTAAAGCGCCCAGGATGTGGGGTGCCGGAATCTGTGCGGACAGGGACAGAACCATAAGGGATTCGAACACCCCCAGACCACCCGGCACCTGGCTGAACAGCGCCACCAATTGTGAAACCAGAAAAACGGTCATGAATCCCGGAAGGGAGAGATCGGCAAAATAGGACAACAGCACATAGAGAACCATGCCGGCCAAGGTCCAGTCCAGAACACCCAACACAATCTGAGAAAAGGCTATTGAACGATCGGGAAAGCGGATTTCATGCGTCCTAAAAGAAAAGACCTTTTTTCCCCACAAAGAAAAGGCAAGATATGCAACAACGATTGTGCTCAGACACAGGCCAAGAACCCGTATCAACCACGGACTCAGGTGAACGGCAGCGCCCAGAATTTCAGGACTCGCCACAAGAGCCAGACCGTTCAAAAGCGAAAACCCCAACCATGTGGTGACGGCACAAAACCCGACCACCTTTGCAATATCAAAACTTGAAAGCCCCCATGCCGAGTACAGCCGGTAGCGAACCGAAGCACCTGCAATCATAGACAGCCCGATGTTGTTACTGAAGGCATAACCGGTGAAGGAGGCCAGAGCAATTTTAGGGTAGGGCAGTTTTTTATGAATATGTTTCAGTCCGAGGGTATCATACCCTGTCAGGACAACATAACTGACAACCGTCAAAAAACACGCAGAAAATCGAATTTCCAAAGGGATACTGCGAAGGGTGGCAACCACCTCTTTGAAATGATAGACAGAAAGCTCTTTGTGCATCAGAAAGGCTGCGCCTGCGAACAGTGCCAGGCTCAGAATCATACCCAGGAATGGTTTTATAGTGTTTCTCATAGTTTTAGTTTTCAAGGCTGATGACAAAGATGTCAACAAATCTGCCCGAATATACGTCCAGATATTGTTTCCCCGGAAGCAAGGCAGATATTATTCCTGTCAGGCATCCGGGGTGTTCTATTTTTTTTAAAAAGCAGATTCGTATCTTTTGAATGCAGGCCCATCGCATAAAGGGTTCACAAAAGGAAATTCGTAGATAAAAACCGGGATTTGCGCTCACGCGTAATGGTCGAGATGATCTCCTTGTTGATATCGTTGAGTTTTCCGGCCACCAGGGTGCGGATTGAAAAAACCCGCAGGGCGTCGGACATGGACAGGGTCCCTTCAGCTGAATCCTTGCGCCCGGTAAAGGGGAAGGTATCGGGGCCCCGCTGGCACTGGCTGTTGATGTTGACCCGGCAGACCTGATTTACCAGGGGGTCGATAAGTTCAGCGATGCGGTCGGGGTCGGTTCCGAAGATGCTGATCTGCTGGCCGTAATCCGAATCCGTCACATAACCCAGGGGTTCTTCAACGGATTTATAGGGTACCACGGGAATCACAGGCCCGAACTGTTCTTCCTTAAAAACGCGCATCCGGGGGGTTACCGGATAGAGTACAGCCGGAAACATGAAGGTCTGATTGACCAGTCCACCGCTTTCATTGCGGATAGATGCGCCGCCCTGCCGGGCATCATCTATAAGTTCTTTCAAATAGCCGGTCTTGTTCTCTTCGGGCAGGGGAGTAATCCCCACCCCGTCCTGCCAGGGCAGGCCCGATTCAAGTTTTTCTACCTCCCGGCAGAGCATGTCCAGAAACGTTTCAGCAATGGATTCATGTACAAACAGAAGCTTTAAGGCTGTACAACGCTGACCGTTGAAAGACAGGGCGCCCAAAAGGCACTCCTTGACCGCCACATCAAGATTTGCATCCGGCAGAATAATGGCCGGATTTTTAGCCTCCAGCCCAAGCACACAGCGAAGACGGTGGGGACGGGGATGCTGCTTTTTGAGGCGGTCACCAACCCGGCTGGTGCCGATAAAGGCCAGCACATCAATGCGGCCCGATTCCATAAGCGGACCTGTAACCATGGCCCCCCGGCCGTATACCGTATTGACCACCCCAGGCGGAAAGGCGCTCTGAAATGCCTCAAGCAGAGGCCGGTGCAGCAGAACACCGAGCTTGGGCGGCTTGAAGATGACGGTGTTGCCCATGATCAGGGCTGGAATCAAAGTGGTAAAGGTTTCGTTCAAAGGATAGTTAAAAGGCCCCATGCACAGGACCACCCCCAGAGGAGCCCTGCGGATCTGGGCGGCCACCCCCTGGGTGATGTCGAACCGCGATCCGGCCCGGTCCAGATCCTTGAGCGCATCAATGGTACCCAGGATATAATCCAGGGTGCGGTCAAACTCGTTACAGGCATCCTGAAACTTCTTTCCTATTTCCCACATAAGAAGTCGAACGACCTCCCCGCGCTTCTCCTTCATGCGGTAGGCGAACGCTTCCAGGTGATGGATACGGTCCTCAACAGCCAGGGTCGGCCAGTGCCCCCGGCCGCTGTCATAGGCCCGGCAGGCCGCCTCCAGAGCGTTAAGCGCCTCTTTTTCCGTAAGCAGCGGATAGCTGCCGATACGCTTCTTTTTAAAACCGCCGTCTGCGGCGACGCATACGGGCGAAAACACATCCTGCACCGGACCGTCCCACTGATGGATCTCTCCGTTAACCAAAAATTCTGTCTGTTCAACGGGTCCTGGAATCCGAAACGCTTCAGGGATATCGGATTCTGCAGGAAACATACTAATAATCTTTTTTTGAATATTCATAATGCCTCACTTATTTGTTATATTGTTCAAATAAACAATAGTGGTTTTCAGCTGCACATCTCTGAGCATTATTCTGATAAACTTGAAAACTTTTATGTGAAAGTCTGTGTAACCCAACAGATCTTTCAACTTTCGTTGTGGGATGAATATGGGTTCGCCTGGGGCTGTTATTAAATAATAATAAACGGGACATGGCCCAACTGACAACATATAATTCAGAAATTAATTCCATCTCCAATCTAAAATGGCCGGTAGAAAGGTAAAAAAAGGTCTAAATAATCGGTGTTAGAGCCACTAAAACAGGCTATATTTGTTTTGTATAAGCCCCGGGACTTGAAAATTAAGCCTTTTTCATGATATTTAAACAGGTTCCATTTAGATTGCAGAACGCTTTTTACCATAAAAAATTTTAAGGGACAGGTATTAATCCATATGAAAGCATTGTTAGCCCTGGAAGATGGAAGAACATTTTCCTGTAGAAGTTTTACAGGGCCGGGCGAAGCCCAGGGAGAGGTGGTGTTCAACACCAGCATGACCGGTTACCAGGAAATTCTGACCGACCCGTCCTATTACGGGCAGATGGTCACCATGACCTATCCGCTCATAGGCAACTACGGCGTGTGTCCGGAAGATGTTGAATCAGACCGTATTCAGGTGGCAGCCTTCATTGTCAAAGAATACCAGGAGTTTCCAAGCAATTTCAGATCAAAGGGAACCCTTGCCGACTATCTGATGAAATCCCATGTCCTTGGCATTGAGGACCTTGACACCCGGGCCCTGACCCGGCATATCCGAAAATCCGGTGCCATGAGGGCCATGATCTCCACCACGGACCTGGATCCTGAATCCCTTGTGGCGCGGGCCAGGCAGATTCCATCCATGGAAGGATCAAACCTGGTGGAATACGTTACAACTAAAAAGCCCTATTTCTGGAAAGACAACAATCCGGATTATATTGATATCAATAGCCTTAAAGACCCTTCCATATGGCGATACAAAGGTAAAAAACATTCTGTGGTGGCCCTGGATTTCGGCATAAAATATAATATTGTCCGCTGCCTTGAAGATGCCGGGTGTGAAGTGCTGGTGGTTCCGGCTAAAACCGATGCCCAGACCATAAAAAACCTGAACCCGGACGGTCTTTTTCTTTCCAACGGCCCTGGAGACCCGGAGCCCTTGACCTACATCGTGGACACCATACACGAACTTCTTGAGGATTATCCTGTTTTCGGGATTTGTCTGGGGATGCAGCTTTTGGGCCTTGCCATGGGCGGTAAAACCATGAAAATCAAATTCGGCCACAGGGGCGGCAATCAGCCGGTGAAGAATATGGACACCGGCAAAGTAGAGATCACCTCCCAGAACCATGGGTTTGCCGTGGATCTGAACACCCTTGATAAAAACAAATGCCACCTGACCCACATCAACCTGAACGAAGACTCCCTGGAAGGGCTTAAGAACGATACCATCCGGGCGTTTGCCGTCCAGTACCACCCCGAAGCCTCTCCAGGTCCCCATGATGCGGCCTATCTTTTTAACCAGTTTGCAAAAGTGATGGAAAATGCCAAAGCGTAACGACATCCATAAAATTCTGATCATTGGTGCCGGCCCGATCATCATCAGCCAGGCATGCGAGTTTGACTATTCCGGCACCCAGGCCTGCAAGGCCTTGAAGGAAGAAGGGTTTGAAGTTGTCCTGATCAACTCAAATCCGGCCACCATCATGACCGACCCTGAAACAGCCGATCGGGTCTATATTGAACCGGTAAGTGCTGAAACCCTGTGCAAGGTGATTGAAATTGAGCGGCCTGATGCCGTTCTGCCCACCCTTGGTGGCCAGACAGCGTTGAACACCACCATAGATGCCGCCAAAACAGGGATATTTGAACGCTATAATATCGAACTGATCGGTGCATCCATTGAGGCCATCAACAAGGCCGAAGACCGGGAACTGTTCCGGGATGCCATGAACAAGATAGGCTTAAGAATTCCCAGATCCGGGTTTGCCACTAATATGCAGGAAGTTGAAGAGACAGCCCAGCGCATCGGATTTCCCATTATTGTCCGGCCAAGCTTTACTTTAGGCGGAACCGGCGGTGGTGTGGCCTACAACATGGAAGAGCTTGCAAACCTTGCCAAGGCCGGCCTTGACGCTTCTCTGATCACCCAGGTGATGCTTGAGGAGTCTGTTCTGGGGTGGAAGGAATATGAGCTTGAGGTCATGCGGGATCATGCGGACAATGTGGTAATCATCTGTTCCATTGAAAACATTGACGCCATGGGGGTTCATACAGGTGATTCCATTACCGTGGCCCCGGCCCAGACCCTGTCGGACAAAGAATACCAGGCCCTGCGCGATGCCTCCATTGCCATCATCAGGGAAATCGGTGTGGACACAGGCGGTTCCAATGTTCAATTTGCCGTGAACCCGGAAAACGGGGAAATTATCGTGGTTGAAATGAACCCAAGGGTATCCAGGTCTTCCGCGCTGGCCTCCAAAGCCACGGGTTTTCCCATTGCCAAAATTGCAGCCAAGCTTGCCGTAGGCTACACCCTGGATGAAATTCCCAATGATATCACCGGTGAAACCATGGCCTGCTTTGAGCCATCCATTGACTATTGTGTGGTGAAAATTCCGCGCTGGACCTTTGAAAAATTCCCCGAAACCGACGATATCCTCACCACGGCTATGAAATCCGTGGGTGAAACCATGTCCATCGGCAGAACATTTAAGGAAGCCCTACAAAAAGGTCTGCGGTCTCTTGAAATCGGCCGGGCAGGTTTCGGTGGCGACGGAAAAGATCCGGCGCCCGGATCTGTTGCGGGTACGGATCTGGAATACAAATTATCCACACCCAATTCCCAGCGCATCTTTTACATCAAATACGCCATTGAACACGGCATGCCCATCACCATGATCCATGAGCTAACCGCCATTGATCCCTGGTTTCTCCACCAGATGAAACAGATTGTGGACCTTGAAAAGCAGCTGAAACTGGCCGGCATGAACCTGCCTAAAGATCTGTTTGAAAAGGCAAAAAAATACGGGTTTTCCGACAAGCAGCTGGCGTATCTCTCCGGTGGACTGACAGACAAGCAGATCGAGCAGAAACGAAAAGATTTAGGGATTGTTCCGGTATATAAACTGGTTGATACCTGTGCGGCAGAATTCAGGGCGGTTACCCCTTACTATTACTCCACCTATGAAAGCGAATGCGAGGCCCGGGTGGCGGATAAGAAAAAGGTGATCATCCTGGGTGGCGGCCCCAACCGCATCGGACAGGGTATCGAATTTGACTACTGCTGTGTTCATGCCTCCTTTGCGTTACGGGAAGAAGGGGTGGAATCCATCATGGTCAACTCCAACCCGGAAACGGTCTCCACGGACTATGACACCTCGGACAAACTCTATTTTGAACCGTTGACCCGGGAAGATGTGCTTCACATCGTGGAAAAGGAAAAACCCTTTGGCGTGATTGTTCAATTTGGCGGCCAGACGCCTTTGAACCTTGCCACAGACCTTCAAAAAGCAGGCGTTCCCATTATCGGCACAAGCCCGGAAAGCATTGACCGGGCCGAGGACCGGGATCTGTTTGCGGCCATGCTTAAAAAACTGGGACTGCGCCAGCCCGATAACGGCATTGCATATTCCTATAAAGAAGCGGTCACCGTTGCACGGGATATCGGATACCCGGTCATGGTACGCCCCTCATTTGTATTAGGCGGCCGGGCCATGAAAATCGTCTATGATGAAAAAGATCTGGAAGAATATTTCGACCTTGCGGTCCAGGCCTCACCGGACAAGCCCGTACTCATTGACAAGTTCCTTGAAGAAGCCTTTGAACTGGATGTGGACGCCATCTCCGACGGTGACGATACCGTCATCGGCGGAATGATGGAACACATTGAAGAGGCCGGCATTCATTCGGGCGATTCGGCCTGTGTACTGCCGCCGTATTCCATTGAGGAAAACCACATCAAAGAGATGGCCGATGCGGCCAAAGCCATTGCCAAAGAACTGAATGTCAAAGGTCTGATGAACATCCAGTTCGGAATTATGAATGATACGGTGTACATCATTGAGGTTAATCCCAGGGCCTCCAGAACCATTCCCTTTGTCTCCAAGGCCATCGGTGTGCCCCTGGCAAAACTTGCCACCAAGGTCATGCTCGGCAAAACCCTAAAGGAACTTGGCGTCACAAATGAAGTCATCCCGCCTTATTATTGTGTGAAAGAAGCCGTGATGCCCTTTGACCGCTTTGAAAATGTGGACCCTGTGCTTGGGCCGGAGATGAAATCCACAGGCGAGGTCATGGGTATTGATAAGGATCTTGGTGCAGCTGTGGCCAAAGCACAGTTTGCGGCCGGCCAGAAACTGCCCAAGGAAGGTACCGTGTTTATCTCTGTCCAGGACAAGGACAAAAAAGCGGCACTGCCTGTGGCAAAACTTTTCCATGATATGGGATTCACCATCATGGCCACCCGGGGAACCGTCACATTCCTGGAGGAAAATAAAATTCCATCCACAATGGTGAAAAAAGTATCTGCGGGCCGGCCCCACGTGGTGGATGCCGTGAAAAACGGTGAAATACAGCTTATCTTAAATACAGGCGCGTCCAGCCAGACTCAAAGAGACGGGTATGAAATCCGCCGGGCCGCTATTAAATATAAAATACCCTATGCCACCACCACGGACGGCGCAAGGGCCATCAGCCTGGCTATCCAGGCCATGAAAAAAGAGAATCTGACGGTAAAGCCTCTCCAGCATTATCACCAGGAAAATTAATTATTGGATAACCATAAATGAATACCATCCATCCAAATTGTAAAACCTGCTCCGTTTTCACACCAAGTGAACGCCCCAAAGATGAATGTGGGGTTTTTGGACTTTATAAACATCCGGAAGCGGCTAAAATTACCTATTTCGGTCTTTATGCACTCCAGCACAGGGGTCAGGAAAGCGCGGGCATTTCCGTGAACCGGGGGATCAACGACAAAATTTTCTCCCATAAAGGCATGGGACTTGTGCCCGAAATTTTCAACATGGAAGACCTGGAACGCATTGAAGGCGGGTCTGCCATCGGCCATGTCCGGTACTCCACCACAGGTGATTCCGTTCTGGCCAATGCCCAGCCTTTTGTGGTCAACCACCGGCACCGCTCCTATGCCCTGGCCCACAACGGTAATCTGGTCAACGCCCACATTATCAGAGAAGAACTTGAAGAACAGGGCTCCATATTCCAGACCACCATGGATTCGGAAGTGTTTTTGCATCTGTTCATCAAAAACCTGACAAAGGGCGATTATGAGTCTGCCATATTAAAAGCCGCCTCAAAGCTTGAAGGGGCCTACTCCATGATTCTGCTCACCTGCAAGGGTGAAATCATCGGCATGAAAGACCCCAATGGATTCCGTCCCCTGGCCCTTGGAAAACTGAACGGACACTATGTACTGGCATCTGAAACCTGCGCCTTTGACCTCATCCAGGCCGAATTTATCCGGGAACTGGACCCCGGTGAAATCGTCATTATCAATGAAGACGGAATCAGAAGCATCAAACATCCTAAAGCCGCCATCAAAAAATCTCTGTGCATATTTGAATATATCTATTTTGCCCGTCCCGACTCCACCATTGACGGCAAAAACGTTTATGAAATGAGAAAGGCGCACGGCAGGCGTCTGGCCCAGGAAGCCCCTGTGGATGCGGATATGGTCATGCCGTTTCCCGATTCCGGCAACTATGCGGCCATCGGCTATGCTGCAGAATCGGGTATCCCCTTTGAAATGGGCATGATACGCAACCACTATGTGGGCAGAAGTTTTATCCAGCCCACCCAGTCCATGCGCGATTTTGCCGTGCGCGTGAAACTGAATCCGGTACGCCAACTGATCAAAGGCAAAGATATTATCATCATTGAAGATTCCATTATCCGGGGCACCACGGCCAAAACCCGTGTAAAAGCTTTAAAGGATTTAGGTGCCGGAAAAATACACATGCGCGTATCCTGTCCGCCCCATAAGTTCCCCTGCTACTACGGCATTGACTTCTCATCCAAGGGGGAATTGATTGCGGCCCAGAAACCCATTGATGAACTAACCGAATACCTCGGACTGGACTCTTTGCATTATCTGTCCATTGAAGGCATGCTCGAAGCCTCGGGCGTGAATGAGCCCGAAGCCAATTTCTGCAAAGCCTGTTTTGACGGAACCTATCCCGTGCCCTTTGACCCCAATTTCACCAAACAGTGCATGGGCTAAGGCTAAAATGAAAAAACAAACCGTTGCGTTTTCAAGGCAGAGCACCAATCTGTTCTTCCACATACTGACACGCTGTAATCTGCGCTGTGCCCACTGCTACATCAACCGGGTAGAGCATGGAACCAACACCCTCTCCTTGTCCACCATCGAAGACTGGCTTGGTATCTTTTCTTCAAAGGCAAAGGATACCAACCTTATTTTGTTGGGCGGTGAACCCACGCTTCACCCGGATCTTGCTGCGGTTGTGGGGCTTGCCGGAGAGATGGGATTCAAATCCATCACCATTGATACCAACGGTTTTTTATTTCACGATATCCTGGACAAAATAACGCCGGATCAGATTGACTTTTTTTCGTTTTCTCTGGACGGCGTTACCAAAGAAACCAATGATGCCATCAGAGGAGAGGGCTGCTTTGATGCCGTCATGTCCGGTATCCGCCGTGCGGTGAAAAAAGGGTTCACCTGCTCCATGATCTATACGGTTTCTGAAAAAAATATTCATGAGGTGTCAAAGCTTCCGGAACTGGTAAAGGATCTTGGCATTTCCCGTTTTTTTATCCAGGTGGTGGGACTGCGGGGCGAAACGGACAACACCGACGCAAGGCACCAGGTATCAAAAGCAATCTGGCAGGAGACCATTCCCAAAACCGCTGAACAGATTGCAAAACAGGGCATTATCGTTACCTACCCCAAGGTGTTCCTCACCCATGACGAGACCTTTGAATGTGCCGCCAATGTGGCCAACAACTACTTTATTTTCCCCAACGGACGGGTATATCAATGTCCTTTATGCGAGGATTTTTCCTTTCATTCCTATGAAATAATAGACAATGTGCTGACCGCTCGCCCAAAAATCAATGAAACCAATTTTTTCTCTTTGCAGATTCCCGAAGGGTGTGTCATGAATAAATTGATACAGCCGGGAAATCTGTCTTACGATGATAACGGATTCCCCCGTTACAAAATCGCGTGTTGTATGCTCAAGGAAGAATTGCAGCCGTGATGGCGTAAATAAAAAATTATTCCCCTACTGCACGTTATGTGACCCTGATTTCAGCCCACAATAAAAAAATAAAAAGGGATACACGATCATGAAAAAGTATCCATTGGATTTCGACCAAAGTGCTGCGCTCTTATCCCAATACGGCATTTTACCTTCCGGAAAACAGATCTACAGTCTTGAAGAGGCCTTTAAAACCGCGGATGATATTGGTTATCCGGTGGTCGTCAAAGCGGTTAGTGAAAAAATCATCCATAAATCCGACCAGGGGGCTGTGCGGCTGAATCTGAAAAATTTGGATGAAGTCACATCCGCAGTAAAATCAATCGAAACGCTCATGGGAGGCTTTTCCAGGGAAAACAAAGAGGGATTGCTAGTCCAGAAAATGGTGGACAAAGGATTTGAACTTCTCGTGGGTGCCCGGCAGGACCCGGGGTTTGGTCCCATCACCATGGTGGGGATCGGCGGCATTTTTGTGGAACTGTTCTCAGATGCCGCCCCGGGAATCGGTATACTCACCCGGCAGGATGTGGAACGTATGCTAAAAAAAACCCGGGCCGGGAAAGTGCTGGACGGGTTCCGGGGCCAGGCGTATGACAGGGAAGCAATCATCGAACTGACCATTCGGGTTTCCAGATTGATGGCGGAAAATCCGGATATCTGCGAGCTGGATCTAAATCCGGTGATTGTCTATGAAAACGGATATGCCATTGTAGACACGCGATTGATCAAAGATCCTGATTTTATCCAACCCTCTTTCCAGCAGATCAGTGACTGGAAGCGCAAAAGTGTAGATGCGATTTTTAATGCCCAATCCGTCGCAGTTGTAGGCGCATCCCGCCCGGGAACCCAGGGCGGCGTTATTCTAAAAAACTGCATGAAGATCAAAAAGCTCTACCCGGTTCACCCGACACTGAAAACCATCCACGGACTGACCTGTTATCAAAATATTGACGATCTGCCCGAGGTGCCGGATCTTTGCGTATTTGCAGTAAACTCGGAAAGGACTGTCTTAATTTTTGAACAGTTCTGCAAACTTGGCGGCAAAGGTGCCATTATTTTCAGTGACGGATTTGCGGAAATAGGGCGATTCGATCTCAAAGAAAAGCTCATTGCCTTAAGCGAAACGTATAAAGTGGCATTCATTGGTCCCAACTGCATGGGGGTGATTGATAATTTTTCAGGACTGAATACCAACTATATCCCGGTACAACGATCCGTTCCCGTAACCCCGTCCAATTGCGTGGGCGTTATTTCCCAAAGCGGCGGCATCGGTCTTGAACTGCTTGAAATGCTCGGTGCGGACCGCCAGAATTTGGGAAAATGGGTATCCATCGGAAATGCCGCCGTATGCGGGGTGCCGGAAATACTCTCCCACATGGGCGATGATCCCAGAATAAAAATCATTGCCGTTTATTTAGAAGGTGTGGCCGACGGATTGAAATTGCTACAGGTGGGTAAACAGGTGGCCGAAAAAAAACCCGTGGTTATTATAAAAGGCGGCATGGGGGGCGGGGCCCAGGCAGCCTTATCCCATACGGCATCCCTTGCAGGTTCCCATGATGCTTTCAGGGCCTGCTGTGACCAGGCAGGTTTTTATCTCATTGAAGAACTCACCGAAGATCCTAAAATCATCGTTAATATCCTGTCCATTCTCACCAGCCAGCCCAAAACATACGGTGACCGGATTGCCGTGGTGAGTGTCGGCGGCGGGGCCGGCATTCTTCTTTCGGATCAGGTAACGCTAAAGGGAATGACCCTGGCGCAGTTTTCACCTGAAACCAAAGAAAAAATGAAAAAGCTGATTGAAAAAGATCTAAAAACAGATCTGCCGGAAGTAAAAAATAAAATATTAAGCAATATGGGAAGCAATCCCGTTGATCTTTTAGGAAACTGCCGGGATGAACGGCTCCTGGAAGCCATCAGAATCGTGGACCAGGATCCCAATACCGATGTCATTATGGCGGCCATCTATCTGCAGGTTCCCCTGTTAAGCGAATACCTGCCCGAACGTCTGGTGGAGCTTAAACAGGAATTGACCAAGCCTTTGATTGTCTCTCCCAGGGGATTTTCCGAATATGTGGACCGGTGCAGAACATTTATGGCGGACCGAAAACTGCACACCTATACCGTACCCATGATAAAACCCTTGGGCATTGCCATTGATATCTGGAAAAAATATAAGATTAACTTCCTTGACTGATGATCAAAAGTTGATAGGCTGTCTACATTTATCTTAGGATTAAAACCTGAGTTTGTTTTAAACACAGAGCCTTTTTATGTATCATCTTTTTTCCTTTACCTGAGTTGTACACAAACAATTTACCCGTGGGGTAAATTCGCTTGTAAATTTTATTTATCAACAATGTGTAAAGGAGAATCCATGTCTGAACAATTTAAAGGTGATAAGAAAAAAAGATTATCCGGAAAAATCATTTTTACAGTATTGATGTTGTGGATGGCTGCAACCGGCATATCCTATGCCGGTGCCGATATCATGGTAGACGAACCCATCTTTTCGTTTGGCAGTGTCGTCGAAGGCACACAGGTCACCCATGACTTTATTGTGCGTAATCCCGGGGATGATGTATTATCCATTCTGCGGGTGGCGACATCATGCGGCTGCACCGTTGCAGATTATCCAAAAACCGTTGCCCCGGGTGAAACAGGTACCATACATGTTAAGGCCAACACCTCGGGTTATGGCGGCAGCTTTTTCAAACGCAAACTTGTCATTAGAACCGATGCCCCAGAGAAACAATCCGTCGTCCTCCAGATAGAAGGAAATGTTGAATAATGTTTCCTGGAATGGATGATGATATAACCGCTTATATATTCTTTTATTTAATAACAAAACAGGAGTTACCATGGGATTGATATCTTCCACCCATTCCATCAGCCGTTATTACATTGACGGTGACTTTCCTGACGGTGCCGCAGAAGGTGTCCGCCGGGGACTGATTGAAAACGCCATCCCCACATTAGAAAACGAGTACGATGAAATTTCAGCCGGATGGACCCCCCTTGAAACCCCCTACAACCCAGACTTTGAATCCGCGTCATTTCTATTCGGCACTTATTTTGCCTTTTCCCTGCGCATTGATAAAAAATCAATCCCGGCCAAACTGATCCAGAAACACATGGCCATTGAAACAGAGAAAAAAAAGAAAGAGAGCGGTAGGCCCTTTATTTCAAAAAATGAGAAAGCCGAACTCAAAGAGATGGTCGTGGATATTCTGATGCATAAAACGCCCTTTATTCCCAATATATATGATGTGCTATGGGACTATGAAAATAAAAATTTAATTTTATTTTCCACCCAGAAAGCGGCCAATGAACTGTTTGAAACTCTGTTTTTCAAATCTTTTGATCATAAGCCCATCAAAATATTCCCATATACAATTGTTGAAAAACTGGGCAGTTTTTCAAGTGATAAAAAAGACAGAATATTGGCGTTATCGCCCTTAAATATGAAAGGTATATGATCGATGTTGGATATAGCAACCGCTTACAATAAATATGGCTTTTTGGGCAACGAATTTTTGACATGGATCTGGTATCTGGTTGAAACGGACCAGGATATAACCGCCCTTTCAGGTTCAAATGATCCGGTAACCTTTGAGATCGGAAATTCCATCAGCCTTGAAAACAACCTGGGCGATAAGTCAAAGGAAAAGATTACTATTAAAGGGGATCAGGCAGGTCTTGAGGAAGGAACCACAGCCCTTAGAAAAGGGGCCTGGGTCACGGATATGAACCTGCTCTGCAAAATAGGCGAAGAAGAGTATAAATTTTCCATCAAAGGTGAAAGTTTCAATATCACCGGTTTAAAAACACCCACCATTGATACCTCCGCATCAGAAGATGAAATTGAGGGGATGATTATTGAGAAAACCTTTTTAATCACGAAGGTTATCAACGTTATTGACACCCTGTTTTTAAAATACATCGAGAAAAGAATCTCAGACACGTGGAATACATCGGATTTAAAAGCGATCAGGGAGTGGATTCAATCCTGATAAAAAATTGTCAAAAAAACCTGCTTTATGTACCCTTCAAAAACAGGCTTTCAAATCTGAATGGTTTTAAAACGCTTTTATCTAAAATTATCAACATTAAAGCCAAATAAATATCATAATAATACCCAACAGTTAAGATAGTTATAAACATTTCAGCATTCGTTATTATTACTATTATTTTTTTTTAAATTAATATTTAATATACGCTTACTTCAAAAGATTCGATCATTCGTTAAATCAGTTTATATGAAAGTCCTGGGAAAATTCTCAGGGCTTTCAAGTTTTGTCATGGGCGATGCCCGACAGTTGATCTGTCAGGCATCGCCCATGGCATTTGGCAACCCCAAAATTATAACATCATGGCATACCGGGTCAGGGAAAATGCAATGCTCCACAGGGTTAAACCGATAACAGCATCAAGAATTCGCCAGGCCAATGGATTTTTGAATACAGGTGCAAACACCCTTGCCCCAATACTCAGACTGATAAACCATAGGGTAGAAGCCGTGACACTTCCTGCCCAGAAATAAAATCTTTGGCTATGGGGAAATCGGCTTGCGATGCTGCCGATCAACACAACCGTGTCAAGGTAGAAATGGGGATTGAGAAGGGTAACGGCCAATGTTGATATAATAACCGTCTTAAGAGACATATGGCCCTGATCCGCTGCATTAAGGCTTTTGTTCCCCATGGCCGATCTGAACGCCTGAAATCCGTATAAAAATAAAAATATCGTACCGCCCCAGGCCGTCAGCCGTGACAACAGAACCGACCTTGAAACGGCAGCGCCGATACCTGCAACGCCCAGTGTGATAAACAGGATATCGCAGAATATGCAGATTGCAGCAATAATAAGGGGATGGTTTTTGCGAATGCCCTGGGAGAGTATAAATGCATTTTGAGCACCAATGGCCACAATGAGGCCGCCCCCTGTGCCAAGGCCCTGGAAAAAGGGTGTCATCATATTTTCATTATCCTTTTAAGCGAATCATTAATAAAAACGGTGAAATGAAATAACACCCATACCTATATTTAGTAAAATTAATTGTTTTAATTATTAATAAATTTTACTAATAATATTTCATGTTTGATTATAAGCTTATAGAGGCGATGGCAGAGGTTGTCCGGCAGGGCGGGTTTGAAAAGGCGGCAGCTCGGATGTGCCTGACCCAGTCTGCTGTGTCCCAGCGGGTCAGGCAACTTGAAGAGCAGGTCGGACAGATATTGCTGACCCGTTCGGTGCCACCCGCCGTCACAGATGCCGGGAAATGGTTTCTTGCCCATTATTTACAGGTCAGGCATCTTGAAGAGGATTTGGCAAACCGGGCAGATTTTGGGTGGGATGGAAAACCTGTAACCCTGTCCGTGGGGGTTAATGCCGACAGTCTGGCCACATGGTTTACTAAAGCTGTTGCGCCCATGCTGAAAGACGGAAAAATTTTGTTGGACATCCGGGTGGACGACCAGGAGCAGACCCATAAACTTTTAAAAAATGGAACCGTGTGCGGCTGCATCAGTATCCTTGACCGGGCCATTCAGGGGTGCCGGATTTTTGAAATCGGCACCATGACATACCAATTGTTGTGCACCAAGGATTTCGCCCGTCGCTGGTTTCCCAGCGGCGTAAATCTTGAAGCGTTATCAAAGGCGCCGGCCATCGTTTTTAATCAAAAGGATGAATTGCACGATAAAGCGCTTAAAATTGTCTTTCATACAGTGCCAAAGGATATACCTGCGACCTATGTCCCCTCATCGGAAACCTTTGTGGATTTTATTGCCATGGGTCTTGGATACGGTGTAGTGCCGCTGGCCCAAGGCGGACATTTAATGGAAAAAGGCATTCTAATTCCCTTGATTGCCGACCTGACAATTGATATCCAGCTCTTCTGGCATTGCTGGAATTTAAAATCTCCTTTAATTGAATCCTTTACCCAGGCCCTGCTGCACCAGGGCAGTAAAAACCTTAATTCATTCGTCATTCCTGATCTAATGCCTTTAAAATGACGAACAGTATCCAAGGTTATTGACACGCTGTTTTAAAACTTATCAAAAAAAAAATTTTATCACTGGCAAAGCGCTGATTTAAAAGGGATAAGAACGAATACCTTATTTTAATAAAAAAATGTTCAAAAAACCCGGGTTATGTACCTTCAAACAACAGACGTTCAATACCTTGTCTTTTTAAATTTTTTGTTCAATATTTTAAACAAAAAAATTATAAAAAAATAAACCATGATATTAAGATATTATAGTACTTATAAACATTTAAATATAGGTTATTATTACTATTGTTTTTTTAAATTAATATTTAATATATTCATCCTGCAACAAAGAATCAGACTCGAGTTTCTTATTTTCAATATCTTGTTTATTGACCAATAAACTGATATTAAAAAAGCGCGAATTAAAACTCCCTTCAGGAAAATTAAAATGACAGAAAATTTAAAAGTATTTTCCGGTGGATCCAATCCGGATCTGGCAACGGAAATCTGTGGACATATTGGGATTGACTTAAGCCCTATGGAAACATCCCGATTTTCAAATGATAATTTATTTGTTCAGATCAAGGAGAGTGTCAGGGAAAAAGATGTATTCGTAGTTCAGTCTTTAACCACACCTGTCAGTGATCACCTTATGGAGCTGATGATTACCATAGATGCGTTGCGCAGTGCATCTGCTAAACGGATTACCGCTGTCATCCCCTATTATTCATATGCCCGGTCCGATAAAAAGGATGCCCCAAGAATTTCCATTGCTGCCCGTCTGGTGGCGGATCTTTTGAAAACCGCCGGGGCAGACCGGGTACTGACCATGGATCTGCACGCCGATGCCGTGCATGGTTTTTTCAGTATTCCCGTGGATCATTTAACTTTTATGCCCACAATCTGTGATTATTTTGAAGGACTTTTGGATCTGTCAAAGGTGGTGGTGGTCGCCACGGATGCAGGTGGTGCAAAAAGAGCGGGGCGGTTTGCCAAACGCCTGGACACCTCCCTTGCTATCATTGACAAACGCAGGATCAGCGATTCCAATGTTCAACAGGGGCTGGTCGTGGGTAATGTAGAGGGGCTGGATGCCATTGTTTTTGACGATGAGATATCCACAGGGGGAACCCTGGTGAGCACCGTTGATACCTTGAAACGGGCGGGGGCTCATAATATTTATGTGGGGGCGACCCACCCGGTGCTTTGCGGTCAGGCTGTAGAAAATTTAAGTAAAACCGTTGTATCAGGCATTGTTGTTGCCAATACGGTTCATATTCCTGCAGAAAAACAATTTGCTCAGCTTAAATCTCTGTCCGTGGCACCGCTTTTTGCCCGGGCCATTAAGCACATCCATACAGGGGAAAGTGTGTCTGCTCTTTTTAAATCGTAAACAGATTTTCGTATGTGTTTAAATGGTCGAAATTGCAGCGACAGCTGCTGCCACCTGATCCTTTGGCAGGGCAATTTCCCTGATAAATGCCGGCAGGCAGTCCCATATTTTTTTGGGCTGCCTGAGGCTTCTGTCACTGTCAATGGCAAGCACTCCGGTCTGTTTTCCGGCGTTAAAAGGATCCGGTCTGGATTTTAAGGGAACCTGATTTTTGTCTGTAAAGGGAAGCACAAGGGGACCTTCGTTTTCAAGGACATAGGCCAGTTGTCCGCTTTTAAGAAACACAATGCTGCCCGGCGGATAAAGCCCTACGGTTTTAACAAACGCATGGAGAATGAATTGCAGGATGGGGTCTTTGTGTACATAGCTGCGAAACAGGCCGGTGACTGCAGCAACCTGGTTAACAGCGTCCTGGTAACTGCGCTTGGATATCATGGCGTCATAGATGTCCATCAGTTTGCATATTCTGACATAGGGCGGCATATTTCCGTATTCAAGTCCCGCAGGGTAACACCCGGGTTCTCCCTCATATAAGGGGCCATGATGATGCCGAATCATGTTACTGAGCACTGTACTGCCCAGATGGTTCTTTTCTATGACCGTAAACCCATAATCATGGGAATGCCGGCGCAGCAGTTCTATTTCATCTTTGCTCAGTGTCGATGTTTTGTTCAAAAGATCTTCGGGCACCATGGATTTTCCCAGATCATAGATGAACAGGCCAAAGGTCATCTCATTTATCTCTTCCGGGTAGTAATAGGAAAACATGCCGGACTTCTCATTGCCCGCAAGGGTTGGTGAGGCCCAAAGCGATTTTTCCATTATTTTTGAAAAAGCCTTGTTGAACCGGTGCAATACCTGGGAGCCCAAGGCGCAGACATTGGTGGCATGGCTGTAAAAATAGTCATCGTAGAAAAACCACTCCCTGGGTGCATATGCAAAGGGGTGATGATCCTGTTCGGCAAATGATGCAAGTTCCGATGCCTGGGCTGATACGGCATCTACATCAAACTCCCCCTTTGTCTCTCTGATCTGGTTCACGGCATTTTTTATGATGGCCTGGGCTTTGATACTTATGGATTCGGCAAACCTGCGCAGTTCCAGGATCTCTTTGAGCCGTTCGGTTACATTTTGGGTTTTGACGGGTTCTGAAGCTAAAAATGAATCCGACACAATATTGGGCATCTTGGCGGATTTCAAGTTTATTTTGTTGCCGGATGCGTCAAAAACACCGCCGTTACTTGCCACCGGCACATGCCGAAGACCGTTGTTTCGAACAATTTTCAGCGGCTTTGTTTTATCCACCATGACATCTTTAGCCAAAAGCAGGGTTCCGTTGCTGTCATACACATCCACCCCGGTTTTAACCCGGCCGCCCTGGCGGACAACCTCGATCAGCTTATCTATGGATATTCTTGCTTCAATCATGATTCATCGGTGATCGCGTTTCCCACCGCCTTTGACAGATCTATAAATTCCTGGATATTAAGGGTTTCAGCCCGCCGTGAGGGGTCAATACCGGCGTTTTCAAGGGCAATTCCGACAATTTGTTTGGTTAATCCCATTTCGCCTCCGGACATGGCATTGTGAAGGGTTTTTCTACGTTTGGAAAATGCGGCTTTTATTACAGCGAACAGCAGGGTTTCGTCCGCTTCTTCCATGCCTTCGGTTTCAAAAAAATCAAAGCGCAGGACCGTGGAGTCTACATCCGGTCTGGGAAAAAAATTGTTGGGCCCGATATCCGCAACCCGGCTGATGTTTGCGGCATATTGAACCACTGCAGCAAGCCGTGAGTAATCCTTGGTGCCGGGGGAGGCAAGAAGTCGTTGGGCAAGTTCCTTTTGAAACATAAGAAATGCGCGTGTCACAACCTGGCGGATTGTAACCAGCTGAAAAAGGATCTGGGAGGAAATATTATAGGGCAGATTCCCAATCACCACCAGTTTATTTGCTCCTGCAATTTCCCGGATATCTGTTTTTAAAATGTTTTGATTGATAATCGTAACATTGCTGATTCCTTCATCGGCCAGTTCCTGTTCAAGCAAAGGAATAATACGGCGGTCTTTTTCAACAGCCGTAAGCTGCTTGCAGGCCCTTGCCAAAGGCAGGGTGATCGCCCCTAATCCGGGACCGATTTCAAGCACGGTGGTCTCTTTATCAACACAGGTTCTATCTACAATCATCTGGGCTGTGGCCGGGTTGGACAAAAAATTCTGGCCCAACTCCTTTCCGGCATATAGCCCATTTTTCTTTAATAACTCGCCAGGATGCGTCATGCTCCTTTTTGATCTCCATTTCTTAAGCTGTTTATCTTCCGAACGCCATATGTCGTATACTTGGCCTTGGAAAAAGAATAAAGATTAACAGTAGTGGTTTTCCTTTGAAACTTTCAAGACAAATAATAGTAAATCACAGATTTTTATTAATTTCCATAAATTTTAACATCTTCTATTTAGATATTTTTTTTACTTATTTAAGGGTGCCCTACTTGACTTTGATAGATTTAAGAAGTAATTTTCAGGATATCATATTAAAAAAGTGACTTGAAGTACACAATTACACCTAAAGAAAATTACTATAACTAAATTAATAGATAGGCGTTAAACAGGATCTACCGATCTTTTTGGATTCTCAATAAAGGTACGGTAAAACCTAAGTATCAATAAGGATTTAAGATATGGAACCAACAGAATTCAGCAACAATTGGGAGAACTTTATAAAAATGCTTCTCCATCGTCTGGATATTCCAACCAAAGAGGATATTGCTAATATTCACAAAAGGCTTGACAAACTAGAACAATTGATCTACCAGAACCACCCGTCAAGCAGGCAGAAAAATAAAGACCGGCCGCCACGGAAAAAAAGTGCATCTTCCATTGTACTCGGTATCATCGGAAACCATCCGGAAGGTACCAATTTTAAGACCATCAAAGCTGCTACGGGATTTGACGATAAAAAGCTGAGAAATATAATTTTCAGGCTTGATAAAATAGAAAAAATAAAGCGGGTCAACCGTGGAATTTATAAAATGATTTAAAATTATTATGTTATTTTTGACTGGTCTGGAATAACTCTATTCGTAAGTCTATAACACATGCGAAATAAGGCCCATGTTCAAAACAAAATCGCACAATTGCCTATTTTTTTGAACAGCCCTTGGTTGTAACGTCAACGCGGATCAGCAATGCTCTGATTCCATTTTTTTATTGACGTGCACTAAAGGCGACTTAAATTACGGCGTATTGGCTGCGGATTTAACTTTGACCATGGGCCTGAAACCGTTCAGGGAAACCTTTAACAGGAAAATATATGAATCAGACTGCATTTACACCCGGGCAGACCATCGGCGGTTACAAAATTCAACAGATATCGCCCCTGCCTGCAATTAACGCCCATCTCATCCAGCTGGTCCACGAGAAGACAAAAGCGGTTCACATCCACATTGCCAATGAAGATAAGGAAAACACCTTTGGGGTGTTTTTCAGAACCGTTCCCACGGACTCCACCGGAGTTGCCCATATTCTGGAACACACCGTGCTGTGCGGATCCGAAAAGTATAAGGTCCGTGATCCTTTCTTTTCCATGCTTAAACGAAGCCTGTCCACCTTTATGAATGCATTCACTGCATCGGACTGGACCATGTATCCGTTTTCCACCCAGAATAAAAAAGACTACTACAACCTGATGGATGTCTATCTGGATGCGGCGTTTTTTCCAGATATTGATCGCCTCAGCTTTAAGCAGGAAGGCCATCGGCTTGAGCTGGAACCCGGGGAAAACGGTGAACCGGAACTAGTGTATAAGGGTGTGGTGTACAATGAAATGAAGGGTGCCATGTCCTCACCCAGTCAGGTCATGTCCCGGGCCCTGCTCAAAGGCCTTTATCCGGATACCACCTATGCCAATAATTCCGGCGGTGAACCTGCAGATATTCCAAAACTCACCCACGCGGAACTTAGGGCCTTTCACGCAAAATACTATCATCCGTCCAACAGTTATTTTTATACATATGGTGATTTGCCCCTGGAAGAGAATTTAAAATTTATTGAAGAAAAGGTTCTCTGCCGATTTGATTTTCTTGAGATGGATACCCGGGTGCCTTCCCAGCCCCGGTGGCAGGCTCCTAAATCCATGACCCAGTCATATGCCTACTCGGACCCGGATAATATCAGCACCAAATACCAGGGGTGTGTGGCCTGGCTGACCCCGGATATCGCCGATCATTTTGAAGTGATGGTGATGGCGGTGCTTGAACAGATTCTGCTTGGCAATTCAGCATCTCCCTTGAGAAAAGCGCTTATTGACAGCGGCCTGGGTTCTGCCCTGTGTGATGGTACGGGATTTGATTCAGATAACCGGGATACCATGTTTGTCTGCGGGTTGAAAGATATCGAAGAATCTGCTGTTCCCAAAGTTGAAAAAATTATTTTCGATACCCTTGGGACGCTGGCAGACAAGGGCATCGATAAACACTTGATCGATTCCGCCATCCACCAGATCGAATTTTCCCTCAAGGAGATTACCAATACGCCATACCCCTACGGCATCAAGCTGATTATGGGGGTGGCGTCGGTTCTCATCCATGAAGGCGATCCCGTAAGTGCTGTCAATATTGACGCTGATTTGAAAAAATTGCAGGAAGAACTGGCCAAAGGAGAGTTCCTGGAAGGCCGGATTCGGCGGTATTTTCTCGATAATCAGCACAGACTGCTGTTTACCCTTGTCCCGGATGAGGGTATTGAAGCCCGTCAGGCTGAAACTGTACGTCAGGAGCTTCAAGAATTACAAAAATCCTTGGGTGAAGAAGCGTTGGCGCAGATCAACAAAGATGCGGCAGACCTGAAAGCACTTCAGGAGACAGAGGAAAACCTGGATGTACTGCCCACCCTGGCCCTGGAAGATGTGCCCCCTGAGATTGAAATCGTTCATCCGGACACCGTCAAAGGCGTTACCTGCGCCACCGCCTTTGACAAAGCCACTTCGGGCATCCTTTATTTTACCTGCCCCGCAGGTGCCGGAAACATTGCGCCGGAGCTTTTCCCCATGGTGCCGTTTTTCGCACGGGCCTTTACCAATGTCGGTACAAATAAATCTTCCTATGTGCAGATGGCCGAACGCATGGACCTTTATACCGGCGGTATCTCCATATCTCCTTTTTCCGGTACACATTTTGACCACAAGGGCGAAGGGCACTCCTTTCTGGCATTGCAGGGAAAAGCCCTGGACCGGAATATTGACCCGCTTTTTGATATGGTGGATGAATATATCAATGCCGGCAGCTTTAAAGATCATGACCGGCTCAAAAGCTTGATTTTACAATACCAGGCAGGTCTTGAGTCCTCCATTGTCGGGTCCGGACACAGATATGCCATCACTTTGTCTGCACGCCACCTGTCAATGGCAGCCGGTATCAATGAATTATGGCATGGTATCGCCCAATATGCCCTGATTAAAGATCTTTCCGCCAGGGTGAGTCATGAAAAAACAGGCGCCCAGGCTTTGGCTGAATTGGAAACAAACCTTTCCGCCATGGCTGCGGCAGTCATGAAAAAAGATAATTTTAAACCTGCCGTTATCGGATCTGTTCCCTCCATGGTTCAGGCGGATAAGCGTATTGCAGATATTTACAACAATCTGTCCAACGGAAGCACCCAGGCGTTTCATACACCGCAGATAAAAACAGATACCCTGCGGCCCTACGACGGCTGGATGACCAATACCGCCGTCTCCTTTGTGGGCCAGTCTTTTAAAGCCGTTCGCATTTCCCATGAAGACGCACCGGTCCTCTCTGTTATTGCGAAGCTTTTGCGTTCCTTGTTTTTACACCGGGAAATTCGGGAAAAGGGCGGGGCATACGGCGGGTTTGCCATGTACAACATGGAAGAGGGCATTTTTTCCTTTGGTTCCTACCGTGATCCCCATATTAAACGAACCCTGGATGTTTATGGCCAGGCGTGTGATTTCATCACCCGGGGAGAGTTCACCGCAACAGATGTAAAAGAAGCCATCCTGCAGGTCTGCTCGGAAATCGATAAACCGGAAACGCCTGCCCCTTCAGCCATGAAGGCCTTTTATCGACAGATCACCAAGTTGTCCGATGAAATCCGAAAAGGGTTTAAGGATGCCCTGCTGGGTGTGGATAAGCAAAAGGTCATGGAAACAGCCGGCCGATATTTTTTCCGGGATGAAGCAGACAAGGGAATATCCGTAATTTCCTCAAAATCCTTGCTCGAACAGGCCAACCAGGAACTGGAAGCGGAAGGGCGAGAACTGCTGACCCTCCATAAAATTTAGGTGAAAGGGGCATGATGATATGAAATTTGTAAAACTGTTGATTCTTGTATTGTTTTGTACGGTTGTTCTTTTAGGGTGTTCAAAACTTACCCGGGAAAATTTTGACAAAGTCGAGATGGGCATGGACTATAAAAAGGTAGTGGAGATCATTGGCGAACCAGACACCTGTGATGGTGCCCTTGGGGCCAAAAAATGTGTGTGGGGAAATGAAACAAAAAATATCACCATCAGTTTCATAGGTGAGAAAGTAATTCTTCCCGCAATGAAAGGACTTTAGAGTTTTGGAGGAAAAATGCAGTTTATTGTAATCGGCCGGGACGGCACAGATGAAAAAGCCCTGGAAAGAAGAATGGCCGCCAGGGAGGCACACCTTGAAACCGCTAAAAAAATGCACGAATCCGGCAACTGGCTCTATGCCGCAGCCATCCTCAATGATGAGGGAAAAATGGCAGGTTCCATGATTGTGTGTGATTTTGAATCCCGGGAAGCACTGGATAAAGAATGGCTGGACAACGAGGCCTATGTCAAAGGCAATGTCTGGGAGGCCGTTGAAGTTCAGCAGGCAGCCGTCGCTCCATTTTGGGCACCTAAATAGTGTTTTCAGCGGTTTAAAGAAAAGCTGAAAAAGTCGTAAATTTTATAAGGGCCATGTAGATTTTAAAATCTGCATGGCCCTTATTCTTTTCATGAGATTACATCCCGTATACCTTTGATCACCCGGGGTTAAAAAGGTCGGCCAGAATTTTTTCAGTCTCTTTGGACAGGCCGTTTCCGACCCCGGCAATATCCAGGGTATGGGCACCCAAAAGACGGTACAGAGCTGAAAATTCAGGTAATTTTTCGTCAATGTCAGCCAGATGACGGGATACGGTGTCATGATCCCCCCGGGCCACAGGGCCTGTCAGGGCCTGTTTGCAGCCCCTGGAATTTATATTGGACAGGGTGCCCTGGATCAGGGGAGATAAAATGTCAAATGCCGCATCTTCCCGAAGCCCTGTTTCCATTAAAAGCGTGAGGGCAAACTTTACCAGGGTCACAAGGTAGTTGGAGGCCACCACAGCCGAGGCATGATAAAGGGTTTTGGATTCGGTTGGGATGGCAAAGGCCCGGGCGCCCAGGGCTGCGGCAATATCCTTGCCCTGGGAAACGGCATCTGGATCTCCTTCAACCGAGATATTGATTCCTTCAAAGGGGCTTGCCTGACCCGGTTCATAGGGGGCAAAGGACTGCAGGGGATGAATGGAACCCACAACGGCACCGGACTGTTTTGCCCGGGCAAGTATGGCTGAAGAGTGGGCGCCTGACAGATGAAACACCATGGTTTTGGGGCCAAAGGCATTTTGGCTCACAAGATCTTCGCAAACCCCTTCTATGACACCGTCGGGGGTGGTGATAAATACAATATCCCCGGCCCGGGCACAGTCGGCGGCCGAATCAAACACCGTGCCGCACCCGGCAGCTGACCGCGCTGCCCGGGCCGACGTCATACTCCTGCTGAAAAAACCTGCAGGTTCATAATTTTTTTTAAAAAGAAATGTGGCCAGACAGATACCCACCCGGCCACAGCCGATCACGGAAAATTTTTGTTTGGTACTATTCATAGATATATAATACCTGCGTCATAAACTATTTATATGAATGCTCTTTTGACGGAAAAGTACCATCCTGAACCTCTTTGGCATATTCAGCAAGCCCCTGATTTGCCAGGGAATAAATATCTACGAATTTTTTGACGAATTTAGGTATAAATCCGTCATGCATACCCAGCATGTCATGGAGTACCAGAATCTGGCCGTCACAGGACGGACCTGCACCAATGCCGATGGTGGGAATGGTCAGGGATTTGGTTATTTTTTCGGCAATGGTCGCTGGAATGCCTTCCAGCACCACGGAAAAAGCCCCGGCGGCTTGAACATCCTTGGCGTCTTTAAGCAGCCGCTCTTCGTCCCGCTGTACCTTGAAACCGCCCATCTGGTGTACGGACTGGGGGGTCAGGCCAATGTGGGCCTGGACAGGTATGCCCGCCTTTGCCATGGCTGAAATGGCAGGACAGACATCTGCGCCGCCTTCAAGTTTTACGGCTGTGGCGCCGGCTTCCTTTAAAAATCGTCCGGCGTTTTCAACGGCTTTATCCATGCCGCTCTGGTAGGACATGAAAGGCATGTCGCCCACCACCAGGGCTCTTGAGCAGGCCCGGGTCACAAGTTTTGTATGATAGATCATCTCATCCATGGTCACAGGCAGGGTGGTATCCCAGCCCTGGACGGCCATGCCCACGGAATCGCCCACAAGGATAAGATCAATTCCGGCACGGTCCACCATGAGGGCAGAAGGATAGTCATAGGCGGTAAGGGCGGTTATTTTTTTTTCCTCCTGCTTCATCTTCATCAGGCTGGAAGTGGTAACTTTTGTGCTCATAAGTCTCTCCTGATTTTCTATGGTTTGTATTTCCCTGCCGAATCAAGCCATTTTCTGTACCGGACCATCCCGGCCAGCGCCTTTACGGCCCGTTCCGGTGAGGGAAAAAATACTCCCTTATAGTCCAGATCGTCATAGGGGTAAAGGGTATGGCTCAATTCATCGGTTAAGAGACTGACACCTACCACAGGTTTGTTGTATTTTTGTATCATTTCAACCGTATATCGAGTGTAATCCGCTTCTGCCTTGATAATGTCCGCCATAAACAGATCTGTTTTTTCCTGTGTCATATCCGGATCTGTTTTCAACATACCCTTTGCCATGGCATAAATAAGTAGGCGTCTGCCGTGGATGCCCAGGTGAATGACCGCATCGCATCCATCCCATTTTAAAAGTTCCTCCAGGCAGATTTTGGGTATTTGCGGATCTGTTTCTCCCACAATATCCACCGGGTTGTCATGGCTCCAGAAGTCCGGCAGGAAGGCGTTCAGGCGTTCCAATGTCTCGTTGGACAGTTTGGGTATTTCAAGCCCGTATTCGGCACAAAGGTCCGTGGTCACCACACCCCATCCGCCGCCCAGGGTCATGAGGGCCACCCGGCCGCCTTTGGGCATGGGCAGGGATGAGAATACCGTGGACATGTCTAAAAGCTCCAGGGGCTGCTCCACCTGTATGATCCCGGCCTGGGTGCAGGCGGCATGAAACACTGCGGAATCCGAGGCCATGGCCCCGGTATGGCCGGCGGCGGCCCTTTTTCCATCCTGGGTTCTGCCGCCCTTGAGAAGCACCACGGGTTTGGTTGCTGACAGGCGGCTTGCGGATTCAAAAAAACGCCGCCCGTTTTTTACGCTTTCGATATACAGGACCACGGTGCGGGTCAGGTCGTCATCTTCAAGGAGCTGCATATAATCTTCAGTGGAGATCATGGCTTCGTTGCCGGATCCCACAAATAACCGGATGCCGATGCCCTGCTGCTCGGCAAAGGCAAGGAGCTGGGTGCCTATATTTCCCGATTGGGAGATCATGGCGGTGGTGCCGGGAAACGGAAGGGCATTGGCTCCGGAAGCGTAGAGTGATGCATGGGGATTGCATATGCCCATGGTATTGGGACCAATGACCGTTATCCCGGCTTTTTTTGCGGCAGCCATGATTTCATCCTCAAGCTGTCTGCCCTGGTCTCCGACTTCCCTGAATCCGCTGGTGATCAGCACCATTCCTTTGACACGCTTTTTTTTCAGAGCAGGGACCAGGTCCATGACCCGGTTTGCAGGTACGGTTACAAACGCCAGGTCCACGTCGCCTTTGATGTCATCAATGGTTTTATGAACATCCCTTCCCATAATCTTGCCGCCCTTGGGATTCACCAGAAAAATTTCGCCTTTGAAATTACCGGCATAGGCGTTTGTGAGCAGCAGATGACCCCATTTGCCCGGGACAGCAGAAGCGCCGACAAAGGCAATGGTTTTGGGATAAAAGGTTGTGTATAAACTTTTGAAATCGATTGTTGGATGCGGGTGCGTGCCATCGTTTTCATATTTTTCAAAAATCATCAGTCCGTCAACCGCCACCGGGTCGCCGTCGGGTTTGATAATCAATGGGTTGATATCAATTTCGCGGATGCCTGGACAAGATATGGCCAGGTCGGACAAACGCCGGAGCACGGATTCAAACACCGGACGGTTTACTGCCGCCTCTCCCCGGAATGATTCTAACAAGGCCCTGGATCTCAGGCTGTCCAACATGGCGTCAATATCTGTCTTGGACAATGGAGCAAGCCGGAAAACAGTATCCTTCAATGCTTCTGTGAGCACCCCGCCCACCCCGAACATAATCACCGGGCCAAACTGGGGCTCTTTAAACATCCCTGCGGTGAACTGTCTTTTCCCCTGAATCATGGGCTGGATCAAAAAAGCTTCAAAACTATCACCTGCAAGGGATTTCATTTTTTGAGCCGATTTTTTCAGATCAGCTTCAGTGGTGATCCCCACCTCCACCATGCCGGCTTCGGTTTTATGCAGAATCTGTCGTGCAATCCCTTTAAGTACAACAGGGAACCCGATGGTTTGGGCAGCCCCATGGAGATCTGCCATTGCTTTGATGCGTATTTCACGAACCACGGGTATTCCCAGTTGTTTGAAAATGTCTTTGGCCCGGTCTTCGTTGAAACTCTGGATGCCCTGTTTAACGGCAGTTTTGATGGTTGCTGCGATCTTTTTGAGTTGGGTCATGGGTGGTTCACTCCATTGAAAATGATGTTTGAAATACAGGCAGCAGTTTTTTTTATATTTAGAGATAAAAATTTAGGTAGGTAAAACTTACTTATATGCTTACGATCTGTCAATATGAAGCCGTGTTTAAAAAATTAAGTTTTCAACATTTTTTCAACTCGTTTTTTAACAGCCAAATATTCTTTTTGAACAATTCAGAACTCGATATTTAATAGGGTGTTTGGTTAGTTTTGAACACTTTTTTAAACATTCGACCAATCGGTTATTAACATAAAAGTTTTAATTATTAACAGTTTATGAACGCCTGTGTTGAAAACGTGAATCTATCATCAGTTTATCGCCTTTTTTCAGTTATTTTGGCCCACCATATTTGAATATTCAACATTTTTTAGACTTGTTTTCGACAATTATATCTTTTTTTTTGAACAATTCAAAGATCGTTCCCTAATAGGGTTTTTATGATGTTTTGAACACGTTTTCAACATAGTGTTCTTGGTTTTAAACATGGATTTTTATTAATTTGCCTTTTGTAGATAATATTTTGAACATTCCAAGCAGACGTGTTGATAAAAAGAAGAAAGTGCATTGGCTGTTTTGAGCCAGCCCAAACAAGGGTAACCACAGGGAGGGGGTGCACCTACAAAAATGGCCGACAATAGAATCAAGCCCGAAAGACGATATTCAACTCTTGAAAATTTAAAAAGGCCGGAATGACAGTGCGACGTTCCGGAATGCATATTGAACATGTTTTCCGGAACGTCGCAGAGAAAAATACGGATGAAAAGAGAATCTGAAGTTTCCTGATTTTTATCAGTCTATTGATTGTCTATAATGTGGGGTTATCGCAGGGTGAGTTTAATTTTTATAGGATTTGCCATGTAAATAGCAAAACCCCATTTTATTCTCCCTGCCCATACAAATCCCAGCAATAGGCAAAAAGCCAGTATTTTCAAGATTATACTTAATTTAGCTCAAAATAACAGGAAAATAAAAATCAGGAAACTTTAGAAGAGAATAATAAAAGGATTATTCTCTCACCGGTTTATACTGAATCTTATCAAGATTTAAAAATGGTAAGGGAGATGTTGTGTTGGGATCCATGATGATCAGGTGATTACCGTTCTGAAGCTCTTTAAGTACAGCCATGCTCTCAAGTTTCAAATACCCTTCCAGGGAGACCGCATCGATAATCTTTCGTTTGGCTGCGGCTTCTGCCTCGGCGCGCACAAGAATCGCCTTGGCTTCTATTCTGGCGGCTTCAAGCTGGGCATTGGCGTTGATGAGCATGACCTCTTTTTTCTTGTTGGCCTGGATTAACTCGGCTTTTTTTTCCGCTTCGGCCTGGGCTTCTTTGCGCTCCTGGTCCACCCTGAATTTTTTCAGCTCTTCCTTGGCCTTTTCCGCAGCCTGGGCCGCTTCTTTTTTTCTCATGCTGGATACGCTGCTGAACCGCCTGTTCATAAAAATTTTCCGCCTGGGGCACGCTTTTGCCGATTTCGCGCATCAGACTTCGCAGCAGGGGCATCATATGTACCTCAATGACTTTCCTTGGGCGTACCGGTTTCCTTGAGCATCACAGGTGCCTGCTCTTTAATCAGGCGGTACTGGATGGAGAGGTCAAACCGGGTGATGAGCTGGTCGCTGGACGGCACCCCCATCTCCTCTTTGTGGGTTTTTTGCCTGGCGTCAAAAAGCGTGATTTTTACCAGCGGATTAATCAGGTGAATGCCTTCGGTATAAATATCGGACTGCACTTTACCAAACAGGGTCCCGACACCCACATGGCCTGCGGGTATGGTGGTAAAAAACCGGGAAACAATAAGAAATAAGACAAAAATTACCACGATGCTGCCAAGGATCATGGAAACGAATTTAGGTCTTGCTTTGTGGGTGATCTCCAGGGGGTTAAATTGGGCATCGGGACTTATGTCGTGTTTCTCCCTTTGTCTTTTTTATAATTAAGTCTCCAGCAAGTACTTGGTTTTTTTTACTATCTTTGTTGCGGGCTAACGCCTCGGTGCAGATAGACCAAGGATGGCCCCTGGCCGTTATTTTCTGGGAACTACATTTTGAGGGGTTCCTGCCAGATATTTTTTTATGTTTTCAACAGCTATGGACATCAGCCTCTCCCTGGATGCAAGGGTTGCCCAGGCAATGTGGGGGGTGATGTAGCAGTTGTCAGCCGTCAGCAGCGGGCAGCTCTTGTCCGGGGGTTCTACGTCAAGGACATCCATGGCAGCCCCGGCAATAATACCTTGATTTAATGCGTCTGCCAGATCGTTTTCCACAATCAGCGGTCCCCGGGAGGTATTGATCAAATAGGATGTCTTTTTCATTTGCGCCAGGCTCTCTTTGTTGATCATGCCTTTTGTCTGGGGGGTCAACGGGCAGTGCAGGGATATGATATCGCTGGATTTGATCAGGTTGTCCAGATCCGAATAGGTGATTCCGTCGGGAAGATCAGGGGGGACCGAGCGGTTGTAAATCAGAATATTCATTCCAAAAGCCAGTGCGATCTTTGCCACAGCTTTGCCGATGCCGCCATAGCCGACAATACCCAATGTAATGCCTTCCAATTCCATAAGCGGATAATCCCAATAGCAGAAATCCTTTGACGCCGACCATTTTCCATCCGTTACCGTCTGGCTGTGGTGGCCCACCCTGTTTGTCAGTTCCAGAATCAGGGCAAAAACCGCCTGGGCCGATGAAGAACCGGAATATCCGGGAACGTTGGTCACCGTAATCCCGTTCTTTTTGGTATATTCAAGGTCGACGACATTGACCCCTGTTGCCAAAACCCCGATATATTTAACATTGTCCATTGCTGCGATGTCTTCGGCCGTCAGTACGGTTTTATTGGTCAACACTATATCTGCGCCGGCCGTCCGTTTCCGGATCTCTTCGGGAGATGTTCTGTCGTACACCTTCAGATCACCAATTTCCAAAAATTTATCCCAGTTAAGATCTCCCGGGTTCAGGGTAAATCCATCAAGAACAACTATTTTCATTTTTTTACCTTCCTTCCTTCTTTATTATGTCCAAGCAAGCAGGAGATGGGCATCATAAGAAAAAATTTAAATTAACGATATTGATTTAGTCACTGCGATTACCTGGAAAATATGCCAAATACCAGGGTTTAATCAGCACTGATGGGGCTGTTAGTGTCCCTTAACATGTTAAATTTTTGTTGTATACAAAATTTTACACTAATTTATATAACAGTCTTGATTTGCACCTTGTTGAATGCTATTACAGTTTTGGTTTGTTCTTTGTGCACAAGAACAAATTGAGTCAGACCGTTGAAACCTAAGTATTGTTTGTATGTTATGGGTGAACTGCTCATGGCTGGTTAAACCGCCGTTTGTGTTTGCAAGATGGAAGGAGTTAGGTTCAAAGTGAACTATTTGAACCGTCCTTTATCTTAACATAATAGTGTTAGATGTTTTAAACCTAAACTTCAACAGAGGAATAAACATGACTGAAACAATTAGATGGACTAGAACCGATGAAGCACCTTTATTAGCAACTCATTCTTTGCTTCCCATTGTTAACTCTTATCTTAAGGGATCTGATATTGAAGTCGAACTCAGAGATATCTCTTTGGCCGGCAGAGTTGCAGCGAACTGGTCTGACCGCCTGAAAGACGATCAGAAAGTATCTGATGATCTGGCGTTTTTGGGCGAGCTTGCCAAATCTCCGGACGGAAACATTATCAAACTTCCAAACATCAGTGCTTCTGTTCCTCAGTTGAAAGGCGCCATCAAAGAATTACAGGCTGCTGGATACAACGTTCCCGATTACCCTGATGAACCCAAAAATGCCGAAGAAGAAGCTATCAAAGCCCAATATTCCAAGAACCTTGGTTCTGCCGTTAACCCTGTATTGAGGGAAGGTAACTCCGATCGTAGAGCTGCTGTAGCGGTTAAAGAATTCGCCAAGAAGAATCCCCACTCCATGGGTGAATGGTCTGCCGACTCCAAAACCGACGTTGCTTCCATGACCGAAGGCGACTACTACGGAACTGAAATTGCAACAACTGTTGAAAGCGCATGCACCGTTAAGATCGAACTGGCCGGCGCTGACGGATCAACAACTGTTCTTAAAGACAAGCTTGACCTGGAAGCTGCCGAAGTGATTGATGCATGCGTAATGAGCAAAAAAGCCCTGCGTGCCTATGTTGCCAAATCAATTAAGGAAGCCAAAGACCGCGGCGTTCTTCTGTCAGCCCATCTTAAAGCAACCATGATGAAGGTTTCTGATCCGATCTTTTTCGGCCACATTGTTTATGTTTACTTCCAGGAAGTTTTTGATAAACATGCAGGCATTTTCAAAGAGATCGGTGTTAACCCCAATATGGGTCTTGGCGATCTTTATGCCAGACTTGAAACCCTTCCTGCCGACAAAAAAGCCGAAATCGAAGCCGACATCCAGGCTTGCTATGCAAAAAGACCGCCGCTGGCCATGGTTAACTCCGACAAAGGCATCACCAACCTGCACGTTTCCAGTGACGTAATCATCGATGCTTCCATGCCCGCAATGATTCGTAACTCCGGAAAAATGTGGGGTGCCGATGGAAAAGCTTATGACACCCTGGCCATGATTCCTGACAGAGCCTATGCCGGTGTTTTCCAGGCCACCATTGAAGACTGCAAGAAGAACGGCGCGTTTAATCCCGCCACCATGGGTACCGTACAGAATGTTGGTCTGATGGCTAAAAAAGCTGAGGAATACGGATCACATGACAAAACATTTGAAATCCCCGCAGCCGGAACCGTTAAGGTTGTCGATACTGCCGGCAACGTTCTGCTTGAACGCCCTGTTGAAGAAGGCGATGTTTTCAGAATGTGCCAGGTTAAAGACGCTCCGATTCAGGACTGGGTCAAACTGGCTGTTAACCGTGGCAGACTGACTGGTTTCCCGGTTATTTTCTGGCTGGACAGCAATAGAGCCCATGATGCCGAGCTGATTAAAAAAGTTGAAAAATACCTGCCGGATAATGACACATCCGGTCTGGAAATTAAGATTATGGCACCGCCTGAAGCGTGCACCTACTCTTGCGGTCGTGTAAGACAAACTCTGGATACCATTGGTGCTACCGGTAACGTTTTAAGGGATTACCTGACCGATTTGTTCCCCATTCTTGAGCTTGGTACCAGTGCTAAAATGCTTTCCATCGTTCCTTTGATGGCAGGTGGCGGACTTTTTGAGACCGGTGCTGGCGGATCTGCTCCGAAACACATCCAGCAGTTCCTGGAAGAAGGTCATTTAAGATGGGATTCCCTAGGTGAATTCCTGGCCTTTGCCGAATCTTTGGAATACATTGGAAACAAAGGCAATGCCACTGCTAAAGTATATGCCAAGGCACTGGGTATAGCCAACACCAAATTCCTGCAGGAAGGAAAGAACCCCTCTCGTAAAGTCAATGAAATTGACAACAGAGGCAGCCATTTCTATCTGGCAATGTACTGGGCAGAAGCCCTTGCCGCACAGGATGACGATGCCGCATTGAAAGCAAGATTTGCAAAAGTTGCTGCAGCCATGAAAGAAAACGAAAAGAAAATTGCTGACGAGCTTTTGGCTGCACAGGGCAAACCTGTTGATATCGGTGGTTACTACCACATTGATTTCGCCAAGACTACTGCTGCAATGAGACCTTCCGCAACAATGAATGCAATCGTTGATAACGCCTAAGCATGGCGCTTAAGTCAATCAACTGAGGTTTTTAAGCCCAGCCGCCAAAATTATTTTGGTGGCTGGGTTTTTTTTATTTTCTTTACGCCGAAGCGGTCTGACGCAAACGATTGATATCACGCAACGGCGGAGCGCCGAACAGGCGGCTGTATTCGCGGCTGAACTGCGAGGCGCTTTCATACCCCACCTTGAATGTTGCGCTCAGGGCATCCAGGTTTTCTGTGAGCATCAGTCGTCGGGCTTCATTGAGGCGTAGCCGTTTTTGAAATTGCAGGGGTGTCATTGAGGTCATCACCTTAAAATGGGTGTGAAAAGCCGATTTGCTCATACCGGCGTTGGACGCCAGATCGTTTACACGCAGGGGGCGGGTATAATTTTTTTTCAGCCAGGTGATGGCCTGGGAAATCTGATGGCTGTGACTTCCCGACGCCGCAATTTGTTGAAGTCTGGGTCCTTGATCCGAAGTGAGCAGGCGAAAAAAGATTTCCCGCTTGATGAGCGGCCCAAGGATTTTGATATTTTCTTCTTCTGTCAGAAGATCCACCAGGCGCTGAAACGTATCAAGCAGGGGCAATGAGAGCCGGCTTACAGCCATTCCTTTTTGCGCCTGCCCGGAACGGGTTGCCGGCAGACCGCTGTCTACGATGAGTTGGGAAATTTCTTTCAAATCAAGTTCCAATATCAAACCCAGGTAGGGTTTTTCGCAACTGGCCTCAACGATGTTGGCCACCACCGGCAGGTCCACAGATGTGATCAGGAACCGGGTCGCGTCATATGCGTAGGCGTCTTCTCCTAACAGGACGCGTTTACTTCCCTGGGCGACCAGGCAGATACTTGATTCAAGTGTATAGCTCGTCGGTTCTGTGGGCATGGTCCACCGGCTGAATCTGAGTCCTGGAATTTTTGTATCCACTTGGTTTTTATCCCCTGTCCATCCGGCAATACTTTTTGCAAGCTTTTTAGATGCAATATTCATTTTTTTTTGCATCTCTGCTGAGTTTGTATTGTTGCTATCCATGGTCATATTCCTTGTTTCTGATTCCATAAATCGAAAGCAGCTGGGTTCTATCTAAAAATAGGTTGTTGCTTTGGTGTGCATTATCGGGCAATTTTTATTAGATAAATATAGTTATGTTTTCAGGTTTGTCATCCATTGTTCCCTGTTTATATGACCATCTTATATATTTTATAATAATTATATTAAGTCGTTAAGAAAAATATTTGATCTGAAAATATGAATTGTTTTTACCCGGACATGAAAATGAATTTATATTTATCTGGAGAAACAGACAATATTTAAAGGCTGTTAGATGAACCGTGCATGCTTGAGTAATATTTTCAATGCCTGATGCCCGGTTCGGGCATCAGAATGCGCGGGAAGTGTTTTTGATCATGGGGTAAATTTGCTCAATGATCGAAAACACTTTTTCAGGATCCAACTCTAAAATTTTCAGTGCAGACAAGTCGGACAGAAATTTTATGACTCGATCGTGGTCCAGTTTGATGTCATTGTCTGCCTCTTCTTCCAGGGTAATATCGCCTTCTTCTAACTCAGGGGCTTTGCTTTCATCCTTTTTAGGAAAAAAGAGATCTTCAAATTCCTTGGCCAGAGCATCGGCAAGGCTGATCAAAAGCAATTCCTTGTCTGCTTTTTGTTCAAACTGCTCCCAGTGATGAAATTCGGCAATGTTTATAATCTGTTTGGAAAAGTTCATTTTTTTCAGCAGAACTCCGCCAAAGGTGGTGTGGATTTCGTGGATGACACGCTGCAGGTCCTCATCTATGATGGGGACGTCCGGATACATGTCCACAAAGACTTTCATTAAAAGCATTTTTCCAATATCATGGACCAGACCCATCAGGAAAAGGGTTTCCAGGTTTTCAGTGCCTGTTTCTTCGGCTAGGCGTCTTGCAAGAGTGGCAACAGCAAAGGAGTGAATCCAGAGTTTCTCCATTTCGCCTTTAAGGGCTTCATCGTCTGAATTAAAAAGATTTTTTGTTGTAAGGGCTGAACATACGCCCAGGGTGTTTTTAAGACCAAGCCTCACCAGCGCGCCATTCAGGCTCTCGACATCGTCCATGCCTTTGTAAAGTGCGGAGTTGGCAATGGTAATCAGCTTGCTTGAGATTACCATATCCTTTTCCACGATTTTTACCAGATCATCAACAGAGGGGTCTTTGCCGGCCAGAACCGCCTCAACTTCTTTGACAATATTCGGGAACACGGGCAGCATAATTTTTCCCGAGTAAAATCGTTTGATGATCTCAGCTACAGCGTCGCTGTGGGACATTTTTTCTTTGTCCGTTTTTTCAGGGGTAGCAGGCTCAAAACCCAATTGTGACAGACTTTGGATCAACTGGACCTGGCTTACCGGTTTTGTCAGGTATCCGTTGCACCCGCTTTTGATACAGGCCTTGATTGTGCCCAGGTTCATCCGGGCTGTGATCATTATAATTTTTACCCACTCGTTTTTGGGGATTTTGTCCTTGGCCTCTTGTTTGCGGATGTGTTCGAGAAGTTCCTGACCGCCCATGACGGGCATGGATACATCAAGGGTGATGACATCAAAGGGTTGCTCTTCGGCCTTTGCCTTGTCAATTTCGGCCAGGGCATCTTTGGCGTTGTCCACGTCTACGCAGGTACCCATGTCCGTCATTTTTGAGAGCAGAATTGTTCTGGATATGGTTTCGTCATCCACGATGAGAATTTTCATGTATCCGTCCTTATGATTAATTTATTATGGGAATGTCATCCATGATTTTGGTTCCGGATTCGTCAACACCCTGCATGATCACGGCCTGGGAGGTTGTGCCGTCCACAAGAATTTTTACAGGGGTTTCGAAGCGGACGTGTTTTAAATACCGGGTGGTAGTGACAGGTTCCCGGTCGGCAAGAAAATCATAGTTGATAAAATCATTGCCTTTGTTTTGTACGGTTATGTAAGGAATGCCCAGGGAGGTGATATTCTGAAAAAAATGAGATCCCTGGGAGAAATCGGCCTTGACGCTTTCAATGGTGGTCTCCACCATAACGCCCACGTTGGAAATATCGCTCCATAATACCGGAATCCCCAGCCATCTGTCCGATGATCCCCATCGCCCCGGTCCGATGAGTACATATTTTGATCTGGATTCGTTGAAAGTGGCATTTATTTTGTTGATCTCCCCTGCCACCAAGGCCATTTTATCCGATTCAAAGGTGCCGGGATCCACATACACTATATCCCGGATATTTTTGTATTCACCGTTTCCAAGGGAAAGGGTGGAATGGCAGAATGCGTTTTGAATATCCTTTTGCTCAATGTTTACCCCAAGGTTTTGCTTGTATTGGCACATGGGTCGGATCTGCAGCAAAGAGAAGCGCGGTTTTGAGCGAACACCTTCAACGGGCAGGTCCACGGAAAATTCCACTTCCATCGATGCGCCCATCCACCTGGTACCTAATGCCGTGACTTCAGCCAGAATATCTGCCAAAGGAAAGGTGTTGTATTTTAAAATATTGGCAAAGGTGACCACTGGAAATTCCTTGTCCGAAAACCGGTCCCGGATACGGTTATCCTGCATATTATAAGAAGAGCAAAGCATCCGGACCACTGGATGATCCTTGGCATCAATTACATCCAGCTTTGTCAGACAGGGATCTTCATCAACACCGAAAAAATTTTCATGGGTTGGGATTTCATCCATTTTCAGGACGTAAAAATGTTTTTGTGCGTTTTCCAGAATGTCATCAATCATGGAAAACTGGGGTAGAAATTGCGGGTACTTTGGGCAGAGCCGAAGGGTTTTTTCGCCGCCCATGACGATTTTTCCAAGTCCCAGGGCAATGTAGGAAATGCCGTCTTCGGCGTTGAGGTGGCCGATGGGGTAAAAATTATAGGATTGGGCCACCCCTGAGATGGACGGATAAAAATAGTTTTTATACCGGGTGCCGGTGATCTGCTGGAGCACCACGGCCATCTCTTCATCCTCGGTCCGGTGCATGGTGGATCGGGTAAAGGATCTCGGGGCTTTCAGGTAGGTTGAGGCATATACCAGCTTTACGGCCGTAATTAGGTGTTTAAGACGTTTTTCAGTGCTTGTGTCGCAGTTGGGCAGCATATAGGTTTTATACAGCCCTGCAAAAGGCTGGTAATGGGCGTCCTCAAACAGTGACGACGATCTGACGGCAATGGGGTAATGCACATGTTCAATATACGCCCTTAAATTTTTTTTCAGCGAATGGGGCAGTTCAGCTTGAAGAAATCGCTCTACCACCTGGGCGTCATCGGGTATTTGATCCTGCTCTATGAGCTGGGAGAGCTGGTTCTCTTCCACAAACATGTTGAATCCGTCCGTGGCAATGACAAAGGTCTGGGGGATGTTAATGTCAATGTCCGGAAATTTTTGTTTCAACGTTGGGTCAATGCCCAGCTGATGGGACATGAACGCAAGACCTCTTGCCTTTCCCCCTAATGATCCGGTTCCGATTTTCATGAAATCCGTATCCAAATCAAATTTTTCAGGATCAAATTCAATGACAAGCCCCTGGTGGGAGTCCTTGCGCCGGTCTCGGATGCATTCGATGAGAAAGCGCTTTACTTCCGATGCGTCGGAAAAATCTTTAATGGTATAGGGTTTAAGACTTAAGGCAAAATCGACTTCGCTGCGGGCAAGCAACCATCTGGAAAAATCGTTGTGTCTGGCATGGTGGAGCACGGATGCATTGGGGATATCGGGAAGCAGCTTTTCAATTTCCCTTAAGTTGGATGCCCGGGCAATTTCACTGTTGTCCGGCATGCGAAACACAAAGGCCCCGAACCCTAAATGGGTGACAAAAAAACTTTTGATCTGGTCATGCAGGTTGTTGGAATTTTTATTGATAAACTGGGCGGATATGTCGGCGGCAATGTTTCGGTTTTTTTCTTCGGTACTCAGGATCAGGGTGGGCAGGTCCGGGATTTCGGATTTGATCCGGTTCAAAAGTTTGCGTCCGGCCTGGGGGTCTTCCTCGCCGTTTATGGCGTAGCGCATATCCGTGAAAACGCTTAAGACATATGGCTTGTAACGTTCAAACAGGGTCATGGCCTGTTCGTAGTCATGGGCCAAAAGGAGTTTGGGCCGCCCCCGTCTTTTTAAAATCCTTTGCTCTGCATTAATGGAGTCATCCATCACCGACTGGGTCTGGACGACGATATGTTTGTACAGAACCGGCAGCAGCGACGAGTAATGGAAGGGCGAATCCTCTACCATTATAATCACCCGGACCTGTGCGTTCTGTGTGTCAAAGGCCACATTTTTTTCATCTTCAAAATTTTTTATGATGGCCAGCAGCAGGTCGGCCTTTCCGCCCCAGATATAGGTTCGGTCAACCGCGGCCTGCGGGTCTGTATCGGCATAGTGATGAATATCGCAGGTGTTGTGAAACAGCAGGTAAAATGGAATCTGTGAATATTGAGCCTTCACCTGCCTGCCGAATGCGTAGACATCCATTCCGGCCAGTCCCGGTATTGAAAGGATCAGATCAAAGGGTTTGCGTTTAAGGTGCTCAAAGGCTTCCTTGACTGAAAATGCAAGGGTCAGTTTCGGAGGGTTGGACAGGTTCAACCCCTTATACTGATCTATGATCCGGTTTGAAAGCCGACCCTCTTCTTCCATAATAAACGCATCATAGGGGCTGGATACCAGAAGGATATCCACCACCCTATAACCCATGAGCTCATGATATATTTTTCTGGCAGGCGCATCCGCGCCTGTTTCGTCTGCCATCATGATTTTTCCCGGAAGAGGATTTTTTTATACACTAGTATAGCTGGTATTTTACAAGCTTACCATCTAATCCTCCGATTTCCAGATTTTTTTTCCATGAGGGCGCCAGTGGCACATGCTTGATAAAGCCCGGATCGCCGAAATAGACATAGGCGGTGCAGCTTTTGCACTTTTCCTTTAAAAACTGGCCAAGGTCGTTGTAGAATAATTTCATGTTCTGATCTTTGCCCATGCGGATGCCGTAAGGGGGATTGGTGACGATGACGGCATTTTCCACCGTCCCAAGATCTTTGAAATCCGACAGCGCCACATCAATTCCTCCGCCATGGTGAAGTCCCATCAGGTTTGTTCGTGTCGCTTCAACGGCCGTTTCGTCTATATCGCTTCCCCGGATAAGCCCCTTGGGTAAGGGCTGAATCGCTTTGTCTGCGGTTTCTTTCACCGCTTCCCATTCCTTGGCATTAAAATCGGGCAGGCGTTCAAATCCAAACTCTTCACGAAAAATCTGGGCCGGAATCCGGCTATAGTGCATCAAGGCTTCGCACAAAAGTGTCCCTGATCCGCACATGGGATCAAGCAGGGGTTTTTCTCCATGCCAATCGCTCAGGGCAATAATGGCTGCGGCCACGGTTTCCTGCATGGGGGCCGAAACCCTGTCCTCCCTGTATCCTCGTTTGTGTAAGGGGCCGGAACCTGCGTCAATGGAGATGGTGGCCCGATCTCTGTGTACATGAACATTGATCATGATCCAGGGGTCCAGGGTATTTACTGAAGGCCTGCGGTTTGTCCTGTCCCTGAAATAATCGGCAATGGCGTCCTTGACCCTTAATCCTGCAAAGTTAGAGTGGGTGATCTGTGACTCAGACACGTTGGACGCGATGGAAAAGGTTTTTTTGGGATTTAAGAATTCTTCCCAGCGGATTGTTTTTGCACCCTTATATAAGTCATCCTTGTCCGTGCATTCAAATTCGGCCAGGGGCACAAGCACCCGTGATGCCAGGCGGGAAAGATAGACTATTTTATAAAATGTGGATTTATCCGCTTCAAACCAGATGCCCCGGAATACCGGCTGTGCGTTTTTCCCTCCCAAGTCCTGGATCTCTTTCAACGCCAGAGTCTTGACGCTTTCAGCCACCTGGGCAAAATAGCGGGATTCCCGCTCGTAAATATAATTAAGCTTGGCCAGTTTTCGGGTTCTGCCCTGTCCCTTCTGGAGAATGGCCCTTTTGGGTATGTTCAACTTGTGTTCCTATGCCTCCTGGTAAATTTAATTTCTTCGGGCTGTTGCGGAATGCAAACTTTTTGCATTCGTATTTGCATTGGCTTTTGCATTGGATAAATAAATTTTGTCTCCAGCAATACCTCATGTATGTCTGCAGCCAAATTTATTTTTCCTCTTTATTTTGGAAAAATTATCTGTTCCGTAACAACCTTTGCAGATTTTATATCAGATTTTTATATGAAAGTTCCAATAAATTGTTGAATTGCTTTCATGTTTTGTTGTGGGTTAACCCCGAATATGACCCGGATATTGATAGGTAGAGTCAGTTGAGGACTGTTTTGGTGCTATCCGGCAAGATCGATAAATCCCTGGATATAATCGGTTGTTCGGTCCTGGTCCCGGATACCCACACTGATCTCTTTCCAGATGCCGTCCGGCCCAATGGAAACGGTTTTTAATTTAAACCTGCTTTGACTCTCTTCCACAAGCCAGCGGGGCAGGGCTGTGATTCCCCGGCCCGAAGCCACCATCTGGAGCATGATATCTGTGGTTTCAATGATTTTATGCTGTTTGGGACGACATTGGGCCGGAATCAGACACCGGGTAAAAATATCCAGACGCTCCACGGGGACGGGGTAGGTGATCAGCACCTGATCCAGCAGATCCTCGGCAATGATGTGGTCGCGCCGGGCCAGGGGATGGCTTCGGGGAACTGCCAGCACATGTTCGTACTCAAAGACCGGCGTAAAGGACAGACTTTTTGTTTTTACGGGATCTGGGGTGATGAGCAGGTCTATTTCAAAATCCAGCAGCGCCTGTATCCCGTCAAATTGAAATTCCTGTTTTACATCGACTTCCACATCCGTCCAGGTGTCAAGATATTGGGAAACAATGGTGGAAAACCAGCGGTAACATGGGTGGCACTCCATTCCGATACACAGCATTCCCCGTTTTCCCCGTGCATATTGTTCAAGCATCTTTTCGGCCAGAATAAACTGGGGCAGTATTTTACGAGAAACCTCCAGCAGATACCTGCCTGACCGGGTCAGGCGCAGCCCCCGGCCGTCTTTTTGCCACAGCCGAGTACCGATGCTGGATTCAAGTTTTTTCATGGTGTGGGTCAGGGCCGGCTGGGTCAGGCAAAGGGCTTGGGCTGCCGCTGTCAAGGTCCCTTTCCGGTCAATTTCATTTAAAATGGACAGATGAATACGGTCAATCATAAATGTTCCAAAGCTAAATGCAGCTTAAAGAGATAATTATAAGTTTAAATAATTGTTTTGTGATCTTTTATCATTGGTATTTATAAAATTAGCGGGGTGTGGTCAATAAAAACCGTTGATCCGACATCCGGAATTTGAATCAAAATACCCATCGCATAATCCACGAATTCCCCCGCCATTCCGCGTAAATGAATGATTCCTTTAGATCTTCATTGGCAGGTGATCAATGGCTAAAGCAAAAAAAAATAGATTGATAAGCGTTTCCTAAAATATAGATTGACAAGCGTTTCCTGTTTTATTAGATTTTTTAATCTTTTTTTGTGATGTTTTAAGTTTTTTTATGGAAAAGATAAATTAGGGACGGTTCTACAAACCATTGATTGATTTAAATACGCCATAACGGACGTAGTAAGGCAGTGGAAGGAACTTTTACCGATTTTGGGAATTGAAGGAATCTGTTGCCGATGCTGCAAACAGATTGAGGAGCGTTATCATCTAAAACAAGGAAATGTAAAATGGATGTTATGGGAAAAAAAATCAAGCGTCTCTTGATTGCAAACCGCAGTGAGATAGCCATTCGTGTAACACGTGCTGCACATGAGCTTGGGATAGATACGATTGGCATCTACTCCCAGGAGGACAGATTTGCACTTCATCGGTTTAAGACCGGGGAAAGTTATTTAATCGGGGAAGGAAAAGGCCCCATTGAAGCTTATCTGGATTTTGAAGGAATTGTTAAGCTTGCCAAGGAAAAAAATGTAGATGCCATTCACCCCGGATACGGATTCCTTGCAGAAAAGCCCGAATTTGCAGACGCATGTGCCGAAGCCGGTATAAAATTTGTCGGACCCTCCCCGGAAGTTATGCGCCAGCTTGGCAACAAGGTTTCTGCCCGTAAGGTGGCCATAGACGCAGGCGCCCCTGTTGTTCCGGCCAGTGGTCCATTGCCCTATGATGATGAAAAAATTATTCAAATCGCAGAAGAGATCGGCTACCCGCTGATGCTCAAAGCCAGCTGGGGCGGCGGCGGCAGAGGCATGCGTGCCGTGGAAAGCACCCAAGAGGTGCTGACCCAGGTTGATGCGGCCCGAAAAGAGTCTGCCGCAGCCTTCGGCAGTGATGAAGTCTATTTTGAAAAACTTGTCAGAAAAGCCCGACACCTTGAGGTCCAGATTCTTGGGGATTCCCAGGGCAACATCATTCATCTGTTCGAACGTGACTGTTCTGTTCAAAGAAGAAATCAAAAGGTTGTTGAAAGAGCACCTGCCACCTTTCTTACCGACGAAAAGCGCCAAGAGCTTTGCAACGCAGGCCTGTCCATTGCCAAAACCGTGGGGTATGAAAGTGCCGGTACCGTTGAATTCTTAATGGATATCGACACCGGAAAGTTCTACTTCATGGAAGTTAACCCAAGAATCCAGGTGGAACATACGGTAACAGAGCAAGTTACAGGGGTTGACATTGTCAAGGCACAATTAAAAATTGCCCAGGGCATGCTCATTGGACAGCCCGGAAGCCTTATTCCAAAACAGGAAGATGTCATGCTCAAAGGCCATGCCATCCAGTGCCGTATCACCACCGAAGATCCGGAAAACAACTTCATTCCCGATTACGGAAGAATCACAGCCTATCGGGCAGCAGCCGGATTCGGCATCCGTCTGGACGCCGGTACCGCGTATTCCGGTGCCATCGTTACCCGCCATTTTGATTCTTTGCTGACAAAAGTAACGGCCTGGGGCGGAGATGAAGAAGAAGCACGGTTGAAAATGCATCGTGCCTTAACCGAATTCAGAATTTTGGGCGTTGCCACAAACCTGCAGTTCCTGGAAGGCCTGATTCGCCATCCAACCTTTGTAAAGGCCGAATATACCACCAAATTCATTGATGAAACAAAAGAGCTCTTCACATTTGCCAAAAGACGGGACCGGGCAACCCGGCTGCTGTCGTTCCTGGGTGATGTTATTATCAATGGGAATGAAGATGTCAAGAACAGACCCGTTCCGGCAGTACATGTGCACCAGCCTACCGTGCCTAAACTTACGGTCCAGGATATCAAGCCGGGGCTCAAACAATTGCTGGATAAAGAGGGTCCCCAGGCCGTTGCAGACTGGATGAAAACCCAGGATAAACTGCTGATCACCGACAAGACCATGCGCGATGCCCATCAATCCCTGCTCGCCACCCGGGTGAGAACCTTTGATCTAGTGAAAATTGCACCCAGCTATGCCGCCTTGTTGCCTGATTTGTTTTCTGTGGAGTGCTGGGGCGGTGCCACCTTTGATGTGGCCATGCGGTTCTCCAAAGAGTGCCCCTGGGAACGTCTCCAGCAATTGCGTGAGGCCATGCCGAATCTGTTGACCCAGATGTTGCTTCGGGCGTCCAATGGGGTTGGATATACCAATTATCCGGACAACGTGATCACCTATTTTGTTAAACAGGCGGCTGACAACGGCATGGACCTTTTCCGTGTGTTTGATTCCCTGAACTGGGTTGAAAATATGCGTCTGGCCATGGATGCGGTCTTGGAAAACAATAAAATTTGTGAAGCCTCCATCTGCTACACCGGCGATATTCTCGATCCCAAAAGAACCAAATACAGCCTGAAATACTATGTTGATATGGCCAAGGAACTGGAAAAAGCCGGTGCCCATATTCTGGCAATCAAGGATATGGCGGGCTTGTTAAAACCGGCTGCGGCAAAAGTGCTCGTTGGTGCCTTAAAAGAAGAAATTGGTCTGCCCATTCATCTGCACAGCCATGATACCAGCGGCATTGCCGGTGCAACACTGCTTGCGGCAGCCGATGCAGGCGTTGATGCCATTGATTGCGCTGTTGACTCCATGAGCGGCTTGACCTCACATCCCAATTTAGGTTCCATTGCCGCGGCACTTAGAAATACACCCAGAGATACCGGCCTTGACCCCGAATCCCTGGCCCTGGTTTCCAACTACTGGGAAAAAGTAAGGCAGATGTACATTGGGTTTGAAAGTGAATTTCACAGCGGAACCTCTGAAGTCTATCTGCATGAAATGCCCGGCGGCCAGTATACCAACCTGCGCCAGCAGGCCAGAGCCTTGGGCATTGAAGAAAGATGGCCCGAAGTGGCAAAGGTATATAAAGATGTCAATGAAATGTTCGGCGATATCGTAAAAGTAACCCCAAGTTCAAAAGTAGTCGGAGACATGGCCTTGTCCATGATCACCAGCGGCATCACCAAAGAAGATGTGCTGGATCCGAACAAGGAAGTCTCTTTCCCTGAATCCGTTGTGACCTTTTTCAAAGGCATGATGGGCCAGCCTCCCGGAGGTTTCCCCAAGGATCTTCAGAAAAAGATTTTGAAAGGCGAAGAACCCATTACCGTTCGCCCGGGCCAGTTGCTTGAGCCGGCTGACATGGACCAGGAGCGTACCCAGGCCGAAAAGCTGGTGGAAAAGAAAATTTCCGACTGCGAACTTGCTTCCTATTTAATGTACCCGGATGTCTTTGTGGATTACATGAAACATCGCAAAAAATTTGGCAATGTCAGTGTGCTGCCGACCCTCAACTTTTTCTACGGCATGAAACGCGAAGAGGAACTTTACGTTGATATCGCATCCGGTAAAACCTTGATCATTCGTTTCATGGCCAAAGGCAAGGCGGACGAAGAGGGAAATAGAGAGGTCTACTTTGAACTTAACGGCCAGTCCCGGATCGTTAAAGTACCGGACCGCTCCAAAGTACCCGAAAGAGCGCCACGGGAAAAAGCCAACCCCGCAAATCTGGGTGAAGTGGGTTCTCCCATGCCGGGTCTGATCTCTGCGGTTTGCGTGTCAGAAGGCGATGAAATCGAACGCGGCGATGTGCTGGTCACCATTGAAGCCATGAAAATGCAGACCAATGTACTTTCCGATGTCCCGGGTGTTGTGCAGCGAATCGCCACAGCCGTGGGTACACAGGTGGATGCAAAGGATCTGCTGGTTGTTATCAAGCAGCCGGAAGAGTAATTTATCTTTTCTGATATAGTCTGACAAAGGCCGATTCTCCCAATGGGAGGATCGGCCTTTTTTATGTTCATCAATTTCGTATTGAGCTGACCCCATAAATCTGGTAATTTTAAACAATTACAAAAAAAATCATATCGTCTCCACTCGGTGACGATAGCACGTATCATTCATGGTTACATCTTTATATCCGGGGGAACGATGAAAAAAATATTGGATCTGCCTATTTTTATCAAATTTATGGTTGCTGGTATCGGTACAACAATTCTTCTGGTCGGTGTGCTGCTCTTTTTTTATGTCCGTTCTGAAAAAGTGTCGACCGTTGCATCGTATGTGGAAAAAGCCAGATCCATTTGCCTGGTCACTGAATCCGTGCGCCAGGAAGTGGAGAAAAAATGGGCTATGGGCCTTTTTCCTCTGGAAACGATTAAATCCTACGCCGATTCAGGCCAGATAGATAAACTTCTGGCAACCGTACCCGTGGTGTCTGCCTGGAACTCGGCCATGCGCAAGGCTAAAGAGGGCGGTTATTCCTTCCGGGTCCCGAAGTTCAATCCCAGAAATCCCAATAATGAACCCGATTTTGGCCAATCCTATAAGATTGAAGGGCCGGCTCTCGAAAAGATGAAAAAGGAGCAGCTGGATGAATATTTTGTGGTGGATACACAGATCAATGCCGTGCGGTATTTTCTGCCTATTCATCTGTCTGAGTCCTGTCTGGTCTGCCACGGTGATCCAGCGCAATCCAAAACGGTTTGGGGACGGGACGATGGAAAAGATGCCACTGGTAATCGATTGGAAAATTTGAAAGCCGGGGAATTTCATGGTGCCTTTGAAGTCATCCAGCCCCTGGATGAGGCAGACGCACAACTTAGATCCCAAGTTATGAAAGCCATTGTACTCATTGTTGTCGGTACGCTTCTGGCGGCGCTGATATTTTTCCTGGTGGCCCGATCAATCACCCGCCGTTTAAAGCAGGGCGTGGCGTTTGCCAATCTCATGGCAGAAGGGGATCTGAGTCATGAAATGAATATTGACTGCGAGGATGAGACTGGAGAACTGGCCGGAGCCATGAACAGCATGATCAGGAACCTGCGGGGGATGATAGAGAATATCAGCCAGGGGATGGAAACGCTGTCCGGTTCCTCTGACGAGTTGAACGAGGTTTCCAACACCATGTCCGTCGATTCATCGGAAGCCACGGAACTGGCCGTATCCGTGTCCGAAGCGGCTGAAGAGATGAGTGAAAGCATGGCCAGTGTCAGGGCATCAATCGAGGAAACCTCCGGCAATGTTAATTCTGTGTCAGCTGCCGCCGAAGAGATGACGGCAACCATCCATGAAATCGTAAACAATACGGAACAATCCAGGCAGATTACTGAGACTGCTGTGGCCCAGGCGGGGATGGTGTCGGAAAAAGTGTCTCACCTGGGCGTGGCTGCCCTTGAAATCGGAAAAGTTACAGAAACGATCACTGATATTTCCGAGCAGACCAATCTTTTAGCCTTAAATGCCACCATTGAAGCGGCCCGGGCCGGGGACGCGGGCAAGGGCTTTGCCGTGGTGGCCAATGAAATTAAAGTGCTGGCCAATCAGACGGCGGATGCGACCACCGAGATCCGTAATAAAATTGAGCGGATGCAGGGCTCCACCCAGGAGACCACAGAGGGTATTGAACAGATTATCCGGGTCATTAATGAGGTGAACCAGAGCGTAAATGCCATTGTGGAAGCCGTGGAACAGCAGTCCCAGGCCACGGCGGAAATTGCCCGGAATGTCTCCCAGGCCTCCCTTGGTATTGCCGATGTAACGAACAATGTGGCAGAGTGTTCCGTGATTGCCGATGAAGTGTCAAAAAATATATCGAACGTCAGCCTTGCGTCCAGTGAAATTTCAAACCGCAGCATTAATGTTAAGTTAACGGCCAAGGAGTTATCAGAACTGGCATCTAAGCTTCATGAATTAATGGGTACGTTTAAATTGTCCTAAGGCGTTTGGGAAAAAAGGGGAGGGAAATATGAAACTTAATTTTAAGTATAAAATTATTCTGCCTGTGTTTTTTCTGTTCGTCGTCGGTTTGGGTGGAATGGCGTTTATCTCCAGCTCACAATCCAAAAGTGCGCTTAAGAACAATATGATTGAGCATCTTGTCAAAATCAGTCAATCAATGATTTTAACAATGGATACATGGGTGCAGGACCGGACCAGAGATATCGAAACATGGCAGGCAATGGCAGGTTGCCGGGATTTATTCAAGGAAGGGGAACAAAGAGAGGCGGTCCGGGAGAACATAAACCAGATGTTCGATCAACTGCGCCAAAGATATGGTTTTTACGAAGGTATCAGTATAGCGGGGCCAACCGGTGAAATTATAGCGGGGTCTCCCACGTCAATCATAGGAAAAATCAATGTTGGGCAAAGGGATTATTTTAAAGGCGCCATGGCAGGCCAAACTCAAATTTCAAAGGTCTTGCAGAGCAAGGCCTCGGGAAATCCAATTTTTGTTATCGCAACACCCGTAAAAAGCGGGGGTACAATTCATGGTATTTTGTTTGCCGTGGTGGATCTGCAGGCATTTTCAGCCAAATTTACAGACTCCGTTAAAATCGGAGAAAAAGGCCATGCATATTTGATAAGCGATGAAGGGATGGTCGTCGCACATTCGGATAAAAGTAAAGTCAACCGGTTGAACCTGGCTGATACGGAATACGGGCAACAGATTTTGAGACAAAATAATGGCAGCTTTCCGGCAACAGTGGATCAAAGAGCGGTGCATAACGCCTTTGCCCATTCAGGCAAAATCAATGTCATTGCCGTTGTCCAGTTTGATGATCAGGAAATGTTTGCACCCATTAATGCCCAGACCCGGTTTAATCTTCTCATCTCTGTTTTTATCATTCTCTTTGCCGTAGCCTTTGTCTGGATCATGGCCTCGATCATTGTCCGGCCGGTCAATGCAACTGTGGCAGCGCTTAAGGATATCTGTGAGGGAGATGGCGATTTAACCCAGCGTATTCATATCCAAAGCCATGATGAAATAGGGCAGATGGCAACGTGGGTAAATAATCTTATCAGCAGATTGAATAAAATTATCGTGCATATCGGCATTGATTCGGAGACGGTCTCCGCCTCTTCGGAAGAATTGCTTTCCGTGGCAGAATTGATGTTGGAAGATTCCCAGAGCTTTACCGGCAAGTCTGAAACCGTCGCCGCTGCGGCAGACGAGATGAGTCAAAACATGGAAACCGTTGCCGCTGCCACTGAAGAGGCTGTCGACTATCTGGGATCTGTGACGGACTCCACGGGACAGATAAAAGAAAATTTGGATAAAGTGGCTGAAAATTGTAACCGAGCCAGACAGATTACCCAGACTGCGGGTGAAACTGTTAACACGGCAACCGAAAAGGTCGTTAGGTTAGGCGCCTCGGCTGAGGATATCACAAAGGTTACTGAAGTGATCACAGACATTGCCGAACAGACTAATTTGCTGGCTTTAAATGCCACCATTGAAGCGGCCAGGGCCGGGGAAGCGGGAAAAGGTTTTGCGGTGGTGGCAGGAGAAATAAAGGGGCTAGCCGCCCAGACGGCCGATGCAACCAAAGACATAAAACAGAGAATTGAAGAGATTCAAGAGTCATCACATGCTACGGTTCAGGAGGTTGAACAGATCACCCAGGTTATTTCGGAAGTGACAAGGATTGTGTCTGAAATTGCTGAATCCATCGAAGAACAGTCCGAGTATTCATCTGTTGTTGCTGAAAATACAGAGCTTGTGTCATCGGGCATCAGGGAAGTCAATGAAAGTGTTGTTGAAACGTCCACGGCGGCAACACAGATATCCCATGATATTACGGAAGTTAACGAAGTCTCCCAGGAGATGACCCAGCGCAGCGTTCGTTTAAAGGAGAGCGCCCAGGAGCTTTCCACCCTGTCGGGTAAATTGAGAAATATGATCGGTGTTTTTAAAGTATCCATTGAAGAGGCCGGTGTGGTGGATAAAGGGCCGGATATAAAACCCGAGAATATTAATGATCTGATGCCCTGGGGAAGACGCCTGGCCCTTGGTTTGCCTGAGATTGACAAGCAGCACAAGGAGCTGGTGTCCATGGTAAATGAACTTCACCGGGCTATGAAGATGAAAATGGGCAGCCGGGAGGCGGGGGGCATTTTAACCCGATTAGCCGAATATACGGTGTACCATTTCGGGTATGAAGAAGAGCTGTTTGATGCCCATGGATATCCGGATACGGTCAATCATAAAAAAATACACAAAGATCTTGTTGCCAAGGTACTGGCGTTTAGTAAAGAGTTTGAACAGGGCCGGGCCTCAATTTCCATGGATTTGATGAAATTTCTTACGGAGTGGTTGAAAAACCACATTCTGAAAACAGATAAGGCCTATGCCCCGTTCTTAAAAGGCAAGATGGGTCTATAAACAGGAGGCCATAACATACAAAATGGAACTATCTGATTTGATCATGAATCAATGTCTTTCTTCAGGTCTTTTGATATGTTTTACCTTGTATTTTCAACAAATTTTTGAAATTGCACGTTCTGCACTATGCAGTGCGCCTTCAAGATACCCGCCCATATGATCCGCCGTTTCAGAACCGGCAAAGTGGAGCCTCTCTTCCCAAATGCTCGTTTTCCGGCCAGGGGGAAGAAATTCCGGATGGTTGTGGGCGGACCGTAAATCGTATTCCGTTGCTGTGTATTTTTCCTTGGCCCAGTCCTGGTAAAATATATCTGATGGCTTTCCTGCATCCGGACCATACAGCCCCGGCAACTGCTCAAGAATTTTTTGGATCATTATGGTCTTGTCCTGTCTTTTTAGGGCGGGAATTCGGGTAAATCCGGTCAATCCGTATGGGGCCTGGTATTCACAAGAGCCGTCATGAATTTCTCCAATGGGGCCGGATAAAGAAAAACTTTGTCCGGATAACCCCATGTTACGCCAGGGCGCATGGCTGTATAGGGAAAAAAATTTGGACTGGCCGGCCATCCATGTACTTGCCCTGAGCATGGCCTGGGTTAAATCGTAGGACAAATCCGGTGTGAACAGAATGCTTCGGGCCGCAAGTCTTGGCGGCAGGGCCAGGATGACGTGATCTGCCGAAAATCGGCACTGGGGCGGTTGATCATGGCGTCCAACGCTTACCTCAATGCACTCCCCTTTTTTTTCAATTTCACAGACTGGATGATTCAACCGGATCACCTCTTGGGGAATCTGTCGGCAAAGGCCTTTGACAAGCGCCGTCATACTGCCTTCAACCCTCCATCCAGGCGGATTCATGGGCGTCCCCTCAAACGTTTCTATCTGGCCGTTTTTTGCCTGGAATCTACACAGCCCCTTTTCAAACTGCGGATAGTGTTTAAGCCCCAAATATTGGACCAGTGCTGTCATTTTGGGATTAATCCGGGGCCAGTACCAGGAAGGGCCGAGATCGGCAAAAAAACCGTTGTGTTCTTCGCAGAGAATGCGCCCGCCTGTTCGTGATCTGGCTTCAAGGACAACGACGGATGTCTGCTTTTTGGCCAGTAACAGGGCGGCGGCATAAATGCCGCTTAAACCGCCCCCAATAATAATCGTTTTTTTATGTTCCGAATTTCCCTGGGCCATCTCGGTTTTGTTATCTCCATTAATTGAGTTTGTGCCTGCCCGGTTTCATGGAAGATGCGGAGCTCTTCTCCCACGGTCAGTCCTGACCCCAAATCTCTTTAAAATTATATATTCTACAAAATTTTACCTTAAAATATAGAGTCAGCTTATTTTAAAAGAAAAATTATGCATAATTCTAAAATTTTAACTTGACATTTATAGTCATATTTTGGCTAAATCCAGCCCGTTGTCTTTTTTTAATGGAAGTACCAAAAAAGTGTGGTGCTTTTATAAAGTTACTGCGGACCGGGTTAACCTGCGGCTGTTATTTAAAATACCGTTTTCGGTCCGGGATGAAATAATACCAGTTATGTTAGGAGCAGTTATGCAGGTTTTAAATTCATTGGTCGGCACCATCGGCGGTTTTGCCTGGGGACCGATCATGATTGTTTTCCTGGTGGGCACAGGGGTGATTCTAACCCTTGGCACCCGGGTGGTTCAGTTTAGAAAGCTTTTTTTTGCTTTTAAACTATTGTTTTCCTCCAGCCACCATGGCGAAGGTGACATCACGCCGTTCCAGGCGTTGATGACCTCGCTGTCCGCCACCATCGGCACTGGGAATATCGCGGGTGTGGCAACAGCCATTGCCTCGGGCGGCCCGGGTGCTGTTTTCTGGATGTGGGTGACCGGGGCATTCGGCGGGGCCGTGAAGTTTGCCGAAGCCGTGCTGGCAGTCAAATACCGTATCACAAACGAAAACGGGGAGCAGTCCGGCGGTCCCATGTACTATATCAAACACGGTATGCAGGAAAAATTTGGCGGGAACTGGGCATGGCTTGGCTGGCTGTTCGCTCTGTTCGGATTTGTGGCCTCCTTTGGCATCGGCAGTATGGTTCAGTCCAACTCCGTGGCCTCTGCCCTGAACGCCAGCCTCAATGTTCCTGACTGGATCACGGGTTTGGTACTTGCCCTTGCAGTGGGAATGGTGGTGATCGGCGGCATCAAAAGCATTGCCCGAGTCACCTCAAAAATTGTTCCGTTCATGGCCGTCACCTATACCGTCGGCTGCCTGATTGTTCTGTTTGTCAACGGATCTATGGTTCCCCAGGCCCTGCAAATGATCTTTGACAATGCCTTTTCAGGCACAGCCGTAGGCGGCGGTTTATTAGGCTCCGTGGTCCGGTACGGCGTGGCCCGGGGGGTATTCTCCAATGAAGCGGGTCTGGGTTCCGCACCCATTGCCCATGCGGCGTCCAAGATTAAGGATCCCGTTACCCAGGGTATTATCGCATCCCTCGGCTCTTTTATTGATACCCTGATCATCTGCACCATGACAGCTCTTGTGATTCTTGTGTCAGGCCTGGTCAGTATTAACGCTGACGGTGTGATGGTGATCGCTGATAAACTTTCCGGTGCAGCGCTCACATCCAGAGCGTTTGCCTCCTGTCTGCCGGGCTTCGGCCAGTTCATCGTCACCTTTGGTCTGATCTTTTTTGCCTTTTCCACCATCCTTGGCTGGTTCTATTATGGATCCAAATGTCTGGAGTACATTGCCGGCGTCAAGGCCGTTGAGGTCTACAAATGGGTATGGGCGATTCTGGCCTTTTTGGGTGCCACTGTCTCCATGGATTTTGTGTGGAATCTGTCCGACGCGTTCAACGGGCTGATGGCCATCCCCAACCTGATTGCCCTGCTGGGTCTGAGCCCTGTGATCATCGGGCTTTTAAGGGAGTATGAAACCCGTTCCAAACGTTGATGGCTTTCAAAAAGTCTTTCATCTACCGCGTTATGGCATGGCCGTGTGGATGAAAGGCTTTTACTTATCTCCGATTTGGATCCGTCGTATTTGACATATTACGAAAGACCAATGCCTCCTCACCTCATGTTTTATAAAACACGGCATTTGGAATTCACCTGAATCCGTCCTGTTCAGAGATGTTTTCAAGACAGTCTACGATATTTTTGCATGCTTGTTGCAACTGATCAATCAGGGGGGATGCATCTTTTATGTTTGATGCTTCGCCCATTTGTTCAAGTTTATAGGCGGTTTGCGCCGCGGGCTTGGCGGCCAGATATTTAAACATACCCTTTAGCTGGTGTGCGCTTTTTTGCAGCTGAGGACCATCGTCTGCGGCAATACTGTCCATCATCTGGGTCAAAACAGGGCCGTAATTCTTTTTAAATGTCTCGGTACATATATGCAGCAGAGATTTATCTGCATTCATAATTTCCTTAAGTTCCGTCATATTCACGGCCGCCTCATCTTCCTGAATTGGGGGTGGTGCCGTAGTTTGCGCGGCTCCGTATTTGCAATACCCTTGGGGCAACATGCGTTTAATGACGTCAGCCAGGGCACTAACGGTCAGGGGTTTTGTGATATAATCATCCATCCCTTTGGACAAAAAATGCGCCCGGTCGTCTTTCATGGCGTGGGCGGTCAGGGCAATGATGGGGGTGGGCTTAAGATTGTGCGCCTTTTCATAGGCCCGGATGTTTACGGTGGCATCCAAACCGCTCATCACCGGCATCTGGCCATCCATAAGAATCAGATCAAATTGGCCCGCCTTGAACAGATCCACAGCTTCCTGACCATTTTCGGCGACCTGGATATCGGTCAGGTTCATCCGTTTTAAAATATTTTCAGCCACAATACGGTTCATTGCATCATCTTCGGCCAAAAGCAGCCGGCACGAATGGTTCACCAGGAGAGTTTCAGAAAGCAGTTGCATGACGGGTCGTTCAATATCAGTTAAGCTGTCAGGCGATGATGACATACAGGCCATGAAATCGGAATACTTTACGGGCTTGTTCAGGTTTATGACACGGGAGCGGTTCGCGTCGTTTGGCACCGGGGGCTGCCGTCCAAGAAAAGATAGACGCAAAAACATTGTATCTGAAATGTCGCAGGTCTCGGCCGCAGCGTCCACCAGATCCGTTGACGGCATGCCGGGAAGATCCCGGTCAAAAAAGACCCTGCTGAACGGTTTGCCCGATTGCCGGGCCGAAAGAATTTTGCTGCAGGCATCAATGATATCGCAGGCTTCCTGGTACTTGCATCCCAAGGGTTTGATATATTCGATCAGCACCTGTCTGGCTTTCGGGTTGGCATCTGCCACTAATACCTGGGTATCCGGCTCCAGAGTCACATCGGGTAGGGGTTTCTGTCTATTCTGCCGTTTAAATTCTATTTTGGACCAGAAGGTGGAACCCTTATTCTCCTGTGAAGTTACGCCGATCTGTCCGCCCATCATTTCGGTCAGCTGCTTGGAAATCGCCAACCCAAGTCCGGTGCCGCCGTATTGGCGGGTCATGGATGAATCCATCTGGGAAAAGGATTGAAATAATCCGCTGATTCTGTTTTTTGGAATACCAATCCCTGTGTCCGTGACTGAAAATTTCAACTGCGCCGAGGACAATGACTTTGACGCCAAACTGATCTGAAGCACAATACCCCCCTGCCGGGTAAACTTAACGGCATTGCCGCAGAAATTCATGAGAATCTGGCTTAAGCGCCCCGGATCACCCTTTAACATCACCGGCACATCCGCGTCAAAAATTGTGACAAAAAAGAGACCTTGTTCAAATGCGGAGATGGCGACGATATCCGACAGATCTTCCATCACCTGTCTTAGATTGAAATCAATCTGCTCAATATCCAGTTTACCGGCTTCAATTTTTGAATAATCCAGGATATCGTTAATCACGCTGAGAAGCGCGTTGGAAGAATTTTTCATGAGCATGGCAAAGTGGCGCTGCTCCTGGGTCAGCAACGTGCCGAGAAGAATTTCAACCATGCCGATCACCCCGTTCATGGGCGTTCGAATTTCATGGCTCATATTGGCCAAAAATTGATCTTTTGCAATATTTGCGGCCTCTGCCCGTTCCTTGGCCCGGGCCAGGGCTTTGTTGGACTTTTCCAGTTCCGATGTCCGGTTCTGGATCTCAGACTGAAGCAGTTTGGAGTACTCGGCGCTCTGGGTCTGGTTGCGTGCCAGAATATCCTGGTACTTTTTCCATAACACTTTGATTTTTCGATCACGCTGCTCTTTATGTGCGACAAGCAGTGCTTTTTCTTCTGAAAGGAGGCGCTCTTTTTTGTGGAGTGCCTTGGACAAATTGACCAGGTCCCGGAGCATGGTAAAGGCCGTGGCCGGATCGGCCTGGGGAAAAAGTTCCCAGACAAGAACGGAATTCATCTCTTCCAGAGACACGGACAGCAAAGGCCCGTTGGGTCCGCCTAACGTCCGTCCGGAATCAGCGGTTTGCCGAAGCTGTTTTTCAAGCGTTCCGTCCAGGGGGCCGTCGGATAACGTCCCCATAGCGCCGCCGGCGTTCAGTAAAATAATAAACCGGTACGCGGGAAAATGTTTGTTCAGCATCCCAAGAAAATCTGCGTTAATCTGGTCGTCTGATTCTTGGAGGATTTCGTCAAGAAAGTTCATCGTCATCGTCCTCCCCAAGGGAATAAATCTCCCGGACTCGCATTATTTCCTCGGGCAGATCATCCAATATGGCACGATAACCCATAACATTTTCTTTGATATGAGAAAGCAGTCTTGGAGAATTTATTTTTTTTTGTGTTTCCGGGTATGTTGTATATCCCAGCATAGAGGCGAGATATTCCGAGATCTGCAGGATACCGGCATGGCTGTCCGGTTTCATATCCGCCATGGCATCGTGGTGATATTTAATTGCCAGGCACAGTTCCGGATTTAATCCCCATTGCCCGGTTATCAGATAACCGATGATGGTATGATCGGTTCCCATAATCATTTGTTCGTGATCAAGCAACGCCTGAGCTGACGGATCAAATGTACGGCAGAACTCATTGAATTTTTGGGGCGCCACCTGATCCTCAACGATCAGGCCCACATCGTGGAGAATGCCGCACAGGAAATCATCCTCCCCTTTTTGGACAAAAATACGTTCGGCAACCATCTGGCAGCAGATGCTTGTGACCGCACAATGGACCCACAATTTTTTTCTGGAAAATTCCGTGTTTGTTGAGTCCTTTAAAAAAAGATTTTTCACTGCATCAAGGACAATCATGTTTCTCAGGTTGTCCATGCCGATGTAGGCAACCGCTTCGGATATGTTTTTGATTTTTGTTCTTAATGAAAAGTAAGAAGAGTTGATCAGCTTTAAAATTCGTAAAACCAGGGTTGGATCAACCCGGATGACCGTTTCAAATTCTTCAAGGGATGAGGTATCTTCGTCAATCATCTTCATCAGGCGGGCGGCAACAGGCGGCACCGTTTTCAGGGCGGTGAATTTATCAAGGTATAGCATGGCCTTATGGTGATCGCCTGATGGTTTCACGGTATTTTCCTGAAGACAATATTTGGTATTTATTTAGCGGGGGAAATTCCCAGTTCAGCCATTTTCGAATCCACGGCGTCCTGCTTCAGCGGTTTTATGAAATAGGCTTTGCACCCTGATTTGATACAGCCTATAACGATGCTTTTTTCACTGTGGGAGGTCACCATAATGACCATGGATTTGTGTTCTTTGAGTCCGCTGTCAATCTGTTTTATTTTTTTTAGGACATCCACCCCGCTGATATCCGGAAGGGATATATCCAGCAAAACCAGATTAAAGGGTTTTCCCTTTTCAATCCCTTTTTGATAGACTTTGAGTGCCTCGGCACCGGTCGCGACCGAGACAAACGCACCGTACTTATTGAAAATGCCCTCCATTAAGGTTCTGCCGATTTCTTCATCATCAACAATGAGAATTCTATTCATAGTGAGTCATAACCCCGTAGAGATTTTAAATTTTTATTTGCGAAATTTTCTAATAATATGCTGATTTATTAACGTATAGCAAGATAATTTTTACGATAAAACAGCGTGACCGTCAATTACGATTTCGGTTTCAAAAGACGGATGCGATTTTTTCTTAAAAAACGTAATGTAACCAAATGTCATTGGGGCGCTCTGATGTTTTTCAGTCCGGCATAAGCCTGGTCAAGCCCGTCACCGATTTGACGGATCTGGAGGATAAAAGAGGATGAATTGTTCCGGGCGTCCAGGGGGAATCGGTCAAATTCACCGTTCATACGCATGGTGCCCAGCCGGGCCATAAAACGGCTGAAGCAGTCGTTGAAGGCACGTGGATTTATGGATGCCTCCCCGGTGCGGGCATAGGTTTCCAATTGTGAAAATTGATTCTGAACCGTATCCATGAGCCTTTCAAAATCAGGCTGGATCTCTCCTCTAAAGACCCCTGTGGAATTGGCGACAAGGGAGGAGAGGGCGATCAGGGTTTTATGGAGTTTGGCGAAAATATCCACCAGGTTAAGCAGTTCCTGGCGCTGGCCTGCAATCAACCCGGGTTCTATGGCGGCGTCCGTGCATTTCTGGGTGCAGTTATCCAGACTTTCCCGTGCCTCCAGCCGTCCGGACAGAAGGTGAACCGAATCCGGGGTGTCACTGAGATAGGCCTCTCGAAGTTGCTTGAAATGGCGGTGCTGGGCCGCGATCAGATCGCCAATGGCCTGGCGCAGGTTCTTTCTGGCAAAGTTCGGCCACACCAGAAAAGAGACCCCAAGTCCGATGCCGATGCCCAACGCCGTATCAAGCATGCGCTCGGCCCCGCTTTGCCAGGGATAGGGAAAGGCGGCTGCCAGAACGAGAACTAAATCCGCGGTCAGAAATGCAATGAACGCAAGATAATTTCGCCCTTTAAAGTAAAAAATGAAAAACAGCATGGCAAAGGCGAGAATGGCTACGGCAACCATGGGCAGCTCAAGAAAGGCGATGAGGATACCTGCCGCTGCCCCTGCCGCCGTGCCTGCCAGCCGTTTCCAACTGATGTGAAGGGTCCCGCCCAAAGAAGGCCGCATGATCACCAGTACGGTGATCGGGACCCACAGGGCGTGGTAAAGGGATGACTGCTTGACCACGGCAACAGCCAGGGTGATGGCAATGGCGGCCCTCAGGGCGTGGCGAAAAATCTGGGAGGAAAAGGTTAATTCCCTGGATAATCTGGCCCAATGGTTATGCTGCATGGGGTCTTGCCTCCAGTCTGAAACGCCGGTCAGCCGTTTTCATCATGTTTTCAAGTTCAACAACCACATTTTTAAGTTCATACAGGGCCGCCCATGCCTCCAGGAATCTGTTTTGCCCGTCGTCACCTTGCCGGTACCCTTTCATCTCCACAAGCGCGGTCTGAATTGCTTCCAGGTCGGCAAGGATGGGGGAAAAATCGGGTTTGATATAACTGGTCGATTTCATTTCGATGAAAATATCAAAGACCTCTCCGATGCCCCATGAGGCGTTGTAAAAACGCTCTTTGAGTGCGTCAAATTCGGGTTTGTTATCACTGAAATGTATGTGGTGAAACAACCCCACCAGGGACTCAAACAGCCGGACCAGGGAAAAGTAGTAAAGACCGGGGCCACCCTGGGTTTTACTGCCCTTCAACGGATCCACGTTGAAACTTTCCATTAAGACCCGGTACCGGCGTATGGATGCTGAGGATTCCGAACTCAGATAGTCCAGATTGGCATTTGTAACCCTGGGGTTTTTGATCCTTGCGCAAAGTCCGTCAAAAAAAAGCCCCATATCTTCAACCGCCAATTTGGCTGCCGACAAAAGAACCTTTTCCGGGTCAAAGGGCCACAGGTAAAAGTTGATTAAAAATGAGATCAGGCCGCCGCCCATCAGATAGGCCGACCGAATGAGCCCGGGAAAGGGGTCTGCCGGGGAAAAAACGGAAATCATGGTAACCACAAGAGACCCGATGCCGATGGTGGAGGCCGAGACGCCCAGGGATGAGACAAAAAAACAGGCAAAGGATACAATAAAAATAAACCCCAGGCTTGCCGCGGTATGGCCGCCGACAATCGCCGCGACGGGGACGGTCAGGGAGACGGTGCCTAAGAGGATTAATCCGTACATTTTCCGGCGATTGAAGGTACTGCCGGTGCGGAACAAGATTGTGCACAGCGCGCCGATCAGCCACCACAAAAAATCATGGCCGTGCAGCCCAAGAAGCAGAGCCGCCCCAAGAGAGATCAGGCAGCACACCGTTGCCTTGGCGGCATATTTGGTAATGAATAGCCCGGGATCGGTGGGGCGTATGAATTTAATGTAAAACCGATTTAGGAATCGGGGCATGGTTGGGGCCTTTCGTTCAGTGCATAAGGTCTTTAAACATTTCAGAACCTGATTTTAGATACCATAAACATTGGCGGATTGCACTTGCTGATTCGATTACGGGACTGTAAAGGGCAGTAGAACGGGTGCTTCAGGCAGGGGTATCTTTGTCTTCTTGGCTTGCATTTATGAGGTTTTAACGGTATCCTGCCACCATATTAAGCGATCATTTTAATATCTAAATTAATGCTGGACGCTGCGATTTCTCCCGCTTCTCCCAAGCATGTGCTTAGCCTTTTTCTTTAAATCGATTGGCACAGGGCAAATCAGATCTGATACGAATTTAGCAGCAGGTATTTTCCTTGCAGACTATGTATATGGTGACCTTTAAAATGAAATTCAGATCCGCATCTTGTATAAAAAATTGCATGCAATTTTTATTGGCTGACTTATTTTACACCGTCTTGATTGTCAGTTGTGTTTTGTTTTCAGCGGTTTGTGCCGGGGGGGCATTAGCCTCTGATGTGGGAGATGCACAGTCAGCAACTTCCAAACGGATCTTAATATTGCATTCTTACCACAAAGGTTTTTCGTGGACAGATAATATCGAAATAGGTATCAGAACGGCGCTGAGAGATGCGCCCATTGAGATTTTTACTGAGTATCTGGACAGCAAGCGACAGCCGCTGAAAACGGCAAAACCTCATATGTCTGAATATCTGAAATGGAAATACAAAACCATTTCCTTTGATCTGCTGATTCTTTCCGATAATAATGCGCTCACCTTTCTTCAAGATTACAAGGAGACTCTTTTTCCTGATATTCCCATTGTTTTTTGCGGTATCAATAATTTCCAGTCAACGCTCCTTGACGGATTTGAGAATCGCATTACCGGTGTCGTGGAAAAGACCGATCCTGTACGCACCCTCCAACTGATTCGCCGGCTGCAGCCAAAGGCAAAAAAGCTTTACATTGTTACCGGAACAACCCCCACCGGGGCGGCTGTTGAAAATGAGGTGAAAGCGGCTTTAACGTCCGACAGCTTTGGATTTACGCCGATCTGGCTTCACGGATTGTCTACGGTTGAACTTCAGCAAAATTTGACATCGGTTTCTCCTGACGATGCCGTTCTTTTAATACTTTTTAACCGGGATAAAGATGGTGTGTACCATAGCAATGAGGCGGCCGCAGAGTTGGTTGACCGCGTTTCTTTGGCTCCGGTATACGGCATGTGGGATTTTTACCTGGGCCACGGCATTGTTGGCGGCATGCTGGCAAGCTCCCTGGACCAGGGACAAACAGCCGGCGGACTGGCCTTAGAGATACTGTATCAAAAAAGCATTCCCCCTGTGGTCACCGAAAGCCCCAATGTGCCGATTTTTTTGTGGGACAAGCTTCGTTCCCATGGTTTAGATCCGGATCTGCTCCCAGAGAATACCCAAATTCGCAATCGGCCGGATTTAATAACATGGCCCGTTGCCATTACCGCCGGATTGGGCTTGTTGCTTTTTGTACTGGCCGGGAACAGTCTTATCAGGCTTTTTTCAAAGAGAGAATTTTCATCCTCCAGGTCTATGCATGAAGTTTTTCGAAATAATTTACGCCATGCACTCATTTTGTTTAGCGCTGTTCTGGTGACAGGCCTGGCGATTCAATCCTGGATTGCCGCTAAAAGCGAGATAGCCCAGATCCGAAACAGCATTTTTGATGAAAGAAAAAATCTGATCCGAACCATGGTCAACCGGGCCGTGGATCATATCAACTATGAGCGGCACCGCCTGGCCCAAAAAGGCACCCCAATCGAAGAGATCAAAAAACAAATTGTTAAAAGTATAGAAATATACACTTATGCCCAGGGAGAAGGGTATGTTTTTGGTTGCACCGATAAAGGGCTTGTGCTGTTTAATGGTTCCCAGCCGGAACTGGTGGGAAAAAATCTTTGGAATATCACTGATCCCAACGGTATAAAAGTCTTACAGAGTTTAATCGGCGCTGCAGGTAAATCCAGCGGTGGATTCGTTCAATACAAATGGAACAAGCCTAGTCTTGGTATCGCGGTTTCTAAAATTTCATTTTCGCGGAAAATTAATGACTGGGGCTGGGTGATTGGCAGTGGCTTATATCTGGATGATATTGAAAACAAAGTTGATTCATTTGTAAGACAGCTGCGCAATAAATTTATTGTGGAACTATTAATCATTTTCAGTCTGACATTAAGCGTACTTCTTTTTTTAAGAGTGGCCTCCCGTCGTTTGACTGCAAACATTGATAAAGAACTTACCCGGCTTCAAAAAGCAATTTCGGACCATAATGTAAATCCTGAAGATTACACCTTTCATGAATTTCAATCGATTGCTGCCATGGCGGATGACAGTTTTAAAGAATTGGTCCGATTCCAGACCCGTCTGGTGGAGGCCGAATCCCGGCAACGCGACATTCTTGAACACCTGGATGCCGGGGTGATTATCATCAACCGGGCAGATCATGTGATTCATTACGTCAACCCAACCGCCGCAAAACTCATCGGGATGGATCGGGATCTGATTATCGGCCATGAATGCAAGCAATATTTTTGTCCCACGGAAAAAGGATTTTGCCCGGTTACAGACCTTGGACAAACCATGGAAAACAGTCGGCGGATGCTGCTAAATACAGAGGGCAATGAAATTCCCATTATCAAAACCGTTCGGCCTTTTACCTACAACGGACAACCGGCTCTGCTGGAAACCTTTGTGGATATCACAGAACAGCAAAAAGCTGAAGATGCCCTGCGCGCAGAGCGGGACCTTTTTGCAGCAGGTCCGGTGATCACTATTTCCTGGTTGCCTGAACATCACTGGCCTGTAACCTTTGTGTCTAAAAATGTCGCCCAGATTTTGGGATACACACCAGAGCAGATGATGGCCGAATCGTTTAGATATGCGGAACTGATACACCCGGATGATCTGAACCAGGTATACACAGAAGTGGCCGGGTATATTGAAGACGGCACCCTGCATTTTGAACAGACCTACAGGCTTCGTACCCAGGGGGGCGACTATCGGTGGTTTTATGACTTTACCCGCCTGCTGCGTAACGGCGCCGGAAATGTTATTCAAGTTCACGGCTATATGTTCGATCAGACCGATTATGTCAATGCTCAGATGCAGATTTCCAAAGAGCGTGAACGCCTGGCCAATGTTATCAGAAGTACGGATATCGGAACCTGGGAATGGAATATTCAGACCGGAGAAACGGTCTTCAATGAACGATGGGCCCAGATATGCGGTTATAGTATTGGGGAGCTGTCGCCTGTTTCCATAGACACCTGGACACGTCTGGCCCATGCGGATGATTTAAAAAAGTCAGAAATTCTTTTAAAAAAGCATTTTGAAGGTGAGCTGGAACTTTACGATACGGAATGCAGGATGAAGCATAAGGACGGACACTGGGTTTGGGTGCAGGATAAAGGAAAGGTAATTTCCAGAACACAAGATGGTCAGCCCTTGATGATGTTCGGTACCCATGCGGATATCACCGAACGTAAAGCGGCTCAAGAGAAACTGCAACAGTCCCTGATGGAGACCGAGCAGGCCAATCAAGCGCTTAAAAATGCCCAAAATAAACTGTTGACCGTTAATGAAGATCTGAAAAATCAGACGAGCCTGGCAAATCAGATGGCCGCCAGGGCTGAAAAGGCAACCCGGGCAAAAAGTGAGTTTCTGGCCAATATGAGCCATGAAATCCGGACGCCAATGAACGGTATCATCGGCATGACAGGTCTGCTGATGGATACGGATCTCTCCGATGAACAACACCTTTTCACCAGCAATGTTAAAGCCAGTGCCGATGCGCTTTTGACATTGATTAACGATATCCTGGATTTTTCAAAAATTGAGGCCGGTAAACTGGACATGGAAATTCTGGATTTTGAATTGAGGACCTTTCTGGATGATTTTGCCCAGATGATGGCTCTAAAGGCCCATGAAAAAGATTTGGAATTAATTTGCGGGGCCTCTCCTGAGGTCCCTGGACTGCTCCAGGGCGATCCGGGTCGTCTTCGCCAGATTTTGACCAATTTGACTGGTAATGCCATTAAGTTTACTACGGAAGGCGAGGTGGTGATCCAGGCACACCTTAAACAGGAAACAGAAGAAGATGTTCTGGTATATTTTTCAGTACAGGATACCGGTGTGGGTATCCCTCTGGACAAACAGGATTACCTGTTTGAACAGTTTACCCAGCTGGACGCATCCATTACTCGCAAATACGGCGGCACAGGTCTGGGACTTGCCATATCTAAAAAACTGGCCCAATTGATGGGCGGAGATATCGGTGTCATCTCACCGGTTTCAGAAGATAGCCGATTGGACAGCTCTCATCCAGGCGCTCTGTTTTGGTTTACGGCTCAATTTAAAAAACAGCCTGAATCTGAAACCGACCATCATCAAACAATCATAACGGACCGGCTGAAAAATGTCCGTATTTTAATCGTTGATAATAATCAAAGTAACCGAAAAATATTAATGGCACAATTGGTCAGCATGGGGGCCGACGTGTCTGAAGCGGCAGATGCTGAAATCGCCATGGAAAAAATAAAGCGCAAAGCCCAGGAAAATATTTTTTATGACCTTGCGATATTGGACATGCATATGCCTGGAATGACTGGGGACGCGCTTGGTCTGGCCATCAAGAATGATCCGTTTGGGGCCGACATTAAATTGGTGTCGATGCTTTCTTTGGGGCGGCGTGGTGATGCGCTTCGGTTCCACTCCATCATTTTTTCAGCATGCCTTACCAAACCGTTGCGCTACTCGGAGCTTGGGGATATTCTGGCGGCCGTTATTTTAGGTGAATCGGTCGACAAGAAAGAAAATGGACGGATCCGGCATTTAGATGGTGACATTAAAGCGTCTAACGTAAGAATTCTTCTGGCAGAAGACAATATTACAAACCAGATCGTTGCCAAGGGCATTCTGGAAAAGTTCGGTTATTATGTGGATGCCGTGGCAAACGGTATCGAGGCAGTCAGCTCTCTTGAAAAGATTCCATATGACCTGGTGTTAATGGATTTGCAGATGCCCGAACTGGACGGACTCGAAGCCACCCGGATGATCCGGAATACGGAATCCAACGTTATAAACCCGGATATTCCGGTGATTGCCATGACAGCCAATGCCATGGCCGGAGACAGGGAAAAGTGTCTGAATGCAGGTATGAATGATTATATCAGCAAACCGGTTGATCCGATTATCCTTGCTGAAAAAATTGAAAAGTGGCTCAATTTCATCAAGCCCCGGAATCCGGAACGATACACCGTTGATGCTAAAAAAATCGACGAGAAAAGCAGCGGGGAACATAAACCTGAGACATTCAATCCAGAGACGTTGATGGCCAACCTTATGGGAGACGAATCGCTCATCGCTTCGGTTATCAGCTCCTTTCTTGAGGATATGCCGGGTCAGGTTTATATTCTCACAGAATTGATTAAACAGGGTGAGGCGCAAAAAGCTGGTGCCCAGGCCCATAAGATAAAGGGCTCATCCGGCTATGTGGCGGCGGACACTTTTAAGAACATCGCTTTGACAATAGAAGAGGCCGGCAAGGCCGGTGATGTCGGGCGCCTTGAGCAGCTTTTGCCGGAAATCGAAACGCATTTTTCCAGACTTAAACATGATTTAGAAGATCTTTTGACGCGTTTAACGGCAGCGGATCATTGAAATAAATTAAAAGCGTATAGGAAATCTTTTAACTGCAAACAGCTCGCCCAAAGGGCGTTAATTTAAATTTCAGGTGGAACTATGAATGATAAAAAGGTGTTTCCAGATGGGTATTACATTTTACTGGCTGAAGATGACAAAATGAATCAGCTGGCTGTTACGGGTTTGATTAAAATTTTGAAATTAGGCCGGGTTGAAATTGCAAAAACCGGCAAGGAAGCGGTAAATATGTTTTGCTCCCATCGTTTTGCTCTCATTTTAATGGATGGGGAGATGCCGGAAATGAACGGCATTGATGCCACCCTTGCGATCAGAGCCATTGAAAAGGATAAAAATCTGCCGAGAACACCGATTATTGCCCTGACAGCACATGGCACACAGGAGGCCAAGGATCTTTTTTTAAACAGCGGTATGGATGAATTTTTAAAAAAACCACTGGACCCGGCAGCGTTAAAGACAGCAGTTCAAAATGTTATCCAGCAGAACAGTTCTGGTGAAAAGTCTGAAGATATCAGGGATTTAAAAAGCACCATAGACGTGCAGGAACTAAAACGGATCATGGCTGGCAAAAAATCTCTTTTAGAAAAGTGCATGCAGGCCTTTGAAGCAGATTATTCAGCTCTCGTGTCTAAGATGGCTGCTTGCATTGAAAAAAAAGGGTATGATGAATTAAAAGAAAACATTCATAGTCTTAAGGGTATGCTGAAATATTTGGCAGCCCACAGGGCCGTCAAACTGGCAGAGGATCTTGAATATGTGGGTGGTACCGGGAAAGCTACAAACGCTGATCTCACGGCTCAGGTTCAGGCCTTAAATGACGAGTGTCTTAACGTCATCGATAAAATCAAGCAGATATTGGCAACGGATGTTTTCTGATGGCCCGGTGTCTCGTGTCTGAGGGCAAACATAAAAAAAGGCCGATCTCACACATCTTCCGTGGATCGGCCTTTTCTTTATTCAAAAGGGCTTAACTTAAAACTTCAATTGACTGAGGTTTAAGCAGCTTCTTTTCCAAGTCTAATACCAATTTCCAGAGCTTGTTTGTTCAGGTCAAAGAAAGCCGGCGGCATGGCAGTTTCGATAACACTGATCGCTGATTCGGGTTTGCAGATGCCTGCTGCACCGATTAGAGCGCCAACAACGCACACACTGTAAACAATCGGTTTTCCGAGTTCTTTAACAACGGTGTCATACATGGGCAACGCCAGGATCTTGGCATTGACATTGCCGGTTGTAACATATTTTGGGTCAATGATCATCAGACCGCCGGGTTTAATCACGTTGTAATATTTATTATAGCCTTCCTGCATCAGAGCGACAAAAATATCAGCCTCTTCAACTTTGGGGTAATAAAGATTGCCGTCTGAAATTAAAATGTCGGCACGGGTAGCGCCACCACGGGCAGCCGCTCCGTAGCTCTGAGACTGAATCGCGTTTTTGCCCTCAAAGATTGTAGCAGCTCTGGCAAGGATAATGGCTGTCGTGATGACACCTTGTCCGCCAGACGCTGTAAAAACCATTCCTGTTGATTCCATTATGCCTATCCTTTCTTCATTACCTTGTCAATGACGTTAGTTTGGTAAACTTCGCAGTATTCGGGAACTTCTTCATCAACAAAAATGCCGCGTTGAATCAGGTCGGGATTCTCTTCCAGTTTTTTGGAACCCATGGGCACGGTGGCGTCTTTGTACCATTCCATCATCTGGGGAGCTTCCCCGGCCTTGTTCTTTCTGCCGAACTGGGTGGGGCACATGGACAGAATTTCAACCACGGAAAAGCCTTTGTGTTCAATGGCTTTTCTGATTGTATTCTGGGCTTCTTTGACATGGTAAACAGTTGTTCTTGCAACAAAAGTAGCGCCTGCGCCTTTGGCCAGTTCCACCAGATCAAACGCACGATCGGGAACACCATAGGGAGCGGTACTTGCTTTTACACCACAGCCGGACATGGGAGAGTACTGCCCGCCGGTCATGCCGTAGATACGGTTGTTCATGACGATGGCTGTAATATCGATATTTCTTCTGCAGGCATGGATAAAGTGGTTGCCGCCGATGGCCGTGGAGTCACCGTCACCAAAGGGAACAATAACTTTCAGGTTGGGGTTGGCAAGCTTAACACCTGTGGCAGTGGGCAGAGCTCTGCCGTGCATGGTATGTGCGGTGTTGAAATCAAGATAACCGGAGATTCTTGAAGAACATCCGATACCGGAGACTACGGAAACCTCATCGTTTTCTAATCCCAGATCATGGATGGCCCGGAGAAGGGCACCCATAACAGTTCCGTGGCCACAGCCCGGACACCACATCTGGGGGAAAAATTGGGCCCGGATATATTTTTTTACATCAAATTCGCTCATGTTATATCCCCTTTCCTGTGATCATTCTGATGGCAGCTTTAATGTCGCTGGGCTTGATGATTTGGTTGTCAACCCGGTTGGAGAAATAAACCCTTTCAGGCTTATCCACAACACGTTTTACCTCGTTGACAATCTGGCCCATATTCATTTCAGCTACAATCACGGCCTTGGCATTGGCACATTTTTCTCTGATAATGTCATCTGCAAAGGGCCATACAACCTGAAGCTCCAAAACGCCGACCTTGATGCCGAAGTTATTGCGATAGTCTTCGGCAGCCTGGAGGGCGGATCTGGTTGTTGTGCCGTAGGCAACGATGACATAGTCGGCATCATCCATATAGTACTCTTTGTACATGGCGATTTCGTTGGCTTTACTTTCGATTTTGTCTACCAGGTGGTGGATCAGCATGTTAACATTTTCAGGGCTGACGTCGGGAAAGCCCATGATGTTATGATGAAGACCGGTTACGTGGAAACGATGGCCTGCACCGAAATCGGACATCGGCCGCTGGCCGTTTGCATCGGTGAGATAGGGATAGTATTTTTCACCCACGGGGATCGTGGTTCTGATTCTGTCCACAACTTCGATCTCGCCGGGTTCAGGAATGACCACTTTTTCTCTCAGGTGCTGGGTGGCCTCATCAAACATCAGAACAACAGGTGTCCGGTATTTTTCAGCCAGGTTAAAGCCTTGAACCGTAATTTTAAATACGTCCTGAAGGTTGGAAGCTGTCATGGCAATAATGCTGTGGTCACCATGGGAGCCCCATCTGGCCTGCATTGTATCGCCCTGGGCAACGTGGGTGGGGTTACCTGTGGATGGCCCGCCTCTCTGGATATTGGCGATAACACAGGGAACTTCTGCCATACAGGCGTATCCGATACCTTCCTGCTTCAGGGAGAAACCAGGGCCGGAAGTTGCGGTCATAACCTTTTTACCGGCAAGGGCTGCGCCGATGATACAGGCCATGGATGCAATTTCGTCTTCCATCTGGATAAATTTGCCGCCTCTTTTGGGAAGTGCAGCAGACAGACCCTCTGCAACTTCTGAAGACGGTGTGATGGGATAACCTGCAAAAAAGTCACACCCGGCATACAGGGCGCCTTCAATGCAAGCATCACTTCCTGGAATAAATTGTATATTTTCAGCCATTATTTATTCCTCCTCAACTAAAATTTGAATTGCCAGATCAGGGCACCGAAGTTCGCAAAGCTTGCATGCAATGCAGTCTTCAGGGCGAGCTGCCACAGCTTTTTCATCGCTGTTCAGTTCCAGAACCTGTTTGGGGCAGAAGTGAACGCAAATACCGCACCCCTTGCACCAGCTCTTGTCAATAATGTGTTTGACGTTTTTTCCTTTTGCCATAATTTCCTCATCCTCGGTTTAAACCGGATTAAAATTGGGCATGTGTTAATGAGAACTAAATGTGCTTGTCAAAACTTTCCAACTGTTTTCATTATGGACAGAACTTGTATTGCTACCAAGGGGGGTCCATAACGAATATGGAAAGGTTGGTCTCAATTGCTTCATAAGGTTTAAGGATAAATCTAACTGCCGCATCACTAAAATTTTGTCACCCATGGTTGATTAAAAATTTTTACAATCCTGCTCTATCAAAAATAAAATCTGTTTACAACTTTTTTCTTACATTTTTTAAATAGAGCCTGAATGTACCTTGTTTATTGACTTTTGATGTTTTACAATTTTTATCATGATAGTAGAAAAAACAGATATAATCAGTGTAATCATCCCCACTTTCAACCGGGCCTGGGCCCTTAAAAGGGCTGTTGATTCAGCGCTTGTCCAGGACTATGAGCAAAAAGAAATCATTGTGGTGGATGACGGGTCAACCGATGACACCCAGGACGTTCTGGCAGGGTATAAAGATGAAATCCGGGTGCTGGCCCAGGAAAATAAAGGGGTCAGTGCGGCTAGAAATTTCGGGATTCGAGAAAGCCGGGGCCGGTTCATTGCCCTGTTGGATTCAGATGATGCCTGGGAAAAGAAAAAGCTCTCCTGCCAGATGGCTTTTTTTCACGCCAACCCGGACGCCATGATCTGCCAGACCGAGGAGATCTGGATCAGAAACTGCAAGCGGGTTAATCCCAAAAAAAAGCATAAAAAACCGTCCGGCATGATCTTTGAGCCCTCGTTAAAACTCTGCCTGGTCAGCCCTTCGGCGGTGATGATCAGAAAAGAGCTCTTTGATAAAAAGGGGATGTTCAATGAGGCGTTTGAGGTGTGCGAGGACTATGATTTATGGCTGCGTATTTCCCATGATACGCCCGTGTATTTGATCGACACCCCTTTGACGATTAAAACCGGGGGGCATGACGATCAGCTGTCTGCCTCCCACTCCCAGGATAAATACCGGATTCTGTCCATCTTGAATTTAATTGAGTCTGATGTGCTGACCCCCTCCCAGGCCCAGGCGGCGTTAAAGGTCTTTGAAGAAAAGTGCCGGATTTTTGCCAACGGGTGCATGAAACGGGGCCGGGAAAAAGAGGCGGCCCATTACCTGATGCTTGCCGACCGCAAGACGTTGCCGTGATCTCTTTTCAATGTCAGAAGTTTTGTTTGGAGAACAAAAAAAGAGACCCTTTATAAATGGAAGGGAAACCTTTTGTTTAAACAGCCGGAACTTGTTATTTTAGAAACAGTAAATTGATTTTACCAATGGAACGTGGCATTTTAGATATGTTTAAATAAAACAAACCGGTGCAAGGAGAATTGCAGAATGAAGTTTCAGAAAATAGTGGATGATATTTACCGTCTTGCGGTCAACATCGAAGACGAAAATTACCTGTTTGAGGGAATCTGGCCCATTCCCCACGGCATTTCCATAAACGCCTATCTGATCAAGGGTGAAAAGAATGTGCTCATTGATCTGACCCAGGACATCATGGATTTTCCCAAGGCCATTTCCGGTCAGATGGAAGAGCTTTCTTTGGCTGTGGAGGATATTGATATCATCGTGGTGAACCACATGGAGCCGGACCACGCCGGCTGGCTGCGGCAATTTTGTCAAAAAAATACCAAGGGTGTGATTTACTGTACCAAAAAGGCAATTCCTTTGCTCCAGGCCTTTGGTGAGGTGCCCGCGGACCGGGCTGTGGCCATCACCGACGGCATGACCCTGGAAGTCGGGGAGTATGAACTTCAATTTTTTGAAACACCCAACATCCACTGGCCCGAAACCATGATGACCTATGAGACAAAGCGCAAAATTCTGTTTGCCTGCGATGCCTTTGGGTCATACGGCAAGGTGGAGGACGACACCATTTTCGACGACCAGCTCTCTGCGGACAAACACGCTTTTTTTGAAAAAGAGGCCCTGCGCTATTACGCCAACATTGTCGCTGCATTTTCCGGCCCTGTGCTCAAGGGCTTAAGCAAACTGTCCGGACTGGATGTTAAGGTCATCTGCCCGTCCCACGGCATTATTTGGCGGGAAAACCCCGGGGTGATCATCGACCATTACAAACGCTATGCAGAGTACAGCAAGGGGCCGGCGGAAAGGGAAGTCACCCTGGTCTGGTCCAGCATGTACGGCAGTACAAAATCCATGCTGAACCTTGTGGTTGAGACCATAAGAAAACATAAGATTCCGGTGCATGTTTACCAGGCTCCGGGCGATGACATCGGCTATATCCTGGCCAGCGCCTGGAAGTCCGCCGGACTTATTTTCGGCATGCCCACCTACGAGTACAAGGTCTTTCCGCCCATGTCCCATGTGATTGATGAGCTGCTTGTGAAAAAAGTGGCCAACAAAAAGGTATTCAGGTACGGCTCCTATGGATGGGTCGGGGGCGCCCAGCGGGATTTTCAATCCAAAATTGAAAAATCAAGCTGGGATCTGCTGGGATTCTATGAATGGCAGGGTGCGCCCACCAGCGAAGATGAGCAGGCCATGGTCGAAAAGATCGATTCCTTTTGCCAGGAATTAATTAAATTTACCGAGTAAAAACAATTGTTGTGGGCCGCGCCTGATTTTTTTACATGAAATTTCTCTGTGTAGTTTGGCGTGAGCCAAACCTCTGTGCTCTCTGTGGTTTAAAAAGAAAGAATCCCGAATGAATTCATATGTTTATTTAACCACAGAGAGCACAGAGATTAATCACCCCGGTCAAATCCCACTTCCTGGTAAAGTTTTTGAAGCGTCTTTTGGGCGTCATCGAAATCGTAGGCATCAATCTCCCGGGTAAGTTGATCAACCAGCCTTTCCATAACATCTTCCGAAATCTGATCCCTGATTTGACTTACAATGCGGATGGCGTTGGGATTGTTTTCGTCAATCATTTTTTCAAGCGTTGTGAGTTGGGTGTTGAGATTTTCAAGGTCAGTGTCCGGCTGTTGTTGTGGATCTTGTTCTCCTGTTTCAAGGCTATGAATGCCTTGAATCGCTTCTGACAACCGGGCTGAAAAATCAGGCAGCATGGCCAGGGCGGTCTGGATGTCTTTGTTGTTTATTGCTTCGTCCAGAGCTGTTGCGGATTCAAAAACAAAGGTTGCGCTGACATTGCCCGAAACGCCTTTAATGGTGTGGGCAAGGATGTGCGCTGTGTCAATGTCTTTGGCTATCAGGGCCTGCCGGATTTTATTCGGGGTATCTGCCTGATTTTCGGCAAATTTTTTTAAAAGAGTTCGGTACAGGCGTGTGTCCCCGGCCAAACGATCCAGGCCGGCCTGGATATCAATGCCCGGCACAGGGATCAAATTTTCAGGTAATGCGCCATTGCCCATTATTTTATTCGGGATTTCTTCTTTTGCCCGGCCTGATTCTTTTGTGACAGGCGATATCCATTTTTTCAGGACATTGAGCAGCTCCTTGACATCAATGGGTTTGGCAACATGATCATTCATCCCTGCGGCCAGGGCATTTTCCCTGTCACCTGTCATGGCATTGGCCGTCATGGCGATAATCGGCAACGTTTTAAACCCCGGCAGCTGTCTGATTTTTCGACCGGCGGTGTAACCGTCCATCTCCGGCATGTTGATATCCATGAGCACGGCATCATAGGCTTTTTTCTGCACGGCTTCCAATGCCAGAACGCCGTTGTCTGCTATATCCACCACAAAACCGTTGCTTTCCAGAATACCGATTGCCACTTGCTGGTTTACCACGTTGTCCTCGGCCACCAGCAGCTTTGCGCCCTGGATGTTGGTCACGTCGGGCAATTGTTCTTTGGGGGGGCCAAAGGAGAGTGACGGCCTCTTGTTGCCCAGTGCCGTCATGATTGAATCGGACAATGAGGACGGAGAAACCGGTTTAGTCAGACAGCCGTCGAGTCCCAGTTGATCGACCTTTTGCAGCAGCTCTTCCCGGGCATAGGCTGACACCATGATCACCGAAGGAACTTTTTCTTCCAACGTGGTTTTTATCTTTTCCGAGGCTTGTAGCCCATCCATTCCGGGCATCAGCCAATCCATGAAAACCAGATCAAAAGGCGAGCCCTGTTTACGGGCCATTTGCAGTTCCGCCAAACCGGCCTCTGCACTGTCTGCCTGGGAGACCTCAAAGGACATAGCTTTGAGCATCTTTTCCAGCACCGTGCGGGCATTGGCATTATCGTCCACCACCAGCACTTTTTTCTTTTGTTTGTCGGCCAGGTTAAAGCGGGATGTAAGCGTCTGTGATCCAACCCGTTTTAAACGGACGGCGAAAATAAATGTGGTGCCCTGGCCGTACTCACTTTCCACCCGGATCCGGCCGTTCATCATTTCCACCAGGGATTTGCTGATAAACAGTCCTAAGCCTGTACCCCCGTATTTGCGGGTGGTGGTGGCATCTGCCTGGGAAAAGGCCTGGAATAATTTGTCCTGCTGTTCCTGGGTCAACCCGATGCCGGTATCCTGGACGAAAAATTCAAGCAGGGCCCCATCGGTATTTTCTTCACGCAAGGCACACCCCAATACGATCTCCCCTTGTTTTGTAAATTTCACCGCATTATTGGTCAGATTGAGAAGAACCTGGCCCAGCCGGATGGGATCACCGATGAGGGTGTGGGGGATATTGGGGTCGATGTTATAAATGAGTTCCAACCCTTTTTCCTGGGCATTGATTCCCACAAGATTGGTAACGGTCTCCAGGACATCCTCCAGGAAAAATTCAATGGCTTCCATATCCAGTTTGCCGGCTTCAATCTTGCTGAAGTCAAGGATGTCATTGATAACACCTAAAAGCGCCTTGGATCCGTTTTGGATTTTGTGGATGTAATCATGCTGTCTTGGATCCAGAGCCGTCTGGAGAGCCAGGTGGGCAAAGCCGATAATGGCGTTGAGCGGGGTGCGGATTTCATGGCTCATATTGGCGAGAAAGTCACTTTTTGCCCTTGTGGCGTCTTCGGCCTCCTGCCTTGCCGCTTCCAGATCACGGGTGCGTTCCTTGACAAGGTCTTCCAGGCGAATTCTGTGATCTTCAAGCTCTTTTTCCGCCTCCTTGATCCAGGTAATATCCTTGGCAATGGTTGCAACCCCTAAAGGCATGCCTTTGTCATCCTTTAGCAGGGAATAGGTAAACAGGTGGGGAAGGACAGTCCCATCTTTTCTGATCCGGGAGCCTTCAATATTTTTTAATATTTCACCCTTGAAACAGCGGTGGTAAAAAGCCTGCTGCCTGAGGTGCGCATCTTTGGGGGCAAATATGCCGATATGTTCACCGAGAAGCTCCTGCCTGGAATATCCGTACGCCTCAATGGTGGCTTTATTCAGATCCATGATATTTCCGGAAAGGTCCGTGAGCACAATCGGATCCAGACTGTCTTCAAACACTTTGGATAACAGGCGAAGACTTTGTTCCGCTTCTATCTGTTTTGTAATATCCTTGCCTGCGCCGGCAATGCCTATGATCTGGCCGTTTTGGTCCAGGACCGGTTCATAGGCGGCCGACACCCATACCTGGCTGCCGTCTTTGCGGCATACGCGAAGCTGCGCCTCCTGGCTGCCTTTGCCTTGAAGCGCGGCCTTGGTGAGTTTTTTATAAATATCACCGTCCTGTTTCTGATATATTTGAAAGGGATAATCATCCATCTGCATACACTCGGCCACGGTATAGCCTGTCACCTTTTCAACCGCCTGATTAACCCAGGCAAGCTTGCCGTCAAGCCCCCGCCAGGACTGCCAGTCGTGGGTGTGCTCCGATATAATCCGCAGCTGTTCCCGGGACTGGGTTATTTTTTCAAGCAGGCGGTGTCGTTCCGTCATATCCATAGTCAGACCTGCAATTTTTGATGCGTGCCCCCGGGCATCCCATTCCACGACCTGCCCTGCGGAATGAAACCAAACCCACCCGGACTGTTTATGTCGGAACCGATAGTCTTTTTTAAAAGTTGTTCTGCTTTTAATCAGTTTTTCAAATGCATCGTTTATCATTTCGATGTCATCCGGGTGAATTAGGGAAACAACCTGATCCAGGCTCGTCGGCACATCCTGTTCCGAATATCCTGCGGAGGTAAAAAGGTGTAATGAACTATAGGCAATGTTTCGGGCCGGCATGTCGATCTGCCAATGATGGGCGTTGGCTACATTCAGGGCAAAGTGAAGGCGTTCTTCGCTTTTCAGTAATAATGTTTCAGCCTGCTGGCGTTTTATAACCTCTTTTTTTAATTTTCTGTTGACCATTAACACGACCCCGATGATGATCAGGAAAATGAGGATGGGAGGGCCTGTCGCCGTCAGAACTTTGTACCAGGCTATATTTTTTTCATAATCAAGGGAGACCCAACGGTTTTGGATGGCGGTTGTTTCCCGGGGGGGCAAAGAGGCAAGGGCTTTGTCCAGAATGCCGGCAAACAATGGCCAGTCCTTGCGCACCCCCATGCGAAGCTGATTATTAAAGCCTTCCAGAACCGCTGTAATTTTCAACTGGCTGAATTTGTGTTTTTTTATGTTATAATTTGCATCGGCTGCATTAACCACATAGCCGGCCGCCCTGCCATAGGCGACGGCCTGCAGCCCCTCCAGTGAGTTTTCCACAGGAATATAGATTCGTTCCGGGTACTGCATACGCAGTTGTTTGCTAATGGGGTACGCATCCACCACAGCAAATTTTTGACCATTAAAATCGGAGAGTGTGTTATATGTGTCGTTATTCCGATCAACCACCAGAACATAAGGGAAATCAAGGTAGGGTCGAGTAAACGTAAGATAGCGCTCCCTTTCCTTTGTCTTCAGTAAGCCGGCCACACAATCTAACTGCCTGTTCTGGGCTGCTTTAAGTATTTGTGCCCATGAAAGTTCAGTCCCATCGTCTTTTTTTACACGTTTAAACGTTACTTGAAGACGGCTTGCGATTAATTTAAGATAATCGGCAATGATCCCCTGGGACTCTCCTTGGTCATCAATAAATTCATAGGGGGGGTGGTCAAAAGCCATTCCAATTCTGATCTCCGGATGGGCGTTCAGCCATTGCTGCTCTTCCTGGGTCAATGATTTAAGAACATGATTCGTTTCGCCATCCTGGGTATGGCAGAGGGCCGGAATATCAGACAAAATCAGGATAAAAATCATGAAAATAAGTTTGAATACACGTCCCACCATCGTATTCTGACATTACCTTTCTCTGGCTGATGACTGATTTTTTATCGAAGATTAAATTTGGATCAAAATTTTGCCTGTCTTTTCAAGATATCAAAATCAAACTGTTGGGTAAAGTTGAATTAATAGGCATGGTTGTGTTTTTAGGACATTGATTTATATGCGGGGTATATCCCTAAAAAATTTGGCTAAAGCCGCCAGAGATCCTTGCAGGTGGGCAAGTTTAAACACCTCTAAGCTGACGGTTCCCGTGTAGTGTTTCAAGTGGTCGATTATTTTTTTGAATTCGCCGGCATCCATCCTGTCAAGGCCGACGTGGTCCCGGGGTGGTTCAAGACGCGTCTCCACGCCGTGGAGGTGAATCAGATTGATTTTCGGGCCGAACCGTTCAAAGGTGCTGGATATGTCATACCCGTATTTGACGTGGTGGCCAAGGTCGGCACATACGGACAGGCCAAATTCGTCGATCAGATCTTTAAAAAGATCCGGCGGATACCAGAGGGTTTCCACGCCGATCTTTGCCGGATCTTCCAGGTCCGGGACCAGTAAGTCAAGCCCTTGTCGTGCATTGTTCTGCCAGCGTTTAATGGCGTCGGTTGAGGCCTGGGGCTTATCCATCTCCAGGTGAAGGGTAAAGTGTGTAACAGGCGCAATGGAGAATCGTTCAATCACCTGTTTCAGAGTGTCTGCCGCGTCTCGGCGCAGTTGCGGATTCGATGCACCCAGGCTGACATCCGTGGGCAGGTGGACATTATAGGTCAGGTCCAGGTCCCCGGAGAGTTCTGCCAGTTCTTTCACATCGTTTTGGGAAGGAACCACACTTTCAGGTTTGCTTTCAAATACCAGAAGCTCAATCTCGTCAAAAAAAGGGCCGATTTTTTTAACATTGGGGATGATATGATCCGGATAGATAAAGGATGTCGTGCCCAGCTTGAACGTTCGTTTGATCATGTTAAGACAGGCCCCAGGCCAATAGACAGGCCAATACCACGGAAACAAGGGTTGACAGCATCATTAAGTCACACGCCTTTTTAATGTGGGCGGGTTTGGGGTCATTGAACTCGCCGCCGATATAGGGTTTGTCCACCAGCTTGCCGTGGTAGACGTTGGGACCGCCGAACCGGACACCCAGCGCTCCTGCAAAGGCCGCTTCGGGAAGTCCGGCGTTGGGGCTTTTGTGATTGCGGCCCTGGGTAAGTGCCGTCAAAAAAGCCTGACGGCCCCGGGAAAAGCAAAGAACCGCCGCTGCAAACGAAATGATTAAGACGGAGAGCCGGGCTGGAATGTAGTTGGCCCCATCGTCAATGCGGGCTGCGGACCTGCCGAACAGAATATAGGTGTCGTTTTTATACCCGACCATGGAATCCAGGGTGTTGATCATTTTGTACATCATGGCACCGGGGGCACCGAGCACCAGGGCAAAACACAACGGCGACAAAAATCCGTCCACGAAATTTTCCGCCACGGTTTCGCAGGCGGCCCGGGTGATGCCCGCCTCATCCAAGTCTTTGGTCTGTCGCCCCACAATATACCCCACCTTGATTCTGGCTTGGGCCAGGTCGCCTTGGGTTAAAGGTTTGAGAACCTCCATGGCGGCTTTGTACAGACTTTGGGTGGAAAAGCTGTAAAAAATTAGTATGGTCTGAACCATGGCGGCTGCAGCCGGGTGAATTTGGCCGGCAATAAAAACAACGGTCCAGGTCAGGCCAAAGGTTGCGGCAATCAGAAAAAGAGCAAAAAAAAGACCGGCCCGGAATGGGGTTTCAAAACATTTTCGACATTTAGGTTCAAAAAACGAAATGGCCCGGCCCATCCAGACAATAGGGTGGGGCAGCCATTTGGGATCTCCGGCCAGAACATCCAGGATAAAAGCGACAGCTAAAATCTGCCAGGTTAGGTTAAAAATCATGGTTAGATTTGTTCCCGGGCCAGCGCCCTTTTAATGCTTTGGGCCAGGGCCAGATTAATTTCATTGGTTTTCAGGGAAAATCGGACAAATTGCTCGGACAGCCCTTTAAAGTTGGAACAGTCCCGGATCAGGAAGCGGTCGTCTCCCACCCGCCGGCACAGCTGTGCGGCTGAAAGCGTGTTCAATCGGGCTAACACAAAATAGACGGGGGCATCAAAAAGCCGTATGCCGTCTGTTTCAGCCAGTGCCTGGACAAAATTTCGGCGTTCTTTCACAATAAATTCCCGGGTCTGCCGGTAAAAGGGCAAAATGTCGCCGGGGTGATCGTAAATGTCCTTGATCACGGCCTGGGCCAGGGCATTAACACTCCAGGGCTGGTAATAGATCATGACTTTTCGGATCAACGTCTTGGCTCCGCTTAAAAAACCTGTGCGCAGTCCCGGAATCCTGAAAATTTTGGACATAGAGGAAAGAACCAGGAGGTTCGGCCGATGGATCTGGGTCACAAGGGAAAAGTCTTCCGCATCCGGAACAAAGGGCAGATAGGATTCATCCACCACAAAACAGGTATCTGTGTGCCGCCGGATCAGTGCTTCCAGGTTTTGTTTGCTGATCAGTGCTCCGGTAGGGTTGTTCGGGTTGCAGATAAATACCAGGTTGGCCTGCCCGGCCTGGGCGGATAATTGATCCAAATCCGGAACAAAATTGTTTTCGGCCAGGGTCAAACAGTGACGGACGTCTACCTTGTGGGCTTTGCACGCATCTTCATAGTCGGCGTAGCTTGGCCCCAGAATCAGAACCTTTTTTGCCCCAAGGGCCAGGGGCAGGATATAAATAAAAAAGGTGGTGCCGTTGCCGGCAATCACACAGCCGGGATCAATGCCGTAATAGTCTGCAAACCCCTTGGACATGCCGGCGGCATCCGGTTCGGGGAGGGCATGAATCAGATGAATGTTTTCCCGGATAAACCTATGGATACGTTCAGGCGGCCCCAACGGATTGAGATTGGCGCTCATATCAATAATATCTTCAGCGCTGCATCCGATACGATCCGCAAGCTGCTGCTTATTTCCACCATGGCCGTGAATCATTAAAAGATCTTCATGCCTGCAACCATGAACAGCCAGGCTTCCATCACTTCTGTCATGGCACCTAGCATATCTCCGGTGATGCAGTTCATTTTTCGTTTATAGAATGTTAAAATTCCAACACATCCTATAGCAAATCCCAAAATCAATATCAGGCCTTTCAATCCCAGCAACAGAGACAAGCCTAAGGGTATGATGCATAGAAGGAAATCCTTTGAATTTAGCGGCCGGTCAAATAGATCCTTACCCGTCCCGTTTTGTCTGCCGTAATTGAGGTATTTTATGCCGAATATCATGGCGGACCTGGAAAAAGCGGGCACCAGGAAAAAAATGAGCATGGCCTGAAGCGGAGAACAACTGGCCTTCACCGACCAGATCCCGGCAAGTTTTGTCGCAAGGCCCAGAATAACGGCAACCAGTCCCATCATGCCGGTTCTGGAATCCTTCATGATTTCCAGTGCCCGTTCCCGTCCCCTGTGGCTGAATATGCCGTCGGCAGTATCGCCGAGTCCGTCCAGGTGAAAGGCGCCGGTCACGGCCACCAGGAAAATAAGATCAACAAGGGCTGCGGCAGGTGGGGGCCAGACCATGGATGCCAGAAGATCGGTTATTACCAAAAGGGCACCGATGATCAGTCCCGCCACGGGGAAAAAACGAATCATGCCCAAAGGGGAATATACAGGGTCTTTTCCCGTGGGCAATATAGTAATAAAGGCCAGGCAGGCTCGTAAGTCTGTAAGAAAGCTGGATGTCATCCGAATCATTTAAGAGCCTCGTTCCCAGATATCTGGCCGTTCACCGGCCCGGGTTTGATTTGGACGGGAATGCCCGCCATGGTTACAATGACCTTGTCGGCAAATTGCGCCACCCGTTGGTTGACAAGGCCTGCCATGTCCCGGAACTGCCTCGCAAGGCTGTTTTCAGGAACAATCCCATAGCCCACTTCATTGGACACCAGAATAACAGGGCAGGTGGCCCGGTTTAAAGCCGTTTCAAGCAAGTCCACCGCCGCCATGATTCCGGCCTCGTCTTTTTCCTGGAACAACAGGTTGGAGATCCAAAGGGTCAGGCAGTCCACCAGAATCACCTTGGCCTGGGCGCAGGCCCGGTCAATGGTTTCATGGATGCGGATCGGTTCTTCAATGGTTGCCCAGTCAGGTCCGCGCTCCTCCCGGTGGCGTTGGACCCGGTTTTTCATTTCCCTGTCCGTGGGTACACAGGTGGCCAGATAAATTTTTTTGTCCGTGGTCATATCATCTGCGGTCTGCTTGGCAACATTGCTTTTGCCGCTCCTGCAGCCGCCGAGCACGAGGATGTGCTTTATGTCGGTCATAATTATAAAAGGTGTCCCATTCTTTTTTGCAAAGGAGAGCCAAGAATAACTTATCCGGTATGCCCGCTGCAACGTTAAAATCTGTAAACCGCATCCTTTAAGGCATCTTGAAAGGGAAATTGAGAAGCCTTATAATATAAAGTATCTTAAGAAAATAAAAATAAATTAGTTTCCAAATTGTCAGGAATGATTATACTACAATTTGGTATTAAAAAATTCAAAATTGTATTTTTTCATTTGATTTTTGCGCTATAAAACGGTATTTCCATTAGGCAATTTTAGTTTTCCATGGCTGGCAGCTTTGGGGCAACTAATTATTATTAGTGACAAAATAAGAATTAATCAAATATATTAATGCGGAAACCCCCTTTATGAAGTTCATTGAAGAAACCTCTTTATTATACGAAATCAGCCAATCATTAAACCGGCACATGGACATGAAAAAGTCCCTGTTCAAGGTTTTAAGCGTGCTGTCTGAATCACTTAATCTGGTCAGGGGAATCATTTTTCTGACCAATAGTGAAACCGGGGAAATCCGCATAGAAATTGCCCACGGCATTTCCGAGGAAAAAACAAAACAGATTAAATATCTGCCCGGAGAAGGCATTATTGGAAAAGTGATCCAGACCGGCAAACCTGCGGTGGTGCCCAGAATCAGTGAAGAACCTTTGTTTCTGGATAAAACCCACTCCAGAAATCTTGCCCAGGGGCAGGAGTACTCCTATATCTGTGTGCCCATCAAAAAAGAGAACCGTGTGGTGGGTGCCATCAGTGCGGATCGGCCCTACGAGGGCAAACGGTCGCTGGAAAATGGTGAAAAGCTGCTCGCCGTGGTGGCAACCATGGTGGCCCATCATGTGATCAACATTGAAACCATCCGGGTGGAAAAAGAGCAGCTGAAAACCGAAAATATGCGGTTGAAGTCTGAGCTAGAGAACAAGTACAGTTTTTCCAATATCATCGGCAATTCCAATAAAATGCGTGAAGTGCTCCAGATGATCTCCCAGGTATCGTCCTCTTCGGCCACGGTATTGATCCGTGGTGAAAGCGGTACAGGCAAGGAGCTGGTGGCCAATTCCATCCATTACAACTCAGACCGCAACCAGAATCCCTTTATCAAGATCAACTGCGCGGCCATTCCGGATAATCTCATTGAAAGCGAGTTGTTCGGCCATGAAAAAGGGTCGTTTACCGGCGCATCTTCCACCAAAAAAGGTAAATTTGAACTGGCCAATACAGGCACTATTTTTCTGGATGAGATCGGGAATATGGATCTGGGCGCCCAGGTCAAGCTTTTACGGGTGCTCCAGGAAAAAGAATTTGAGCGGGTGGGCGGATACAAGCCCATCAAGGCGGATGTAAGAATCGTGGCCGCCACCAACTCCAATCTGGAAGATATGGTTCAGCAGGGCAAATTCAGGGATGACCTTTATTTCCGGCTCAATGTATTTCCCATTTACATCCCCAGCCTTCGCATGCGCAAAACAGACATCATTCTTCTGGCCGATCATTTTCTGGAAAAATACAGAAAAGAGCATGCCAAGGATATCAAACGCATCACCACACCGGCCATTGACATGATGATGGAATACCATTGGCCGGGGAACGTCCGGGAGCTTGAAAACTGCATTGAACGTGCCGTTATTTTGTGCAATGAAGGCGCGATTCATTCGTATCATCTGCCGGCAACCCTTCAGACCGGAACCAAGTCCAAAACCCTTCCCTTGTCCCTTGAGGATGCTGTGGCAAGTCTTGAAAAGGAAATCCTCATGGATGCTTTGAAAAATACCCGGGGCAATATCAACAAGGCAGCCAAACTGATCAATATCACCGTAAGAAAATTTTCATATAAGGCTGGGCGATACAATATTAATTATAAAGATTATCGATAGAATTTTTTAATTACGAAACCATACGATGCAGGAGAAATTATCATGAAAATGGAAAATTATATCCGTGCCATTGCCGGAAGTTTTGTTCTGATCACCGTGTTGTTGGGATGGCTGGTTTCGCCCTATTGGTATTTGTTTACGGCTTTTGTGGGGATAAATCTTTTGCAGTCCGCATTTACCGGATTCTGCCCCATGGAGAATATTCTGGAAAAGGTTTTTAAGATCCCCCGGTGAAACGCAGATAAGCTGCGACGGGGTTTGGCATCTTCGATGACCTTTCTTTTTTAACCACGGAAATCACTGAAGACACGGAAAATAAACTTCCGTGAATTCCGCGTTTTCCGTGGTTAAATTGTTTTTCATAAACCGGGCTATTCCATGGACTCGGCAACGGTGACGGTCCTGTCCCCCAGCATGTTTACATAGGATGCCATTTCATTGTCGTACCATCCGTAAATGACGGCCTGGGTGACCTGGATGGAGCCCACACGATCTTTGATGCTCTCCAGAATTTCCTTGTCAATGCCCTGCATGTGGGAAAGGTTAATGGAGATGGATGCCGTACGGGTGTGGGTTTCATGGCCTTCGATGACGGCCGCCGCCCTGGGCGTTCCAATGATGTCCGAGGAGACATTTTGTTTGTCCGTATAGATCAGATAACCGTCTGACTGTTTTTTGGCCCTGTCCTGATAGATCTGGTTGATCAGGTCCCGTCTGACCGGCGGCTTGTCCAGCTCTTCCTGCAGGTTGATGACCAGAACGATCAAAGAACCTGTGGCCGTGGGGATACGCACGGATTCTGCAATAAAACCGATGCTGGCCATTTCCGGGATTACCTGCTGCAAGGCCTTGGCCGCACCTGTGGTGGTCAAGATGATGTTATTCATGATGGACCGGTTTTTTCTCAGGTCGGTTTTTCCGGTTTTGGGCAGCCGATCCAGAACTTCCTGTGAGCCTGTGGCCGCATGAACCGTGGCCATGGATGCGGAGAGCACCCGATCCAGACCGAATGCGTCCAGCAGCGGCTTGACCATATGGGAAAGACAGGTGGTGGTGCAGGAGGCATTGGAAATCAGGCAGTGGCGGACGGGATCATAGTCTTTGTCATTGATGCCCATGACCGTGGTGACGGCATCATCGGGGATGGTGGCGCCTTGTTTCAGTTTAAAGGGCGCCGAGGCAATAACCTTTCTGGCACCTGCCTCCAGGTGTCCCCGCAAAGATCCCTTGGCGGCGTTTGATTCGAGATTCGGATCAAGAAACTGGCCTGTGGTATCCACCACCAGCTCCACATTATGTTCCGCCCATGCGATATCTTTTGGATTGCGGTCTGTGGAAAGAATTTTTACTTTCACCCCATTCACCATAAAGGTACCGGATGCCGGATCAACATCCGTGATCACAGGCTCTCCCCTGAAGCCGTGTAAAAATGCTTCCAGGCGACCGTATGTGGAATCCCGTTCAATATAGTGGATGAGGTCATCCAAGCCGGTACCGACTTCTCTTCCCACATTGATGATGATTTCATCAAAAAATTTTCTGCCGGCATGGTGCCATAACGTCAGCTTTCCAATTCTTCCAAGTCCGTTAATGCCCAGGATCTTTGGTGCGTCTGTGCTCATGTTTCCTTTGCCTTTTTAGATTTTAGATTGAGGTTAAATGGTTACTGATTTTCATCTGTCCCTGGTAGACAATGCCTTTATGGCCGTCCAGACTGATAAAATCCCCTGTATTCAGTTTTACGTCATTGAGTTCACAAAAACCTGCCTCTTCATTGCAGATCAGATTTTTGCACCCCACCACGCAGGTTTTGTCAAGATTGTATGCCACCACGGCGGCATGGGAGGTCAGTCCCCCCCTGGCGGTCAATATGCCGTCAGCCGCGTCAATTTCCAGGATGTCATCGGGTACAGTGTCATTGCGAAGCAAAATCAGGCTGGTATCCGGGTCCAGCCGTCTGAAGCCGTCGATCTCTTCCAGGGAAAATACGATCCTGCCGCTCATGGCGCCTCCGGATACGCCGATTCCCTGGCCTAACTGGACTTTTTCAAGCTTGTCCGGTGTCGCATCAAACCGTTTAACTTTTTTCCTATCCCGTAAAGAGAGGTCTCTTGCCTGGAGAATAAATACGTCTTCAACCTCCTGTCCCTGGAAGGTAAACTCCATTTCCTGGGGGTTCCACCCTTCCTCGTAAATCAATTGCAGGACAATGGTTTTCAATTTTTCATACACCCGGGGAAACCGCTCCTCCAGGCTGATTTTTACGCCTCTGCCTTCCATCTCCCTTTGAAGTTCGGATATGGGCAGCGTTTTGACTAAACCGGATACCACATCTTCCCCCTGGTTGCCAATGGTAAAATCCCCCCACAGCCGGATGGCGTCCCCGGGTAGTTTGGGGCTGTGGGTGAATACCACACCCGACCCCGACTCCCGGGAGCGGTTGCCGAATACCATGGCCTGCACCGTGGCCGCCGTGCCCCAGTCGTCTGAAATCCCCATGATTTTCCGGTAATTTTTAGCCCGCTTGGAGTTCCAGGATGAAAATACTTTTTTAATGGATAAAAACAACTGATCCATGGGGGACTCCAGCAGTTCGATGCCCTGGTCCAGCAACAGCTGCTTGTATTCCAGGGCCACTTTGTGCATCTGTTCGCCTGTAAAGTATCGCTTAAAGCGGATGCCCGCTCTTTCCTTGTGGGTTTTGATGATGGCATCAAACCGGTCTCTCTGGATGCCGAACACCATGCCGTAGGCCTGGATAAACCGGCGGTATGAATCCCATGCAAACCAGGGATTCCCCGACTTTTCGGCTATTTTTTCGGCAATCTGTTCATTGATGCCCACGTTTAAAAAGGAATCCAGCATTCCCGGTTGTGAAATGGATGATCCCGAGCGAATGGACAGCAGCAGCGGATTTTCCGGGTCGCCGAACTTTTTGCCTTCGGCCTGTTCAAGCTGGGCAAGCATACGGGCCACCAGTTGCTGGAAATTGACCGATGCCGGGATGTAATTGTCGATGAGATCCAGGCATTTAAATACTTCGGTTGTGATGATGAATCCGTCGGGCACCTTAATGCCCAGCCGCTTGAGTTCTATGAGATTCAGCCCCTTGTTGCCCAGGTAAATGATGTTGTTGCTGAACAGCTCTCCGGCATCAATGGGGCAGACCGCAGCCTTGGGGTCGTAGTTGAGAAGCGCTGACAATTCATCCTGGGTCAGCCGTTCGGACTGGCGGAACAGGGTATTTAAAATCCGGTTTAAAAAGACATCAAGCTGCTGGAGCCCAAGGGATGTGGCAATCCGGTCCCGGAAAAAAATGTCCGCCACCCGCTGGTCCAGTTTTTTTGCCATTTTAACGGCTGCCGGTGTGTTGGCCATATCGGCCTTTGGATCAAACCCGTCCGGCAAATATTTTTCAAGTATGTTTTCCAGACCGATACGGTTCTCCAGGTTGCTCAGATTCAGGGAGTGCAGGTTGTTGAAATGGTCGTTGACCGCATCGGCAACCGCCCGGGTAAAGCCTTTGAAAATATCCAGGTACTGGGTAAACGAGCAGGTGGTGATATTGATGGCGTATTTTAAAAATCCGAGCTGGGTATCCAGCTTGTTGGATATAATGCCGTCCAGGGCCAGGGCCTGCCGGAACAGTGTCAGGACCGAAAAGATCTTCACAAAGGTGGGTTTGGTGATCAAGCGCAGGTCAATACTGTCTATCAGGTCCTCAAACAGCACATTGATCAGATTTTCAAGTCGCAGGGTCATGCCCAGTGCATCAAATTTGGCCTCACTGTATGACCCGTACATGGACGGGATATCAACGGCAATGTGGCGTTTGTGGTAGATGGATTCGTTTACGGCAAACTTTTCCTTGGACAAAATAATGTTTTTCAATTCCGCCATATAGGATAACAGTCCGCCGATCCGGCTTTCGGGCTCTGTTTCCTCCAGGGCATGGAGGATATCCCTGAGGTCGGGCAGTCCCTGGGACATATGGGTTTTGACATAGTTTTCAAGATCCAGATTGTCAATGCCGTATTTTTCATTGAGCAGGCCGTGGAAGCGGATAATCAGTTTAACCCGTTCCCGGTCCAGGTCTGCTGCGTCTTCTGTCCTATCAATGACGGCCTCAATGTCCGCATTTGAGGCGGCAAGGAAATCCGCCGGTGTTTCCAGCTTCGCCTGGGTCAGGGTGCGGAAAACGGCATGGGGGCCGTCAATGTATTTTCCGCTGGTCTGGATATCATTATAGATGGACGGTGGCAGGTAAGGCTTAAGCGGGGTTTTATCCAGGGTTTTCCAGAACATCATCACTTCCCGGATAAATTCCACGATTCTCGATGAGCTTTCCACATGGCATTGTTTGCGCAAAAAATGGATCAGCTGATCCCTGCGAAACACCGATTCATCCAGGCGGGTGGAAATATCCCGGAGCTCTCCTTCTGCGCCGATCTCATTGAAAAAGGTGGGCAGGAGTCGGGCCAGCTGTTTGACCAGGTTGTACACCGGGGCAATGTCTGCGTTGAGAAATTTGGTAACGTCCCGGGGAAACAGGTCCGTATCCCGGATAAAGACCCCGCCCACGGCCAGGGAGGTGATCAGTGCCGACAGCAGGCGTTTGGATTTTTTCGGGTGCCGGGCCACCAGGGTGAGAAATACCCGGATATTTTTCACATGGGCCACATTGCATTTGATCTGCCAGTCTTCTCCGGTGCCGGCGATATCCGGGAACTGAAATCCATGGTCCACGGAGCGGTCAATGAAGTGGTTGATCAGCTCGACTTCGTCGGTATTGTATACGGCATCCCCAATTTTATGGATGCATTCCAGTACGGTTTCCGGATACCGTCCTTTGTGCTCTTTGAGCAGGGCAAAGGTCTGGTCAACAATGACCATGTCCTTTTTGTAGTCTCCGCGTTCTCCGATCAGGGTGATCAGGGTGCGGTGGATATCGCCCAGGGCTTCCCTGTGTATGATGGAAAGACCCGGCGCATGAATAATATAAAATAGAAAGGTCAGCTTAACATATTTCCCATACACTTTCTCCGGTGCAAAAGAAAAAATCTGCCGGGGAATTTCCCTGAACCGTTTGATGTGGTCCCTGTGGCCGGTCAGTTTCACCAGGGCGGATAGGGCTTCCATGCTGTCGCAAGGCATGGTTTTTATCCGGGCCAGGGTCTGTTGCTGTTCCTGAATCCGTTCCCGGGATACCGGTGCTAAAAGCGTGAGCATATCCGGTCCGCCCCGCCATTCATCTATATTGCTTTTCATCCAGGCCACAGGGTCGCCCTGGCGGAGCCAGAATGCAAGCGAGACTTCAAAAAAGCGCGTTAAAAATTTATTTAAGGCAGATCGTAAACCGGCATCGTCCGGGAGGGTATCCTTTTGGGTCATCAGATTGACCAAGGCGTCGGGCTGGTAATAGGAGCAGACAAAAAAGAAGAAATCTTCTTCCCCCAGAGCTAAAATACGTTCGACTTCATGGATCAGTGTCCCTGTGTAAGCCTTCAGGCCCTGGGGGCCTGATTTGGCTATATAGTGCAGGATCTGCATGAGGTTGTCCGCCGCATTGGATTTGATTTCGGAATCAGATGCGGATTCAAATGCCGAGTTTAGAATATCACAGAGCAGCTCAAGGACCTTCCGGCCGTCGGGCTCACTGGTATATAAATGAAAATAGTGAAGGGAAAAATGCCTGGATTCATTGACAATAAAGGCCCAGTTCCGGTAGGGATGGGATAACTCCTTTAAAAATGTTTCCAGGCGGTTGACAATACCGACATATCCTTTGAAAAAGTCAAGCAGCAGAAGATACCGATCATCAATGGTGACATCTGCCCGGGTATCGGAAAGGTTGACTTCAAGGGCTTTTGATTTCACAGAAACGACCTCTTTATTTTCTTTAAAATGGTGGAAAGATTTTTCCCCGATACGGAGATTTTTTACGACGCCTCAAAATTAAAGCACCTTAGTCTACCATGGCAGCCCGGGTTTGTAACCTAGGTTTTCGGGACGGTTATCAAATTAATGTTTTTTTAATCTCTGTCTTGACACAGGTTCCAGCTTGCTTATCTTAGTCGATTTTTATATGATCAATTTTTTATCTGTCGAAACGTAAATTCAATTGAAAATCTAATCTGGTTTTTTTGATTTGGTGAACTTTTAATGTGAGGAGTAACAACCATGAATAATGATCCGTCTCAATTTACACTCTATAGCGGCGGGCACAGGGGCGCTGAAGCCGAATTTGGAAAACTTGCAGAAAAATACGGCGTCAAGGAAGTCAATTTTTCCTTTGAAGGAAATGTGCTTGACAGGGATACCGGCGTGAGGCTGCTGAACCAGGAAGAGCTTGAAAAGGGAAATATCTCCATGGATATCGTCTCCACCCGCCTGGGCAGATCCTTTTCCAAAGGCAATAGAATCAGAAAGGTTATTCAGTCCATTTTTCATATGGTCAATAACGGGTATCAGATTTTCACCGTGGGGTGGATACTGCCGGACAAGACTGTTAAAGGCGGCACCGGCTGGGGTGTGGAGTTGGGAAAATTGTTCAACCGGCCGATATTTGTCTATGAGCAGGACCGGAAAGCCTGGTTTTCATGGGTGGATAATGACTGGAAGATGGCCACCCCCGTGATTCACCATAAGACGTTTGCCGGTACCGGTACCCGCAATCTCACCGAGGATGCCGCCGCTGCCATGAAGGAACTGTTTGAACGCAGTTTTAAGTAGCGGGTGTTTAAACGGCTTTCATCGACCGCTGTAGGGCAGGCCCCCGTGCCTGCCCTAACGAGGGCAACCACAGAGGGATTGCCCTACAAAAATTACGTTCATCTTTTATTGTGGGCCGGGCCTGGCTGTTGATAGACCCGGTCGGCCCATGGTCGTTAGTGGGATTAATTTGAGATTACTCCTTTGATAATGCCGTCGTAGGAACCGTCGGCTTTCATCCCGGCCAACATCGTGTTGAATTGCGTCAGAAGTGATGTTTTATCCAGGCTTTTGGCGAATACCAGGTAGGTGTCGTTGATGGCCACCGGGGTCTCGGCCATGACTATTTTGTCCTGGAGGCCTTTTTGGGCGATCAGTTTTTGCCCGGCTAATTCAATGGCCACCACACCGTCCAGCCAGCCCTGGGTCAGCTTTTTGAAGTTGGCCTCGTCAGACTTCCCTTCTTCGGCGGTAAATGCCTTTTGGGCCTTGGCTTCGTCAAAATCTGTCCCATAGCTCCACCCAAGCAGAATTCCCACCTTTTTTCCGGACAAACCTTTTACTCCGGAATACTCAAACGCCTTGTCCTTGTTGATAAACAGAACCAGTCTCTCTGAAAATATCGGGTCGGAATAGTCAAATATTTTAAGACGATCCGGATTTTTGTAAATCCCCCCTATGCCGGCATCACCATCCTTTCCCATTTTCAGGACCCGCTTCCAGGGATAGGCCGACACCGTGACCGGCACATTCATCTTGGAGAAAATGGCTGTCAGCATTTCAGGGTACAGGCCGGCAGCATTCCCGCCGTCATTATACATAAAAGGCGGATTGGCATTATCTACCGCGATCACAAGGTCCTGGGCATGGGCGGGAAACACGGTCAGACATAAAAGGATGAAACCAAAAATCACTTGTTTTTTCATGTTGAATCTCCTGTTGTTTAATATATTTTGAATCCGGCACCAGCAAAGGATTTGCCTGGTACCGGCTAAAAAAGACTGCTGCAAAGGGTGTTTTCTTAAACTTTGAACTTCCCCATCAAGCCGGCCAGGTGATCACCAAGCTCAGAGAGGTTGTCTGCATTGGTTTTGACGTTGTGGCTGGAAGAGGACAGGCTGCCGGCGCTTTCCTTGATCTCCCCGATATTTCCGGCCATCTCCTGGGAGGCTGAAGAGCCTTGGGAAATATTCTCGTTGACCTCCATGATGCCCGCGGACGTCCGGGCAATATTTTCCGAAATTTCCCGGGTGGCTGCGGTTTGTTCTTCCACCGCCGTGGCAATGGTGGCCACAATGGTATCGATCTCCGATACTATGCCTGAGATGCCGGCAATGGCTTCCACGGTCTTGCCGCTGGACTCCTGAATGCCCAAAATCTGTTCTTTGATGGCATCCGAAGCTTCGGAGGTCTGGCCGGCCAGTCCCTTGATCTCGTTGGCGACCACGGCGAAACCCTTTCCGGCTTCACCGGCCCTTGCCGCCTCTATGGTTGCGTTCAGGGCCAGAAGATTAACCTGCTTGGAAATATCGTTGATGGTCTCGACCACCTTGCCGATGGTTTCCGCAGCCTCACCCAGTTCGTTGACTTCATCGGCAGCCTGCTGGGTTTGGGAAACAGCGTTGTTCGTAATGTTTTTTGCTTTTTCTGCATTGCGGTCAATTTCGTTGATGGTAGACGACATCTCTTCCGAGGCCGTGGCCATCGTGGTGATATTGGATGAGGCCTCTTCCATGGCCGTCGCCACAGAGGTCATGTTTGAACTCATATCGTCTGCGGCCCGGGCTATGGTGACGGATCGGTCAGACAGTCCTTCGACCTGACTGTTCATACGCTCCGATAAGGAAGAAAATTCCGTGGATGCCTGGTTTATTGTAGTGGCATTGTCCGACACATCCCTGATTAGATTCTGGAGGTTTTCAATAAACCGGTTAAACCAGGTGGCTAATTCCCCGATTTCATCCTGGCTCCTGCTCTTTAGGCGCCGGGTCAGATCCCCCTCTCCCTGGGCAATGTCCCGTATCATGGCAATGGTGCCGTTAATGGGCCGGATCACGAAGATTCTCAGGCAGATCACCAACGTGACGATCAGAGCCACGATAATCACGGCGGCAATAGCGATTTGTCGTTTGATGCCTGTGCCGATATTTTTTTGGGCCATGGTTTTGAAGGCCTGAATTTGTCCCTGGGTATTGGTCTCACGGTCTTTGATATTTTCCTTTACCAGGGCATCTGTGTAATAGAGCCGGACGCTGCCCACCTTATTGCCGTCCTGGAGGGCATCCTGCACAATGGACAATTTTTCGTCCACCTTGGCCGTGTCCGGAAGCGCCTCTCCCATTGTGATGGCAGGGGCTTTCCAGGCCGCTCCAAAGGGCTTATTGTCGGCGTCCAGGACCTTGATGGCGACAATGCCGTCCAGCTTTAAATAACTGGATAAAAGCTTGAATAGCTCCTCCTGATCGAAGTTGTACAAAAATCCCCGGGTCACGCTCGTACAGATTTCAAGGTTGACCTTCATATCTGTCTCAAGTGATTTTTTCATCCGCTCGGTGGCCTTTTCCAAGGCTGTTTTCTGGTTAGAGGAAAACACCTGTATCATATTATCGGTCAGGCTGGATTCAAGCCGGATCGCAAGGAAACTATTGAATGCTAAAAGGATAAGAATAATGATGCCGCAGACAGACGAAGTCTTAAACAAAATACTTGTCCGCCGCCCGGATTTCTCTGAGACCATAATTTTTCCCTCAAAAAAGGAAGCCCCTAATGGAGAGTAATCTTAGGACTATAGGGGTGATCCAATTTTCGTTGTTTTGTAAAATTAAATTTTGATTAATAAGCGATGATAACGCTGTGATTGACTTTAAGATATCGTACTAAGTTTGTTCATGTCAACGCAATTTAATTACGATCTTTTCGCGACAAATGGGGCAGATTAGGATAATCCATAGGCCCATTTTTTTGATTGATTTTCACCAAAATGGGCCGGTCAGGTTAGGGAACAAGTGGGGAAAGCGGCTCTTGGCGGGTCGATACAGATTGAATCCCCAGGCAGATAACAAAAGCGATGCATAAAAGAACCAGGATCAGTGCCACTACCCCCGGCCAGGCCCATTCATGATAAATGGTGCCGCCGATGGTGCCCGAGATGCTTGATCCCAGATAATAGAAAAACAGATACAACGATGAGGCCTGGGCATGGGAATGGGCGGCAAGCCGTCCCACCCAGGCCGAAGCCACGGAATGTGCCCCGAAAAACCCGATGGTAAAGAGCACAATCCCCGCGATCACCATCCATAAGGACGCGCAGACCGTCAGCACAAGTCCTGCGGTCATAATCCCAAGTGCCGAGCATAGAATCCGCCGCCGTCCGTAGGTATTTACCAGGTTGCCCATCACCGTGGAGCTGACCGATCCAAAGGCATAGGCCAGAAAAATAAAACCCACCTGGGTGTGGCTCAGGCCAAAATCCCGACCCAGCAGCCGAAAGGTCACGTAATTGTACAGGGTGACAAAACCCCCCATGCAGCAAAAGGCGATCAGATACAATCTTCGCAGTCCGGGATTTTTTAGATGATCCGCCATGGAGACCAGCAGCGCCTTGGGCTTAAAGGGTTTGCCGGAGAAATTCTGCGAAGCCGGCAGGCAGACCCAGACCATCAGACCACACACAAAACAAAGCAATGATATGGCTACCAGTGCCCACCGCCATCCCATCAGATCCGTAAACCAGGCGGTCAGAATTCGGCCGGACATACCCCCCATGCCGTTGCCCGCAATATAAAGCCCCATGGCGGCACCCAGGGCCTTGGGCTCGGTCTCTTCGTTCAGATAGGCCATGGCCACCGCAGGCACACCGGCCAGGATGATGCCCTGGCCCAGACGCAGCAAAAGCATACCTGAAAACGCATGGTGGACCGCAGCTACAAAGGCCAGCACCGGCGCCAGAACTGAGGCAATAATGATCAATGGCCGCCGTCCCACCGCATCGGACAGAGAACCTGAAAACGGCAGGGTAAAGGCCAACGAGAAGGTGGCAACGGAAAGCGAAAGACTGGCCATGGCCGGGGTGATACCGTATGCCTGGACCAGATTGGGAAACAGCGGCTGAAAGTCATAGAGGCTGGCAAAGGTGACAAATCCGGCCAGAAAAAGCGCCAGGTTGGCCATATAGTATCTGCGGCTGCCTTTATACATGAATTTTGTCTCGTCCATTTTACCTCCCCTGGGGCTGTTGTTGTCTATCTAATGCCTGGACAGGAAAATACTTGCCCCAGGATCATAAGTAAAATATATTGTTTTTATTTTAACCATATAATTATTTTATTTGTGCATCTTGAATGACCGCCAGCTGCAAATTTTCAAAGCCGTCTGCCAGTGCCGGAACTTCACCAAGGCTTCGGAACAGCTGCACATTGCCCAGCCCGCCGTCAGCATCGCCATACGCAAACTTGAAGAAGAGATCGGCCTGACGTTGTTCAACCGGCAGGAGAAAACCGTCTCCTTAACCCCGGAGGGAAAGCGCCTGCTGAACCACGCCAACCTGATTCTTGATAATTTCAAAGCGGCAGAAGCAGAGATGGCCGAGCTTAAGGGATTAGAAAGCGGGGAGGTTAAAATCGGCATCCCGCCCATGATGAGCGCCCATTTTTTTCCGAAAATTATTATGGGGTTTAAGGCGCGTTATCCGGGAATAAACGTGGCGGTGAATGGCGACGGGGCCGCCAGTATTCACCGGATGATTGCCCATGGACAAATTGACATCGGGGTGATTGCCGGGTACAAAATTGCCCACGGCATCGGCCACAAGCGGTTTTTGCGCGAGGAGGTTGTGGCCGTGGTTGACACAAATCACCCCTTTGCCTGCAAAAAATCCATCACCATTGACGAATATTTTCAACAGCCCCTGATTATGTATCCCCCCGGATATTACATGCGCGAGCTGATGGATGATTTGATCAAAGAAAACGGATATACCCCGGAGGTTGTATTTCAAACCAATCTATTTTCTCTGGTTCGCTCCCTGATTAAAAAGGGTATGGGGATCTCCACCTTCTTAAAAATGGTGGCTGCCGCAGATGAAGATCTGGCCGCAGTCTCCTTTTCGCCCCCTTTTTTTCTTGACCTTGATATTGCCTGGAAGGAAAACCGTCATCTGTCCCGGGCCAACCAGGCGTTTATTGATTATCTTTTGGCCTATACCTGAGCCATCACGGCGTTGAGAAGTTCGGTTTGCTTGCCGGTGGCTGCGTCAATGTGCTGTTCCAACCTGTCGCATAAGGCCATCAACTGGTCGATGCGGGTGACAATGCGCTGTTGTTCGGGAAGTGGGGGGAGTGGAATAAGAGCATCGTGTAATTTTTTTAAAGTAACACGAGTGATGGCTACCCCAGTCATTCCTGCTCGCATTTCTTCATAGAAAAACGGTGATCTGAGAGTAAATAAGAGATAATAATTGTTCATTTGCTGAGGCTGTTTGAGTAAGGCTACACTGGAAAGCATAGAAAACGGTTGTGTTAAATTATTTATGGTAACAATTCCTGTTGTTGCGCCGTCTTTAATGTACAGAATATTACCGAATTCAGGATCGCATCTGGAAAAAATTTCGTTGTGAACCTCTTTCGTTACATAGGTTACGTTATTCAAAAAGACCCCATTCTCTTTGATGTTTTTAGCGGAAATGTATAAGTAATCGCCTGTTTCGTTATTTGGTGGTGAGTGATGAGTTCCGTCAGTTATTTTTATCATTGCATCACCCAACCTTACCCATGCCCACCCTTGTGGCTGGTTAAAAGGAACTTCCTCTGGCTTAATGGAAGGCAGTGGTTTGGACTTTTTTATTTTTTTTTCTTTGATCAATCGCTGCTTTTCGGCTTTGATCTCTTTCAGCAGCTCGCCGGCGGGCGGGTCATTGGGGTCCTGGGGAACGAGGCGGCCCATGACAGCGAGCTGGAGGATGGCCTTGCGCAGTTCAGCGACGTTTTCCTTGACGGTGTAGAGTTCGCTGAAGTGCTGTTCGATAAAGTCCCAGGCCGAGTCATCCGAAGCGTCGAGCAGTCCTCTGACGGCAGCGGCGTGGACAGCCAACCGCTTCTCCTCCCTCTCCTTGTGCAACTTTTCCAACTCATCACAACGTGACATCAATTGGTCGATGCGGGCGACAATGCGGTGTTGTTCTGGTAACGGCGGCAGAGGAACTTTTCTTAACAATACATCATTTCGGCTAATCCCAGGGATAGCTATACCAACCGCTAAGGCTTGGAGTTCATAGAAAATAGTATCAAGAAACCTCAAAATATAGTCACGATTGATTCGGGTAACCCGCAATGCCATAAGCTGGCGGCTGATTGCCGCCGTCTCGTCTGATAATATATTTGTTTTACCAACTCCCGCACCTTTTACAGTGAGAAGGATGTCGTCCTTAATAGCCATAGCCCTATCAATGTTTGTCCATCGTGACGCATGGGGATGCATTGCTCCAAAATCAGCAGGGCCAGTGTAGTAAGGATGACCAATTCCGTTTTCATTGTACTTATCTGGAGTAAGGTGTTGGCCGGAGATGAGCTCGATCAGTTCTCCTAACCTCACCCACTCCCACCCCTGCGGCAGTGCATAAGGGATTTCCTCTGAATTAATGGTTGGCAAGGGATTGGATTTTTTGATGTTCTTTTCTTTAATTAATTTCTGTTTTTCTGCTTTGAGCTCTTTCAGAAGTTCGCCAGCAGGCGGATCATTGGTGTCCTGCTCCACCAACCCACCCTGCATGGCAAGAGTTAAGATTAATTCCCGCAATTTGGCAACACCGTCAGGCGCGGCAAAGGCGGTGTCAAAGTGCTGTTCAAGCAGGGTGGCGGTTTCTCTATTCATCATCGTCCTCTGAATTGCCGAATGCCGCTTCCAGTTCTTCAATGGAGGGCAGGCTCGGTTTTAAATTGTCCGGCAGCGCCCGGGTGAGCTGATATTGTGAAACACCCATGGGTTTATGGATATCACTCAGGGCATATTCCACCACCACCTTGTCCCGGGATTTGCACAGCAGGATGCCGATGGTCGGCTCGTCCCGCTCACAGCGGATTTGTTCATCCACCGCTTTTAAATAAAAATTTAGCTTTCCCGCATACTCCGGTTCAAACTCGCCGGTCTTCAGTTCGATCACCACATAACAATGCAGTCTGGTGTGATAAAACAGCAGGTCCAGAAAGAACTCCCGATTGCCCACCTGAATCCCTTTTTGACGGCCCACATAGGCAAACCCGGCACCAAGCTCCAACAGGAATTTGGTGATATGGTCGGTTAAAGCCTTTTCCAGTTCCCGTTCGTTATAGTCTTCGGTCAGCGCCAAAAAGTCGAAATTATAGGGATCTTTAATCAATTCCCGGGCCAGGTCCGACTGCGGGGCGGGCAGCGTCTTTGCAAAATTGGTCACGGCTTTTCCTCCTCGCTGATACAGTCCGCTCTCAATTTGATGCGTCAACACATTGCGGCTCCAGTTATGCTCCATTGTCTTGTTAACATAATAGAGCGCTTCCGTGATCTCTTTGCACTTGGAGATGATGATCAGATTATGGCTCCATGGGATTTGCACCAATTGGGCAACAGCTTGTTGCCTTTTTTCTGTGCCGGCGATTGGGGGCTCGGCCTGCTTTTCAATTGGCAATCCCTTCTGAATAAAAGAGACACCAGCTTCTTATGTATTTTATATTCCTGTATGAAAACCCTTTTAAATCGGGAAATTCCACCATCAGATCCGCGCTGAGCCGTTTCAAAAATCCACTGCCCCACTTGGCCGTTTTCTGGCGTTCCACAATATCCGTACCCAGCTCCCAGTAAAAGGTCAGCAAAGCGGTATTGACCTGTACCGCTGCCTTTACCTGCGCCTGCCGTACCCGATGTTTGATCTCTTTGATCCAGTCGCGGTATTCAGCCGTTGTTAAATGGGTATTGTTCATGGGTTTCCCTTAAGGCAGGCCATTAATTCAGTTTTCAATGCAGCCTGTGCCTTGTTGAGTTTTTTCACGATCTCCTGATATTCGGCCATCAACTCCCGGGGGGCACGGTGGGTGACTTTTTCTTCGTAGGGGTTTTTGCAATCAAGGTTGTAGTTGCGAGTTGTCAACTCCTTGGCCGGGATTTTCCAGGCATGCTCGGTGGTTTTGCGGCCACGGCGGGAAGCGCCGCCCCACCACGCTTTTTCAAGATCGAATTCAGCAATGGTCAACGGTTTGGACCGGGAGTAGGATTTGTAGCCTTTCGGATAGGGGTGCTCAAAGAACCATACCGTCTTGGTCGGTCCGCCTTTTTCAAAGAAGAGGATGTTGGTGGCAATACCGGTGTAGGGACTGAACACCCCTTTGGGCAGACGCACAATGGTGTGCAGGTTGAATCCTTCAAGCAGTTCCCGTTTGAGGGTGGTCTTTACCCCTTCCCCAAAGAGAAAGCCGTCCGGCAGCACGACGGCAGCCTTGCCGGTGCCGTGTTTGAGCAGGTGCATGATCAGGGCCATGAAAAGATCTGCTGTTTCCCGGGTCTGGTATTTTTTCAGGAAATTGGACTCAATACCGTCCTCTTCCACGCCGCCGAAGGGCGGGTTGGTGATGACCATGTCCACCCGGTCTTTGGGGGTGTAGCTTTGCAGCTGCCTGGCCAGGGTGTTGTCGTGGCGGATGCTGGTGGGCACATCAATGCCGTGCAGAATCATGTTGGTCATGGCCAGCATGTAGGGCAGGGGCTTTTTTTCAACGCCCCGGATAGCGCGCTGCAGCAGCTTATGGTCGTCGGCGGTTTTGACCTGCCCTTCCAGATGCTTGATGGCGCAGGTGAGAAACCCGCCGGTGCCGCAGGCCGGGTCCAGGATGGTTTCACCCAGCTGGGGATCCAGAATATCCACCATGAACTGGGTAACGGCCCGGGGGGTATAGTATTCACCCGCATTGCCCGCAGATTGCAGGTCGGCCAGAATTTTTTCATAGATATCGTTGAACAGGTGGCGGTCCTGGGATCTGTTCAGGTCCAGATTCTCTTCGATGGTGTTGATCACCTGGCGCAGGAGGGTGCCGGACTTCATGTAGTTGTAGGCGTCCTCAAATACCGACCCCACCACTTTGCCGCGGTCGGAGACACCGGCTTTGGTGGCCAGATTTTTCAGTGCCGGAAAAAGATCGTTGTTTACAAAATCAACCAGTTCCTCACCGGTCATTCCTTCCGGGTTTTTGGCCCAGTTGGCCCAGCGGAAACGGCTGGGCAGCGGCGATACGTAGTGGGGCACCGTGAGCTGCCACTCCTGCTCCTTGTCATCAAAAATTTTTAAAAAAATCAGCCAGACCATCTGGCTGATGCGCTGGGCGTCTCCATCGACACCGACATCCTTGCGCATGATGTCCTGGATGGATTTGACCAGGGTTGTCAAAGACATATGTAATGTTTCTCCGGTTTTTTTATAAGAAAGTCTGTGTAACCTGCACAGATCTTTCAACTTTCGTTGTGGGCTGTGTCCGGCCGTTGCGTGGTCAGGTCAGCCCATGGCTGTCAGGCGCTGTATAATGCCTGCTCAAGTTCGTTAATGGCTTGCCGGTACTGATCCAGACCGCCAAAGAGGCGGATGATTTCCAACGGGGTGCCGAATTGGGTAAACGGGGCAATGGTGAGAATCTGTGTCTCTTCAATCTGGGCCACGCCTTCATCGGCATATTTGTCAAGCAGGGCATCCAGAACACGTCGCGCCTGTTCTCCGTACCGGGTAAAGTAATTGCGTTTCTTTACCTGGTCTGCCCGTTCTTTCCGGGTAAGGGGCGGCATATCCCAGGCCACATGACAGACCAGGTCAAAGGGATCGAACGCTTTACCCGATTGTCTGCCGATCTCATCTGCAAGGGCGTCGAAGAATACGCCTTGTTCCAGCAGTTCGTCAATAACGGCCTGTTTTTTGTCGCTGCCGCGCCATCGGCCAAGGAAATCATCAAGGGATGCGTATGTTTTGTTTAATGCCTTTCGGGTGTAGTCCTTGAGGGATTCGGTGATCAATTTTCCGTTTTCATCAAAGTATTGAACCCGTTCGGCAGCCACCTCAACCTTTATATCCGCCACAACGTATCGGCGAACGCCAATTCCCTCTTCTCCAGGGCGCGGGTCGGCCACACCGGTCCAGCCCGGATCGTCGGAGGTTTCCGGGTAGGTGATGTCACTGCCGCCTTCATCTTCTATCGGGAGATCCGGCGGAACCGGAGACTCATCCCCCTTGGGCTTATAGATCTGTACCGGATCACCGTCGAAATCCGGGTCGGCAAACAGCTCGGTGGCTTTTTTAAAATCCATGATGGTGAAATAATATTTGCCGTAGTCTTCATTGATGCGGGTGCCGCGCCCGATGATCTGTTTGAACTCGGTCATGGACTGAATGCGCTGGTCAAGGACAATGAGTTTACAGGTTTGGGCATCGACACCTGTGGTCATCAGCTTGGACGTGGTGGCAATGACCGGGTATCTGCTCTCCGGGAAAATGAAGTTGTCCAGCTCGGCCTTGCCCTCCTCGTTATCGCCGGTGATGCGCATGACGTATTTGCTGTTCTGTGCCGCCAGATCCGGGTTTTCATTTACCAGGGCGCCACGCATACGCTCGGCATGATCAATGTTTTCGCAAAAGACGATGGATTTGTCGAAGCGGTCGGTCTGTTTGAGAAATTCGGTGATCTTTTGGGCCACCAGCCAGGTGCGGGGCTCCAGAACCAGGGTTTTGTCAAAATCCTGCTGGTTGTATATACGGTCCTCTATCTCATTGCCGTACTTGTCGACCATGCCTTTGTCGGGCCGCCATCCGGTGAGGTCTTTGTCTATGTCGATGCGCACAACTTTGTAGGGTGCCAGAAATCCGTCGTTGATGCCCTGCCGCAGGCTGTAGGTGTAAATGGGGTCGCCGAAGTAATCGATGTTGGAAACCGCTTTGGTCTCCTTGGGGGTGGCCGTGAGACCGATCTGGGTGGCGGATGTGAAGTATTCGAGGATTTCACGCCAGGCAGAATCGGCGGCAGCGCTGCCCCGGTGGCATTCATCAATGATGATCAGATCAAAAAAATTGGGACTGAACTGTTTATAAATGTTTTTCTCCTCTTCATTGCCGGTAACCGCCTGGTAGAGGGAGAGGTAAATCTCATAGGATTTGTTGGCCTGGCGCTTCTGTATTTTGGTCATGGCCGGACCGAACGGTTTGAAATCGTTGGTCATGGTCTGGTCAACCAGGATATTGCGGTCGGCAAGAAAGAGGATTCGTTTTTTAGCCCTGGACTTCCATAAACGCCAGATGATTTGAAAGGCGGTGTAGGTTTTGCCTGTGCCGGTTGCCATCACCAGCAGAATACGGTTTTGGCCCCGGGCGATGGCTTCGATGGTTTTGTTGATGGCCAGCAGCTGGTAATAGCGGGGCGTTTTGCCGTTTGTATCGCTGTAATAATCCTGCTGGAGCAACGCATTTTGCCCGTCGTTCAGCCCTCGGTGTTGGGCCCACCATTGCCACAAGGTTTCAACGGAGGGGAATTCGTTCAGTGTAAGTTCACGTTCGACAATGCCGTCCACGGCAATTTTATTGTGGAACAAAAAGCCTTCACCGTTTGAACTGAAAACAAAAGGTACCTGCAGCATGTCAGCGTAGCCAAGTGCCTGCTGCATGCCGTCACCCATTGAATGGGTATTGTCCTTGGCTTCGATAACGGCAATGGGAATGTTGGGCTTGTAGAACAGGACATAGTCGGCGCGTTTGTTTTTGGCACGGGTATGCAGCTTGCCGCGCACAATGATACGCCCTTGTGTCAAAGGGTATTCTTCTCTTACCTGGGTAGCTATATCCCATCCGGTCCGGGCCAAAGCCGGGGTGATGAACTTGGTACAGATATCGCGTTCGGAGAGTTGTTTCTTATTCATCAGCCAACCCTTTTGCGTAAAGCTCAGTTTAAATGAAAGTTTGGGTAACCAATTCAGATCTTTCAATTTTTATTGTGGGCTGAGCCTGGGTGGTCAGCCCATGGTTGTTGGTTTGTGTTCAGCAGATATCGACACCCGCCGCTTTCATCTCTTCCAATGCCGCTGTTGTGGTTTCCGGTGCAACCCCCCGGCACAGCTCTTCGATCAGTGTCACATCAAATCCGAGCATTTTAGCATCCATGACTGTTGCCTTGACGCAATAATCCGTTGCCAGCCCGTAAATGATGAGCTTTTTTATGCCTGCGTCTTTGAGGATATCCGCCAGGCCGGTTGCTTTTTTTCCGTCGTCAAAAAATCCGGAATAGGAATCAAAGGCCGGGTCCATGCCTTTTTTTACAATGGCCGTAAAAAGGGATTCATCCATCAACAGTTGGGCGCCGGAACTCTCCTGGACGCAGTGTGGGGGCCATAATACCTGTTTGCGGCCTTCAATTTCGATCAGATCATAGGGCTTGGCATTGTCGTGGTTGGAAAAAAAAGAGATATGGTCTGCCGGGTGCCAGTCCTGGGTGGCATAGATGGGGTAACCCAATGCCTTGAGCCGGCGGGTTTCGGTCTCTGCTGCGTCAAGGTATTCTTGGTCTGCGCCTTCAACGGCGAGGCTGCCCTGCAAGGCCTGGGTGAAATCCGGCTGGATATCCACAACAATTGCGGCGGTATGCTCCATTTTTGTATTTATCTGCATAAAGTTTCTGTCCTTTTTGAAAATTATACCCTAAAATAATCCTCTTGGTACTTTATATGAAAGCCTGTGTAAACGACAGAGATCTTTCAAACTTTGTTGTTGGCCGAATCTGGGTGGCATATCAGAGACGGTCCGAGACTGATTGTATACACAATTTTTAGAAATAGTTTAGGCCCATGATTGAGACGATACTTGACAATGATCTGTATAAATTCACCATGCAGCAGGCGGTGCATCGGCTGTATCCTGAAGCCCGGGTTCGGTATGAACTGACCAACCGGGGGAAAACCCCTTTCCCTGAAGGCTTTGACAGCTTGATTAAAGAGCGGGTCGCTCAGATGGCAGGCCTGCACTTGACCCGTGAAGAAAGGGTGTGGCTGGAAAAGGCTTGTCCCTATTTTACCCAAACGTACCTGGATTACCTGGCGTCATTTCGTTTTGACCCTGACCAGGTGGAAATTTCCCAGCAGGGGAGCAGGCTTTCCGTCAGGGTGGATGGGATTTGGAGCCGGACCATTTTATGGGAAGTGCCGCTGATGGCAATCATCTCCGAGACTTTTTTTGAGGTAACCGCGCCCGAAATTTTGTCCAGACAGGCCATCCGGGAGCGCAACCAGACCAAAGCGAAACGGATGTCCGATGCCGGCCTGACCTTTGTGGATTTCGGCACCCGGCGGCGGTTTTCCGCTGCCAATCAGGCCCATTTCCTTGAGGATGTTCTGGCCCTGGATCAGCATCGCATGGCAGGCACCTCCAATGTGCATTTTGCCAGAGTTTACGGGCTTGCCCCGGTGGGCACCCTGGCCCATGAATGGATTATGTTCCATGGCGCCTTAACCGATTATACCGACGCCAATGCCGCTGCCATGGATGACTGGCTTAAAGTTTACCCCGATGTGCTGGGCATTGCTTTGACTGATACCTATACCACGAACAATTTTTTAGAGGCATTTTCCCAGGACAGGGCCAGCCGGTTTTCCGGTGTGCGCCACGATTCCGGAGACCCGGAACTCTTTACCCGGGAAATCATCCGGCATTACAAGGAAAAGGGCATTGATCCGGCGACCAAGATCATTGTGTTTTCGGACGGCCTGGATGTGGACCGGGCCATTAAAATCCATGAATTTTGCCGGGGAGAGGTCAAGGATTCCTATGGCATCGGAACGAATTTGACCAATGACGTGGGGGTGGCCCCTTTGAATATCGTGATCAAATTATCCTGGGTGCAGCCTGAGGCCGATATGGACGGCCGGCCCACGGTTAAGTTGTCGGATGATCCGGGCAAACATACCGGTGATCCCGGGGAGTTGCGATACTGCCGAAAAGTTCTTGGCCTGTGATGTGAACCGTTTCGCCTGGCGGCGGTGAGGCAACTCCTGTCGGCTTTTATTGTTGCTCTGCCGCCCGGGCAAGTTTTTCCACGGCAATTTCGATGGTGGCTTCGTCGGCCATGGTGTAATTGAGCCGCATGGTGCCTTTTCCCTGTGCCGGATCGGTATAAAAAAAACGGCCCGGCACAAATGCCACGCCGTTTTCCACGGCCTTTTCGTACAATGCCAGGTCATCCAGGCCGTCGGGACCGGTTACCCATAAAAACATTCCCCCTTCGGACGGGGTGCATGCATATCCCTTGGGCATCATTTTTTTCAGGGCCGCAAGCATGGCCTTTTGCCTGGGTTTGTATAGCTCGATGATCTTTGGCAGATGGGTATCAAGGTATCCGCCTTCCAGATATTCAGCCGCCAGGGCCTGGTTAAAGGTTGAGGTGTGAAGATCCACCCCCTGCTTGACCAGGACCAGCCACTGGCGCAGAAATTCAGGCGCTGCGTAAAACCCGATGCGAAGCCCGGGGGCAAAGACCTTGGACAGGGTGGAGACATAGATGACATTGTCCGGGGCCATGGTCTTGATGGCCGGTACCGCCTCGCCCTGGTACCGAAGGGCCGAGTAGGGATCATCTTCCATGAGCAGGGCATTGTGCCGTTGGATGATCTCGGCAATCTGCTGCCTTCTTTCAAGGGAGAGGGTGCGGCCCGTGGGGTTCTGGAATGTGGGAACCAGATAGATCATCTTGATGGCATGATTTGTAAGCGTCTCATCCAGGGATTGGGGAATCAGCCCCTGGTCGTCCGTCTCCATGGATATGTAGTGGGGCTCATAGGGATTAAAGGCGGAAATGGCGCCAAGATAGGTGGGGGATTCCACGGCGATCTTATCCCCTTTGTTGATCAGAAGCTTGGCCATGGCATCCAAAACCCCCTGGGAGCCGGAGGTGATATTTACCTGGTCCGCTGACGCCGCAATTCCCCGCCCGGCCAAAAGGAGACTGAGCTGTTCGCGCAGGGGCTCAAACCCTTCGGTGAGATCATACTGAAATGCCCGGGACTGGTACTTTGCCATCACCTTTTCAACCAGCTCCCCAAAAAGATCCATGGGGAAGCTCTGCGGGGAGGGAATGCCTCCGGCCAGGGAGATGATTCCGGGCTTTGATACCACCTTGAGGATTTCCCGGATGGCATTGGTCTGCATAAGCCGGGTTCTGTCCGCCAGAAATGATTGATAATCCATTTTAATTCCTTTGCATACTGTTCTTTATTGCTGCCGGCAATCGCCTTTACACGTTTTGATCACAGATAACAGTAAAACCATCTCGTTAACAGATACAGAACTATATTATTTTGATCATAACAGATTTTATTTTTTAAATCGTTCCATCGCCTAGGCTACAGGGAACGGTATCGGGCCCCAGGGGAATGAGGATGGTGAAACGGGTGCCTTTGCCCCTGGCGCTATCGCAGGTGATGGTGCCTTTCATGCCTGTGACAATGGAATGAACAATGGACAGGCCCAGTCCTGAATCGGGCGTGGCGGTTTTAGTGGTATTATAGGGTTCAAAAAGCCGTTCCCTGATATGTGAGGGGATGCCCGGACCGTTGTCCTGGATGGTGATTTGCGCCATGCCGGCAAGCTTTTTTTGTTCATCCATTAATACCTTGCCCGAACCGGGAATAAGCCTTGTTTTAAATTGGATTTCATCTCCTTTTTCAAGGGCTTCTGCGGCATTTTTAACCAGATTGATGATCACCTGTTTCAGTCCGTTACTGTCCAGGGTGGCCTTTGGCATACCCTCACCAATGTCGGCTTGAATCCGAATCCGTCTGGGCAGAAGAATGGATTTTTCCAACACGGCCAGCACGCGACGGCACATTCCATTAAGATCAATGGTTTCCAGTGTCCCTCCGGTCCTGGGGCTTGAAAACGACGTCAGCCCGTCAAGCAGGGATGACACCCGGCTCATTTCTTCTTTGACAACGGTGATATCATCCCGGGCCGGATGTTTTTCCGGCAGTTCAAGGGATTCAAGGTAAGTTCTGATGATGGTAACAGGGTTGTTGATTTCATGAACAACCTTGCCCGTCAGCATGGCATACGCTTCCATTTTTTTGTCGCAGATATCCCTGGCATACCTTTCATGGAAATCAAGATTTTCAAGACAGATGCCTGTCTGGCGGGAAAAAAGAGATATAAGGGTCCTGTTTTTGTCCAGGGTTTGGGTAAGATCGCTGTCCACACCGATCACCATGGCACCTGAACAGCCCAGGTGTCCGGGAATGGGAACTGCATAAAAGGCCGGTGCTTTGATAAGGCGGATAATCTGGGTGTCGGATACGGCAAGGCTTGCTTGGCTCATACTGGTTGTAATTTTGCCTGTCTTAACGGCTTTTGCAATTAGGCTGTCAGTGTTGTCCATGGCAAGGGCTATGCTTGTGACAACGTTGTAATCGCGATCCTCTTTGGCGCAGGTTCCGGTGAGCAGATTTTTTTCTTTGTTCTGAAGAAAGAAAAAGATCCGGGGGATGTGAAATATGATTTCCAGCCCCCGCTGGACGGTCTTGAGCACCGTTGTCACATCCTTTGCCTTTAGCAGGTTGTCAAGGGTGCCGAAACACAGCGATACGTTTTTCATATCGTCTGCCAGAAGCGTATATCCTTGTGTCGAATCTCCCAAAACAAGGTTCATGCTTTGTGCCATTTGCCGGACTTCGTTTTCGGCCTGGACCGCGATGTCATCTAACACGGCCGGCGGCATATCGGTCAAAGAGAGAACGCTTTGTGTCACATTCGTGCTTTCCGGCTCTGCCATGAGGTTGGCCATGAAAAGAATTTTACTGTGGACAGGCGATTTCTGGATATGTCCCGGGGGCAGGCTCAAGCATCCAGCGGCGTCAGATATCATCGGGTCCAGATGCCACTGCTTAAACAGCCAGGCACCGACTTTGGGCCCATCTACCTTGAGTATATCGGTCTGGGCATCGAATTCGTTTTGTCCCTGGTTTACCCTGGCCTCAATCTCCTCATATTGTTTTGGAAAGGTTGCCATGAGCACCAGGGTGCCGATATCATGGAGAAGACCCGCCAGGAAATATTGGTCCGGATTGAGCTTATTACTTTCACGGGCGATGCGCTGGGCCAGAACCGCGCATTTGTATGAATGATACCAGAACCGGTTGATATTGAAATTGTCCGTGACTTTGGAGAATTTAAAAAACTGCATGGCCGAAGAACTGATGGCGATATTGCGCACCGTATCCAGTCCCAGATAGACCACTGCAGACTTAATGGTGGTAACCTGTTTTGCCAGGTTTACATGGGGGGAGGCGATGATGGTCAGCAGCTTCGCCGTAAGCGCCGCATCCCGGCTTATGATTTGCGTAACTTCGTCAATATCGGTTTTCTCTTTTCCGCAGGCCCGGATTAACTGCAGCATCACCTGGGGAAGCTGGGGTAATGGGGCTGATTTTTGGATCTTTTCGAAAATAGTTTTCATGACAAATCAATCAGTTTGAGTATATTTTTGAAGAACAGCTTATCTCTCTGTCCCGGGGTCAGGGTGTCGGAATTTTGGATAAGCGCTACATAATGTGCCTGGTCGCACCATGGCGTGTCTGTGCCAAAGAGGAAATAATCGTCATTTTGTCTGTACAACTCCCTGGCGACGTCATCGGCTCTCATCTTTTCCAACACCCAGGCGATATCAAAATAACATCCCTGGTTTCCCAGAAGGTCCATCACTTTCTGCCATTCATCCATGCCTCCGGCGTGGGCCAGTACAATCTTTGCACCGCCCAAGGATTTAACAACAGCTGAAAATCGTTCCACAGAGGTGTAATCGCACTGGGGCAGGCTGGGATCAAATCCCGAATGAAAGTGCAGCACCATGTCATTTTTTAAAATCTCTTCGTATGCCCTTAACGCCTCAATGGAGTCCGCAGGAAAATTCTGGTACCCGGGATGAAATTTTATTCCCCGCAGGCCTGCGTTGCACATCTCTTTGATCGTCTCCCGGCAATCGGGATCATGGGGGTGCACAGAGCCGAAGAATATGGTTCGTTCCGACAGCGGGGCCATTTTTTTAATCCATTCCAGAATCGTTTTTCCGTGTCCGACACCGGTGGCCACAGGAAGAACAACGGAATAATCTATACCTGCCTTGTCCATAGATGAAATAAGGCCGTTGTGTGTCCCGTCGGTATGGATACTTACAAGCCCGTTGCCGTTTTCCATTACAGTACTGAGCGCTTTATGCGCGACATCGTCAGGGTAGATATGGGTGTGAGCATCAATGATCATTGGTCGAAACCTTTTAAAAAACGATAATGGTAGATATTCTTGTATAAAATCAAAGGAAAAGCAACCGTCCATTCCAGCTTATACATAGTTTTTTTTGCAGTGTCTTCCAGATAGAATATTTAAACTTATGCTGTTCTGATGCAGGGTTAACGTGTACTATTAATCAAAACTGTAATTTTCCGTAAGACCCCATTTTAGGAAATAAAAGATGAACATCAACGCCAGCATCATTGATCAGCGAGTCACCGGTCTTGTCGAGGATCACCCGGAGTGGTTACCGAAAGGCTCTGATATTAACAAAAAGAAGTCTGCAGCATTTGTGCTGTTGTGCATCTCAACTTGCCTTGATGTGTCTCTTGAAGATGCTGCTGAATTGATAACCGAGGGCGGCAACGATGCGGGGGTTGATGGGCTCCATGTCGGCGAGGTTGAGGATGGGGAGTTCCTTGTCACGATCTTCCAGGGTAAATACAAAGTAAAAGATTTGGACGGTGAAGCAAATTTTCCGGAAAATGGTGTCCAGAAAGCTGTCGACACTGTACAAGTGCTCTTTGACCCTTACCGTAGGGTTGCGTTAAACAAAAAGATAGCACCAAAAATAGAAGAAATCCGTTCTCTTATCAGGGATGCTTACATTCCCAACGTACGTGTCATCTTATGTAATAATGGCGCTCAATGGACGGAGCAGACCGAAAATTGGATCAATGAGGCGAAAAAAGATTATAGAGACAAGGTCGACTTCATTCATTTCAATCACGACTCCATCGTTAACATACTGCAAAGAAGCAAAAGTGTTGATACCACATTAACCTTGAATGGGCAGGCGATCGTTGAAGATATGAATTACATGCGCGTGTTGGTTGGCCGTGTTTCCGTACAAGAGATTCATAGGCTATTTAATGATCATGGCGACAAGCTTCTGGAAAGAAATATTCGTCGGTACTTAGGTCTTCACACCAATCGTGTTAATACCGCTATTCATGAAACGCTTTGTGATCCACAAAGATCGGATAAATTTTATTTCTACAATAACGGCATCACAATGGTCTGTGACAAATTTGATTACAACGCTTTTCAAAAATCAGACTACAAAGTACAGCTTAAAAATATGCAGGTCATCAATGGCGGTCAAACATGTAAAACGATCCAGGAAACGTTGAATGGTGTATTGTCCGGCATAGTGGGGGAATCGGCCTATGTAATGGTTCGTATTTATCAGCTGGCCGAAACACATAAAGATTTTGTACAAGACATTACTTATGCGACCAATAGCCAAAATCCTGTTGATTTGCGGGACCTTCGTTCAAATGACCAGGTTCAAAAACAACTTGAGATCGGCATTGCTGATCTTGGTTATACATACAAACGTCAGCGTGAAGAGGGTAGTGGCGGCTCAAGTGTCATTACCAGTTCAATTGTTGCGGAATCGGTTCTGGCAATCTGGCGGCAACGACCACATCAGGCAAAATTCAGGCGTAAAGAACACTTTGGAAAACTCTATGAAGAGATTTTTAAGTCTTTGAATGCAGCCCAAGCGCTGCTGGCCGTTTTGATTTTCCGGGCAGTGGAAAATGAAAGGAAGCGCCCGACTTCTTTGACGCCAACAGATTTTATGCCCTATGCATCGCATTACATTTCAATGTTGATTGGCAGAAAACTCATGGCAGACATGGGCGTAACCCTGGTAGAGGTTTCGCATCGCAATTTTCAGCAAATAGTTCAAAAATTTGAAGATAGCCAATCGGATTATCACGCAAACGCTGTGAAAGAAGTGGAAGATGCTCTGAAAGCCTGTTACGGAGAAAGAGAAATATCTCTCCAACAACTTTCAGCGACCTTCAGGCGTGGAGATCTCCTTGAAATGCTCGACTCTCATGACTAAAAGCCATGGGCCGATCTATTTTATTAATATCCAGGCTTAATCCACAACGAAAGTTGAAAGGCTTTGTCAGCTTTCAACGGTGAAATCAGTTCTGGCAATAACCTGCCCGCTGCTGTTGACAACGTCCACACGCCATGATCCGGCATAGGTGGGTTTTTTTAATGTTATTTTGCTCCAGGTCCGGGTTCTGGCGTAGGGGACCGGAAGAATGACCCTGCAGAATCGTTTGCCGTTGAGGTAGTAGATGTGGCTCAACTCCTGGGGCGGCTTTTCGGTCTCGACATTCATCCATGTCCAGACCACGGGTTTTGCGCCGTTTTTTATGGAAAAATGATTTTCAGCAGAGACATATTGCCTGTTTTTGATGCCTCGGCAGATGATCAGTTCGGGGACGGTCATGTCAGGCATACTGACGATGTTAGGAACTGTCTCCATGGGTGCCGCTTTTTCCGGGGGCTGTTGTACAACTTCAGGAGGCTGTGGCGTCTGTTCCACCGGCAAAACAGGCGCAGGGGGCGTTTCAAAGACAACAGCTTGGGCCGGTGTCTCCTTGGGGATAACCTGGGGGTCAACATCCGTTGGTGTGAGTGGTACCATGGGGGCAGATTCTTTCGGAGCATCGGCCTCTGCTGTTTCCTGGGTGGATGAGGAATCCGTTATCACAGGATCGGGAATCATTTTATAGACCATAAACATGATACCTGCCGCCAGGATGAATCCTGCCAATGCGAAGACCGGCCATGGCCGTCTTTGTGGCGCTTGCGCATTGCGTTGCGCTCTGATTTGCTCTTTTTCCTCGACAATGTTTCGAAATTTTTCCATGAGGCACCTGTCGCGGTCCTCAACACTGGTCCTGTTTATCATGCCGTATTTCTCACTGAAGTTATCGACCAAATGGGTTTTCATATCAGCCAGGTTGGTTTTTGTCCACCGGCAAAATGGGATGTTCTCTATTGTTTGCAGGTACAAAAAAATTCAAACTGTATCCGTTTTAGATCAAAAAGAGGAATAGATCCGGCCAAAAGACGCTTGCAACATTTAGGCATCACATTTTTTAACATTCCGAACAGAGCTTGACTTCCCCATGCGGGAATGGCATAAGACCCCTACTTTTCTACACAATTAATATGGGTGGGTTAAACGCGGCATGAGCGAAATGTCTAGGACAAGTAGTTTTTGTAAAGGACAACGATGGGTTTCTGAAACCGAACCTGAACTGGGGTTGGGGGTTCTTGACTCTTTTGATGCAAGGACCATTACTTTGCTTTTCCCCGGCTCGGACTGCTCCAGAACATACAGCCGGGCGGCAGCGCCCATCAAACGGATGCGGTTTCAGCCGGGGGACCGGATCTGTGGAGAAGACGGGACACAGATGACTGTGGAGAACGTGGCGGAAAACGCAGGACTGTTGACCTATTTCCAGGGAGACACCCAGCTGTTTGAGCATGAACTGTCATCGGTCCTGGCGGTGGATATGCCGTTTTCCAAGCTTCTTTCAGGCCTTGCCGGTTCATCTGCCAAGTTTGATTTAAGATATCGTATCCGATCGGCCCAGGGGGCATATCAGACATCTCCGGCCAGGGGACTGTTGGGCGGCCAGGTGGATTTGATTCCCCATCAGGTCTATATTGCCGATGAGGTGTCCGGTCGTTATTTTCCGCGGGTTTTGCTCTCCGATGAAACGGGCCTGGGCAAAACCATTGAGGCGGGTCTGATTCTTCACCGGCTGCTGGTCACGTCTCAAATTTCAAGGGTGTTGATTATTGTTCCCGATTCCCTGGTGCACCAGTGGTTTATTGAATTGTACCGAAAATTCAGTTTGATTTTTAGAATTTTTGATCAAACCTATTTAACTGAGGCGATTTCGGCTGAGCCGGACATGAATCCGTTTCTTATGGATCAGCTGGGGATCTGTTCCGAATTGTTTGTCAGCGGCTCGGATCAGGTGAAAACGGCGTTGGGCAATGCGGGCTGGGATATGGTGGTTATGGATGAGGCCCACCATATGGCCCAGGATTCTGCGCTTTATCAATTCCTGGCGGGGTTGAAGGCCCAAACCCGGGGAATGATGCTTTTGACCGCAACGCCGGAGCAGATGGGTATTGAGAGCCATTTTGCCCAGCTGAAACTTTTAGATCCGGTGCGTTACCATGACTTTTCAGCGTTTGTAGAAGAGTTGGAAGGGTACAAAGTTGTGGCCCGGCAAGTCCGGGAAAAATTGGACCGGGAGGAATCCCCACAGGCGCTGCTGGATGCCTTTGGACCCGGCAGGGTGATTTTTAGAAACAGACGCCGGTCCATCAAAGGGTTTCCTGAAAGGCAGGTGAACCTGATTCCCTTAGATGGAAGCTGCGCCGCCCAAGAGGATCTGAGTGGTGATCCCAAAGTGGCCTGCCTTGCGCAACTCTGCCGCTCTTTAAAGCCTGAAAAAATTCTGGTGATCTGTCGTTCAAGGCAGACGGTCTCGGCGTTGATCCAGGGGCTTGAAGCCCATGTCAGCGTGGATGCCGCCCGGTTCGACGAAAGCATGGACCTGCTGACCAGGGATCGCCAGGCCGCCTGGTTCGCCGATCCTGACGGGGCAAGACTGCTGGTCTGTTCTGAAATCGGCAGTGAAGGACGTAATTTTCAGTTTGTTCATCACCTTTTTCTTTATGATCTTCCGGTGAATCCGGAGCTTTTAGAGCAGCGCATCGGCCGGGTGGACCGCATTGGCCAAAAAGAAAAAATTGTCATCCATGTGCCGTATGTCCGCAACACGTCCCAGGAAATTCTGGCCCTGTGGTATGACCGGGGAATCGGGCTTTTTAAAGAAAATGTCAACGGCCTGCACGCCGTATATACCCGATTTAAAACCCGTGTGGTGCAGTTGATGGAACAGGCGGATAAACAGGCCTTGGGTTTGATCGATGATGACATGTCACAGAAAATAAAGGGATTGATCGATGATACCGCCGCCTTTGTGGATCAAATCACCCGGAATCTGGACCAGGGGCGTCATATTCTCCTGGAATTAAATTCCTTTAAGCCGGATTCTGCCCATGAATTGATTCAAATGATTCAGCAAACCGAAAAGTCCCGGGATCTTCAAAATTTAATGACGGATCTGCTGGATCTCTACGGCATCGAAACCGATCATATCACGGAGGCTGAGGGCAATTCGGTGGTCTCTTTCATTCCCGACCGCATGACCGATGAAAATTTTCCCACACTGAGCGGCGGCGGTAAATTTGTTACCTTTGACAGGGCCACCGCCATTGCCCGGGATGATCTTGATTTTTTAACCTGGGATCATCCCTTTGTCCGCCAGGTGATGGAGTATTTTACGACCCAGGGCGAAGGCCAGGCTTCCGTGGCCAGGCTTTCGGGAACAGGCGGGCAGGGTCTGATGCTTGAAACGATTTTCCTTCTGGATTTTCCTGATGGGAACACATCTTTGGCCGAGCGGTTTTTGCCTGCTCAGCCCATCCGTGTTGTGGTGGACCATAACGGGGACCTGCTAAACGCTGGGGACCTGCCTGCAGACTGGGCCTCTTCTCTGATGCCGGATGATCCGGGCTGGTTTCTGGACTTGCCCCAGCTGGTCCATGAAATACTGCCGGATATGCTTGATAAAAGTCAGAGCCTGGCCCGCAAAACCGCCCAGACCCATCGTCTTGACGGCTCGGCTGAAATGGAGAAGGTGCTGACCCGGGAAAAGGATCGTTTGTCCGTCCTTTCAAAAATTAATCCCGGGATCTCGGGTAAAGAAGCGGAAGCCGTGGCCAAAGATCAGGCGCATTTTAGATCCCAGATCCTCAACGCGAGACTTCGGCTGGACGGAGTGAGGCTTATTCGTATGTTCTAAGCCGACCCGAAACAAATAATGTTTGATTCAGATCGGCTATAGGGTGCTGTCCTTTGATAAATTTTCCGGGAATACATCCGGTACCCGTACCAGCATCAGCTCACCACCGCAAAAAGGACAAAACAGACTGGCAACATTATTTTCATCCATGATGTATTCTGATTTAAACGTAACTTCAAAGTGATTTGTCCCTGGGAAAGAACAATTATGGTTAACGCAAATATAAGATAAATCCATCACATCCTCCTTGTCTTGACTTTCTTATAGGTACACTTTATACATTAGCGATATTTAATCTATGGTACAAGAAGAAAAAAAAATTCAAGGCTGTGTATATGGACAGCGAAAAAAAAAACAGGATCGTTTTAATAGTCGGTAAATCCAATTCCGGGAAAACCACGTTGATGGAAAAGCTGATCAGAACGCTGACTGCGCGGGGCTTTCGCGTGGGGTCGGTGAAACATACCCATCATGACATTGATTTTGACAAACCGGGAAAGGACAGCTGGCGGCATAAACATGCCGGGGCGGTGGCTTCCCTTGTTATGACGGATACAAAGGTGGCCCTGGTCAAAGAAGATACCCGTCCGGCCGAAGAAAAGATTTTTGACTATCTGGGTGATGTGGACCTTATTCTCGGTGAAGGATTTAAGGCCTTCACGCTTCCTAAGATTGAGATTTTCAGAAAAGAGAGTCCCCATAAAGCGCCCCTGTGTCTTGAAGACCCCAATCTTGTTGCGTTTGTAACGGATACGGATATTAGACCTGCAGAAAAGCCGTGTTTCGGGTTGGAGGATATAGAAGCGCTTGCGGATCTGGTTGAGCAGAATTTTTTGGGTTCATTGACAGGCCGGGGAGCTTAATGGATGAACCTCCGCCAAATGCTGATGTTGGGGATTGTTGTTTTGGGCGTGGGCCTGTGTACGCAAAATGCCCTGGGCAATTGCCGTCAAGTCCTTGAAAACGGATACATAGACTGGACAACCGGGGCTGTTACGGCCAGAGGCCATGCCGCCCCTGAGATCAATGCCGAAGGCCAGGCTGTTGCCATGCCCGGGTCTGCCCGGGCTGAGGCGACCCGGAATCTGATTGCCGTTCTCAAACAGATGAAAATTTCAGGCAATCTTACCGTTGGAGAATACGCATCAAGCCATGATACGATCCTTGCTGGGATCGAGAAGGTGGCCCAGGATGCCCGGGCTCACCGGCAGTTGTATACCTCTGCCCTGGATGTAGACGTTTGGGTGTCGGCCAAATTTCATGGCGGATTTCTCCAGCTGGTGCTGCCGGACCACATCCGGCAGATTCCCAAGATTAACGAACTCAAGCCGGATGCTTCCAAGAAGACTAGCGACAAACCGCCATCACCCGCCGGTGCCGGGCCGTATACCGGGCTTATTGTGGATGCAAGACAATTAAATGTGGAACCCGTCCTTTATCCCACCATTGTCAGTGAACAGGGCCGGGAAATCTATTCCTCGGTTTTTATCAGTCGGGAATTTGCCGTCCAGAATGGGGTCTGCGCCTATGTATGTGACATGGATCAGGCACTTGGGTCCGACAGGGCCGGTTCAAATCCACTGGTGGTCAAGGCGCTGAGAAAAACCGGGGACAAAACCGGCGCCATTGTCATGAGCATGGCCGATGCCGAAACCCTGGACAGGGCAACCGAGCGTCACACCTTTTTAAAAAAGTGCCGGGTGATTGTTCTCGTGAAACTGCCGGAGCCCAAATTGGTCAGGCAGGCGAGATAAGGGCATTGTCAATCAGCCTTGATTTTCCCACCTGTACGGCCATGGCCACAAGGGTCTCAGCTTGGATGGTTTCCACGGGCTCAAGGGTTTTAGGATTGCAAAATTCAATGTAGTCCACCCGGGTGTGGTCAAATGAGTGAATAAAGGCCTGGGCCTCACTGACAAGATCCGAAACAGACCGGACGCCCTGGGCGACTTTTTGTTTCAAAAGTGCAATGGCCTGGGAAAGGCAGACGGCGGATTTACGCTGCTCCGGGGTAAGATAGGCATTTCTGGAACTCATGGCCAACCCGTCTTCTTCCCTGATGATCTCCCCGCCGATGATTTGAATATTAAAATCCAGGTCTTCAACCATCTGTCTGATGATGGCCAGCTGCTGGAAGTCTTTTTTTCCGAAAACCGCCACATCCGGCATGACAATGTTGAACAGCTTGGTCACCACCGTGGCCACCCCGCCGAAATGGACCGGGCGGGAGCGGCCGCACAGGTATTGGGGTAAATGGTCCAAAGAGACATGGGTCTGGTAATCCGGCCCGTACATTTCGTTTTTATCTGGAAGAAAAACCGCAGTCACACCGGCCTTTTGGGCCAGATCAAGGTCGTTTTGTATGTTGCTGGGATAGGCGTCCAGGTCTTCGTTGGGACCGAACTGGGTGGGGTTGACAAAAATGCTCAGGACCAGTTCATCACCCAGGGGCTTGCCGAGGTCAAGCAGGGAAACATGTCCCTTGTGAAGGTATCCCATGGTGGGTACAAAACTGATGGTCTTTCCCTGTTTTTTTTTGGCTGCAGACCAGGCCTGCATATCCGCTTTTGTTTTTAGAATATCCATTATTTTTCAAGTTCCTCTTTTACGGCAATGCCCATATCTAAAATGGTATAAGGCTTTTTAATAAAGGCGCCGGCGCCTATGGACTGGGCTTTTAATACATCTTCTGATTCCGAATGTCCACTTGCAAGAATGGCTTTTTGATCCGGCCGGATTTTTTTGATCCGCTGGTAGGTCTCAAGTCCGGAAATGGACGGCGCCATGACCATATCTAAAATCAGCAGATCCACAGGGGTCTGTAAAATGAAGTCAATGGCGCGCATGCCGTCTGCAACACTGAATACTTTGTATCCTAAATGCTTAAGGATGGTTTCTGCAATTTTGCGCTGGCTTGCCAGGTCATCCACAACCAGGAGGGTTTCACCCTTTCCTTTGATCTCTTCAAGGGAGGTCGTGTGATCTGCCATGGGCAGCTCCGAGCGAAGAATCGGGAACAGCAGGGTAAATGTTGTACCGTTTTTATCCGAGGTAACAGATATTTTTCCCCGGTGGTTGATCACCGTATTTTTTACTACCGTCAGGCCAAGACCGGTTCCGGATCTGTCTCTTTTTTTCTTTGTAAAAAAAGGATCAAAGATGTGATTTAGATCTGCTTCGGGTATCCTTTTGCCGGCATCCCGCACTTCAAGCTTTACATACTCGTCCGAAGCCGAATTTTGTTTTGCGGGTTCATCTGTTTTGCTGGCCAGGTAATAGTTGGCTGTTGAAAGCAAGATTGTTCCGGAGTCTGTCTCTGCCGCAGTCTCTTCAAGGGCATTGATCAGAAGATACATAATGCTTTTTTCAATATGTATGTATGAGCCGGATATGGTTAAAAGTTCAGGCTCAAAGCAAGTTTCAATTTCCAGATTTTTGTAGCCGGATTTTATTTTTTTGAATTCGGGGCCCGCCATGAACCGCTCAATCAGCGTATTGAGATTCAGGACCTGGCAATCCTCCCGGATCCCTCTGGAAATGGTTAGCAGGTCACTGACCACGGCAGAGGCGTTCTGACCTGACTCTTTGATAATGGTCAGGCTCTCCCGGATCTTAGGGGCCAGGGTTTCATCAAGGAGCAGGATTTCAGGATAGGTGGCAATACCTGCCAGGATATTGTTCAGATCATGGGCAACACTGCCGGCAAGCTTGCCCAGGGTTTTTAATTGTTTTGAACTGTTTGCTTCTTTTTCAAGGTCCAGCACTTTTTTTTGCGCTGAGATATCCCGTATGATCCCGTAAAATGTATCCTGACCAGTGCCATGGATAGGCTCGGCAATAATTTCCACAGGCTGCGTTGAATTTTTACCGCTGCAAATAAGGCACTCCATGGAAAAGGGCTGGTTTTCACGAATACGCCTGTTAAATTGAGTCTTTGCTTCTTCGGTTAAAATGGACGTCAAGGGTTTATTGAGAAGCGCTATGGCGTTTCTACCGGATATCTGTTCAAGGTTTCCGCAGACAACCGTAAGGTTCAGCCGGGAGTCTATGGCCCATATCAAATCCTTTGATTTCGATAATATCAATCCGGTTTCCTGCATAAATGATTTGGCGCTTTTAAGCCATGAAAGCAGCAGGACAATAAATGATCCGTTGATCATGAAAAAAGTCAGGCAAAGGGGTTTGCCTGCAAGCGCCGGCAAAAAAAGGATCAACAGCGCGAAAATGATAAATACGGCAGCCCAAATCAGTAAGAATATGTTGATTCTTCGTGATAATCGCCTGTATCTGGGGCAATTTAACATGGTGTTATTTTGTTCCGACGACAGCATTCATCCAGGCCTGTTTTATTAATTTGTATATATTTAAGCCAACTAATAACTTGAAAACGCAACAGATGACAAGGAAATCTTCTTCCTGAGTAGATGTAACTTTCTGCGTTACGCCTTTGGCGGGCTCTGGCGGGGGCCTGACACAGAACCCTGCAAATTTTTCCTGCCTTTGGCTTCACGCTAAAACGATTGTTTGTCTAATACCTTGAAATTTAAATGAATATTCTTTTTTTGTGGTGCGGTGGCATATTTGTTGCTGTCTTATATCAGAAATGTAGAACAGAAACGCGTGCCTGAACGGCAGTCCGTGCTTAGGCGAAAAGTTGTTCCGATGCACGACCCCGATGGGTGACGTTTCGTTCAAATACAAACCACGCTTTTAAATTAGAGGAAGAATCATGAGTAATAAACCCCTTGATAGACTCAGTCGGCGCTTATCCGTTGTTTTCGGCCTGGTATTCGGATCTTCCCTGAACAGGACCCATGCACAGAACAAACTGGCCCGCCATATCGTCGCTTTGAATAGAAAAACATCGCCGTCTGACATTATAAATGAGGTGGCGGACTGTCTGAAGGGGATTCTTGGGTACAGGCTTTTTGCCTTTGTGAACAAAAAAAATGCCGGAGTGGATGTATGGCTGGACCCCAGAATGTATAAAACCTCCCTGGAGAGTATTATCCTTAAAGATTTTAAGGTTCAGGACGCCAAGGACCTGACCTATCTGAATGCGAATAAAGACCGGGAAGAGTGTCTGGAAAAATTCAGCCTGGATTCCCTGGTGCATTACGATCATAAAGAAGACAATTGCTATTCAAGGCTCTATATGATGCCAAGCCGGCCCATCACTGCGTTCCATGATGAGGTGGTCCGCATCGTCCTCCAGGGTTGCAGCGCGGCGCTTTCAAGGCAGATTAAGATACAGCAGCTCAAGGATGCCGCCGCTGTTGATCCGTTAACCGGGTGCTATAACCGCAGGGCGTTCGAGACCCAGCTAAAAGGCCATGCCGCAAGTGCCTACCGGCATAAAAAGCAGTTGTCTGTTTTTATGTTTGACCTGGATCATTTTAAATCCGTAAACGATACTTACGGCCATTTAGGCGGGGATGAGGTGTTAAAGGAAGTCAGCCGGTTGGTTCACCATAATATACGCGCAGAGGATATTTTTGCCAGGTATGGGGGGGAAGAGTTTATTGCCATCCTGCCGGAAACCGATCAAGCACATGCCATTGAACTTGCAGACAGACTCAGGCGACAGATTTCAGCATTGCGCATCCCCTTTAATGATCATACCATACGCGTGACAGCCAGTTTTGGCGTGGCTCAGTTGGGAGCTGATGCCGATATTGAAAAATTGATTGAAGATGCGGATTCAATGCTTTACAAAGCAAAATTCAACGGTCGAAATACGGTGATGCCCGGCTTAATAAAGGTGCATAGGGATGAACCGTCTGCATCATTGATCCAGGCAAATAGTTCACTGTGTTTGCAATAAAGGTTTACGCTATCTTGGATTTTCTTTGCGCCATATTTGGGGACTTTTATACGCCTTCCCCTGTGACCATATACCCGCTTGTCTGCGCCTGGCATCCGCCTCAGCCTTCCTGTAAGCTCCGGCATCAAGGGTTTTGGGGAATCTGCCCCGATAGACTTCGGCAAGCCCCCGGCGGACCATGGTCAGATTAATGTTCTGTCCCTGGGAAAAAATTTCCGCCAGTATTCGATTGTAACCGCCGGTACCGTATTGTTTCAACCGGACGTTTTTGCCCTGAACAAGCTGCTGTAAAACTTTTTTTGCCTCTTGGGAATAGGGCTGTCCCTTGCTTTTGTATCCACCGGTTTCAGGTGCGTCAATGGCCACCAGGCGGATCCGAAATTCAAGGTCCTCTCCTTGGACCTCCACGGTATCTCCGTCAAACACTTTGGTGACCTTAAAATTGGATTGATCTATGGCGGCGCTGACCGCTTCGGGGATTTGTGTGGCCTGTTCGCCATGGGGCAAACTGACATTGGAAAAATGACGGATTCCGTTTTCGTCTACCCAGCTGTACACATCACACCTGGCCTGGGATACGCTTAAAACCAGAAGTATGGAGATAAGGAGTGGAATGGCAGGTCGCATGGATTCCTCTAAGGGCTTTTTGTCAGGATTACGGCGCCCCACTGCTTTTTTTCCCGGTCCCAGTCTAAAGAAAATCCCATCTCCCTGTAATGGGTCTTCAGCTCATCCATTTCCCAGGCCCTGACCCCCGAAAGAATCAGGTGGCCGCCGGGAGCCAGTATTGAACAAATGTCCGGGGCAATCTGTTTAAGGGTGGGAAACCTCAAATTGGCCATAACAAGGGAAAGTTTTAAATCCTGGGCCGTCATGATGTCGTGGATAACATCTATTCTGTTTTCAAGGCCGTTGGCTGCAACATTGCCACAGGCCTCGCTGACCGCATTGGCATCTGTTTCCCAGGCCGTGCACCGGGCCATGCCTGCAAGGCAGGCAGCGATGGCCAGCACCCCGGAACCCGTACCGATATCCCCGGCATTGCCGCCTTGAAGCCGGTCTGACAACGCTGTCGATGAAAACAGCCGGTCCAGAGCGGTCAGGCAAAGCCGAGTGGTGGGGTGGTGGCCGGTGCCAAAGGAGATCCCTGGGCTTATCCGGATATCTATATCATTGGCACCCGCAATACTTGATACATCTGGCGGCAGAATAAAAAACCGGTCCGTGATCCGGACCGGTTTTGAAAAGCCTTCCATGACATAGGTGGAACCATACAGGTCCTGATAGGCTACATCCTGGCTGTCAACTAAGGATTTAAGCGCGTTTTTTGCCTTCATTGGCGTCAGGGAAAATTCCCGGCAAAATTCCTGGATATAAGCCCTGGCGGTCAGACGTACCTCGGAGTTACTTAAAATCTCCAGGGCGCGGTGCCGGTCAAAGGGAACCATATCCCTCTTCTTCAAGCAGCCTTGCATACCAGAAGGCAAAATCAAACATACCCCTGATTTTTTCTTCGTCGTTGATGATTCCAAGGCACATTTCAAGGGCACCCTGGGCATAGCTGTTGGAATATTCATCCGCATCAATGGCGGTGAGAAATTCCCGGATCAGCTGCTGGGAGGTCCGTTGGGTTTTATCCTTGCGGATGTCAATGGGGTCTTTGGGCTCCTGGAACGGATCCCATTTGTCATACCCCGTTTTCATAATCTGTTTTTGGCCCCGTTTTCCCATGGCATCGAAAATAGCCTTTTTTCTTTCTGCGATCTCTTCACGGGAGAAGTGTGTTTCAGCCATTTTGTTTCACTCCAAGAAATTCGTCATTAAACAGAGTGACCATCGCCATGGATACAGGGATAAGCAATTCATGCATCCGGATGTTGGTCGATTGAATATCTTTGACCAGTTCCGCAGATAAAAGCTGTAACTGGGTGTATATTTTGTCCATGTTCAGGGTAGGATAGGCCTTTCCCTGGACAAAGTTGGTCCGGCCACAGATGTGGGAGGCCCCTGCCGTGGAGGTGGGAATCCCGTATACCCTGCAGGTAATTGGACGGTTATCGTACATCAGACACAGATTGTTGTCACCCAGCAGGGGACAGCGGACCCGTTCCTGGGACATTCTCCCCACAATTTCAAGCTGGTCGGCCCCGTCCTTGACTTTTTTGTAGGCGTCCCGTTTCATTTTGGCCAGAACCCGGTCTGTTTTATCGGCAATGGCAATGAGATCGGCTTTTTCAGCACCTGAAAATTTTTCATTAAATTTGTGGTTCAGATACAGCGCCTCGATCAGGGTCAGATCAAAAATGGCATAGCAGCAGTCCGAGCATTTTTCCCGGCAGAATACCTCTTTGGGATACTCTTTTTTGACCCGGCCAAAGACCTGGTCCACCATGCTGACAACTGCTTCATATTTTACAAAATGTTTATCTAAATCCATGGGTATACCTTTACTTACCAATGCAGAAATTATTAAAAACAGCATCAAGGATATCCAGAGACGCAGTGTCCCCGGTAATTGTCCCGAGATGGTCAATACAATGTTTAACGTCCAGTGTCAGGGTTTCTTCCTCCTGGCCGTTTTCAAGCCCTTCCATCATTGTGGTTATATGTTCAAGGGCCTGAACAAGGGCATTCTTATGCCGAAGATTGGGAATGACCGCATCATCTCCAATTTCAAGGTTACCGATACAGGTTTCCAGAATTCTTTTTCTAAGCGCGTTTATGCCTTCTCCTGTCAGGGCGGAAACTTCCACAGGGCTTGGGTCTGCAAACTTTTCAGGCAGTTGGGGCAGATCAAGTTCGTCCGCCAGGTCCATTTTATTGATGGCCAAAATGACCGGTTTGTTTTCGGGCAGAATCGTTGATACGGTTTTCTGGGGAAAGGGTTTTCCAGGTTCAATCACATACAAAACAAGATCAGCTGCTTCTATCTGGTCTCTGGCTTTTTCAATGCCGATAATTTCCACAAGGTCATCGGTCTGGTGGATACCTGCCGTATCAACAATGACAAAGGGAATGCCTTCAATGGTCAGACTGTCTTCAATGGGATCCCGGGTGGTGCCGGGGATGGCCGTGATTATGGACTTTTCCTTTTCCAGAATCCGGTTCATGATGCTGGATTTTCCAACATTGGGCTCCCCGCAGATGGCCAGGCGGATGCCGGTTTTTAAAAAGCAGGCATCCTTGTGCTGCTGGATAAGTCCTTCAATTTTTTCTGAGATGGTTTGAAGGTCGGTTTTATCCTGGCGGGTGTAGGAAAAGGCCCCGGTATCGTCGGGGAAATCAATGGCCGCCTCAAGCCGGGCATGAAACTGGGTCAAGGCCGATATCATACCCCGGATACTTTGGCCAAGCATGCCAAGGTTCTGGGAGGCGGCAAATTTCAGGGATGAGTCCGAGCGGGCATTGATGATGTCGGCCACGGCTTCAGCCTGGGTTAGGTCTATGCGGCCGTTTAAAAAGGCACGCCGGGTAAATTCTCCGGGGTCTGCCGGGCGGGCACCCAGGCTGAACAGCAGATCCAGTATCCGGCGAAGCACAATGGTGCCCGAGTGGGCCTGGATCTCCACAACATCCTCGGCGGTATAGGAACGGGGGGCTTTCATGGGGATGACAAGCACCTCGTCAACCGTGGTGCCCCCGTCACATATAAAGCCGTGGCTCACCCTGTGGGAAATAAACTGCGGTGCCTTTTTTTCCCCGTCGGCCGGTGTTTTTGAAAAAATTTTAGCGGCCAGGTCAAAGGACTGCGGCCCTGAAATTCGTATCACACCGATACCGCCGCTTCCAAACGGGGTGGCTATGGCGGCAATTGTATCTGTCATTTATTTTTTGAACCGCTTTTTTCCCCTGTAGGCGTTGCGTTTTTTGGGGAAAATCACCAGCCGTCTGTAATACCCATCTCCCATACTCTGGGTGCGGACCTGGGCGTCTTCCTTGAGGGCAAGATGCACAATACGGCGGTCCTGGGCACTCATCTGATTAATGGTGGCAGGGCGTCCGGTTTTTTTGGCTTTTTCCGCCATTTTCAGCGCCAGGTGCTTTAAATTGGCCTTGCGCGTCTCCATATAGCCTTCAATGTCAACCCTGACCCTGACGCGGGATTCGCTCTGGCGATTGATGATTTTATCGGTAAGGAACTGCATGGCGTCCAGGGTCTGACCCTTGCGCCCAATCAGAATGCCGGTATTTCCGCCGTTAATTTGAAGGGTAAGCGTGTTATCCTCGGTAATGGCTTCAACATGGGCATCTTCGGTGATCAGATCCGCCATTCTTTGTACCGCTTCAACGCCCAGGTCGATGGCTTCCTGGGAGACCGGCACCGGCGGCAATTCATCTGTATCTGTATCCGGTTCTTCTTCTTCAGCGTTAGGTCTTTCAGGTCTGGGTGCCGGGCGGGCATCCCACCGGCCGGTATCTTCCTCTTCCGGTATTTCCGGTGTGGGGTCGTTGTCGGTCGTCGCGGGTGGTTTATCCTGGACGTCAGGCGTCTCTTTGGCCTCTTTTTCTTTTACCGGCTTTGGTTTCGGCGCCGGCGTTTTGGGGGCCGGCGCTGCTTGTTTGGGTTTTGGCTTGGGCTTGTTCTGTCCAAACGCCTCATCCACAATGGAGAGAATGCCTTCCTTCTCTTCCTGGGTTTTCTTGGCCGGGATTGTCACCCGGATCCGGGCGTCTTTGCGCCCGACGATGCCGAAAATACCGGTTGTCCCCGATGAAATCACACTATATTTTAATTCTTTTTGGGGAATATCAAGCTGCTTGCAGGCCGCTTCAATGGCTGAATTAACATTCTTCCCTGTAAATTCAAGAGGTTGGTTCATTCGCCCTCCTTAGGCTAAGATCTTTTGTGTGTAATACTGCTGCCCCATTGAGATGATGTTATTGACAAACATGTATAGAACCAGCCCTGCCGGAAAGTTAATAAACAGAACCGTCATGAATATGGGCATCAGCATCATCATTTTTGCCTGCATGGGATCCCCGGCCGTGGGGGTCATTTTCTGCTGGAGCAGGAAGGATGCGCCCATGAGAAGTGTCAGCACAGGGATTCCGTAAGGGGCGTCCATAAACGGGATGGCAAAGTTAAAGTGAAACAGGCGGTCCGGGCCGGACAGGTCCTGAATCCATCCAACAAATGGTGCGTGGCGCAACTCAATGGCCATATATAGCATGCGGTACAGGGCAAAGAAAATGGGCATCTGAACAAGCAGTGGCAGACATCCGGAGGCCGGGTTGACCTTGTAGGTTTTGTACAACCCCATGATCTCCTGATTCATGCGCTGCTTGTCGTCTTTGTACTTTTCCCGGATCTCCATCATCAACGGCTGAACTTTTTTCATCTCATTCATGGACTTGTAGCTTTTGGTACCCAAAGGCCAGAATACCAGTTTGATGAGGATGGTTAGCAGAATAATGGCCACACCGTAATTGGGAATAATGTCATGGATAAAGTTCATGGCAATGAGCAGCGGCGTGGCTAAAATATCAAAAAAACCGAAATTAACGGATTTTTTTAACAGATTGTCGTACCGGCTCAAAATTTTATGGCTTTTGGGGCCCATATACAAGGTGAAGGACTGCTTGTTTTGCTTTTCCGGATCCAGCTTGGGCATTTGGGTTACCAGCCGGTTGGTGACGACATCATTGGCAAAGGAGAGCTTCAAGTTAGCGTCTTCCGGGGTGTCCGGCATCACCGCTGTCAGGAAATACCGGCTGGTGTATCCGGCCCAGGCCACGATTCCCGAATAGGTGTCTTTGTCTTCAATATCCTTGGGGTTAATGGTGGTAAACTTGTTGTCGATGTAAGCCAGCGGCCCCTCATATGCGAACCGGGAGCGATGCTTGACATCTTTATTGAAGTGACCGGGAACTGAAATACTGATGCCCCCGTTGATGGGCATGCTCGAACCGTTTTGAATAATGATGTCACAATGGATAAGGTAGGAGTCCGCCTTGAAGGTCAGCACTTTTTTTACGGTGATGCCGTCGGGGTTGGTCCAGGAAAATGTAATCGTCTTTTCTCCCTGATTCAGGGAAATATCCGTTCCGGGGGCATCGGATGAGAAAACAGCATCGCCCAACCCCCGAATGCTTCCCTGGGGGGTATCAATGGAAAAGATTCCGCCGGAAAGCTCGGCCAGTTCCCTGGGCACCAGCTGTTTTGCAGGAGATCCTGCTTCATTGGTCTCTTTGTAATCATTGAGGGTCAGGCTTGTTACGGCAGCTTTATGCTCATTGACGGCAATGGTGTAGTATGGGGTGGACAGCGTAATGGTACGAAAGTCCCGTAATTCGGTCTGGGGTGCCGGAGCCGGCCCAGGCTCTGTATCGGGGGTGAAGTCCGAAACCTTGGCAGAATCGGCTTGGGGCACATTCACAGTCTGGGACGGGGTGTCCTGATTCTGATTATCGGGCTGGGGCGCGGGGGCGAAAAAAAACTGGTAGCCCAAAAGGACTGCAATTGACAGCACCACAGCTAAAAATAATCGTTTTTGCTCATCCATCTTCTCTCCTAAAAACAAGGGGGTTGTCTTAATACTGTAAAAAGAAAGAGGAAGGCAGGTGACGCTTAACAGATTGTCTTTTTAAAGCTGGTTTAAGGGACCGGATCATAACCGCCAGGTCGGAACGGGTGGCAGCGCAATATTCTTTTTATTGCCAAAACGCTGCCTTTTATGCTGCCATATTTTTGAATCGCTTCCAGGGCATAGTGCGAACACGATGGCTCATATCTGCAATGGGCACCCAGGAGCGGCGATATAAAAATCTGATAAAACCTGATCAATATGGATAACAGCTGCCTGATCATTTAAGCCAATGCAATTTTTTCAAAAAGTTTATTAAGCTTTTCATAAATCTCTTTATTGGACAGTGCTGTCAGACCTTTTCTTGCAATTATGCTGATGTCATTTGTTCCGGATACAAAGTCTTTCCTGTGTCTGAAATACTCTCTTACAAGCCTTTTTATTCTGTTGCGCGCGACTGCATTCCCCACTTTTTTAGATACGGTAATTCCAATTCGATTGTTTTTTTCTGTTCCCTTGGAAACAGCAGCTATAAAATAGCTGGTTCGTATCTTTCTACCATGTCGTGAAAGCTTTAAAAATTCGGCCCGTTTCCGAAGCCGTACATCTTTGGGTAAAGAATAGTTACTCAATACACCCCTAAAAGATTAAACCGTGGTCAGTCTTTTTCTTCCTTTGGCCCGTCTGGCATTGATGATGCGTTTGCCGCCCGGGGTGGACATTCTTTTCAAAAATCCGTGCTTTCTGGTTCTTTTCCGGTTGCTTGGCTGATAAGTACGTTTCATAAAATCCTCGTTCCTTGTCTCTTGTTATGATTTGTTAATATATTAGTTGTCTAAACTACAATAAACATAGAATCTTAATTCATATGTTCATTAATGTCAATCCTCTCCTTTGGAAGGTTTTGGGGAGAGGGACTCAAAAATGTGGTATTCCTCGATATGGTAATGGGGTTCCGGGTAAATGGAGATGGGTTTTGAAAATTGTGATTCAAGGGAAACCCGCAGATGATTTTCGCTGCTGTGGAACAGTTGGGCTATTTCCGGATGTACTTTGACCGTGAACCTGTTGCCCATCATATCTTTGGCTTCGGCGGCCAGGTCTCTGTAGATTTTGTAGCAGATGGATTTGCCCGACAGCAGGTAGCCGTTTCCATTACAATAAAAACAGGGCTCACACAGGGTCCGGGTCAGATTTCGCCGTGTGCGCTTGCGCGTCATCTGAACCAGTCCAAGTTCCGTGAGGGGCAAAATATTTGTCTGGCTTTTATCTTTTTTCATGGCTTCGTGCAACTGGGCCATGACTTTGTCCTTGTGGGCTGTTTTGCGCATGTCAATGAAGTCAATGATAATGATGCCGCCGATATTTCGCAGCCGCACCTGGTATGCAATCTCTTTGACCGCTTCCAGGTTGGTTTTTAAAATGGTTTCATCAAAGTTTCGCTTGCCGACGTAGCGCCCGGTGTTTACGTCAATGGCCACTAAGGCTTCGGTCTGTTCAATGACAATATATCCGCCTGATTTAAGCCAGACCTTCTTTTTCAGTGCCCGGGTGATGTCGCCTTCGATATTGTAGGCGTCAAAGATGGACTCTTTTCCCTGGTACAGTTCAACGGAGAGATTGACATCGGGCATCAGCTTTTTTAAAAAATTCTGGACACTTTCATATTCGTGTTTTGAATCAATGATCAGTTTGTCCGCTTCGTTGGCCAGAAGATCCCTGACAGCCCGGAATGTGGCATTCAGATCTTTGTAAACCAGTGCTGTGGCTGATATGGTGCGATCTCTTTCCTGGATGTCATCCCAGGTATTGTTTAAAAATTCGATCTCTTTGGTCAGGGTTGCTTCATCAATATCCTTGGCCTGGGTCCTGAAAATATAGCCGAAATTATTTTTACGCAGGCCTTTGAGCATGTCCCGTAGCCGGGTCCGTTCGGTTTCGTCGGTGATCCGCCTGGAAATGCCGATGTGATCCACTGTGGGCATGAGTACCATATACCTGCCCGCTAAAGAGATATGGGTGGTCACTCTGGGGCCTTTGGAGCCGATGGATGATTTTGCCACCTGGACCAGGATTTCCTGGCCCTCCACAAGAAGCCCCTGGATGGCGCATTCGGGTGCCGGAGCTTTCCATGACTCGGACTCTTCGTCCATGTCATCAACGGACAGATCGTCATCCCGTTCTTCTGCATCCGCGTCCTGCTCCAGCTGTCTGCAGAACTTCAGGCTGGCAGAATCCAGTACGTCATCCACATAGAGGAATGCTGCCTGGTCGAATCCAATATCCACGAAAGCGGCCTGCATACCCGGCAGTACCCTCTGGACCCTGCCTTTATATATGTTTCCTGAAATACTTGTGTCATCCCTGCGTTCATTAAATACTTCGACTATGGTCCCGTTTTCCAGCAGGGCGACCCGGGTTTCATGGGGAGCATAATTGACAACAAGCTCTTTGAGCATAACAAATCCTTATGGTCTACATTACGTTAACTCTTTAATTTTTTAATTCTTGCATCCTTTACAACTGTATCATCAACACCAAATCCCCCGACCAGAAGTTCCGCAGGCCTGACGACGCGTGTGTTATAGGGTGTCAGGGTCATTTCAATACAATTTGAAGAAATTAGCCGGACAGATGAAAGTGCTTTTCGTAAGTCTGTTTTTCGAATTTTACCCTTTTTGCTGATATCTTCAACCATAAATTCAGGCAAGGTCAGAAACCGGTCCAGTTCGTCTTGGCCGATGCAGGGTTCTGCAAATGTAATTTGATAGCTGTCCGGGGCTGGCTGGGCCTGGGGCGATTTGCGGAAAAGGGCGCAGTTGGTAATCTCAATGCCCTGCGGCAGTTGGGTGTTCAGGGTTTTCATGATCTTGTGGGGCTTTAATCCTTTTTCAAGGTAGATATAAAGGATTTCTTCCTCACTTTCCATTCCCAGGGGCAGAGCCGTTGCAAAGGACATTCGCATGGAAGGATTAAATCCCTTGGAGTATTTTACGACAAATCCTGTCCGTTTGACGGCCCGTTGGAAGATGGTGGCCAGTTCCAGGTGTCCGAAAAACCGTGCGTCGTCCAGTTTGGAAAATTTCAATTCATATTTGATAAACGCATCGTCCGGCAGGCGGTCTGCCTGGGTGGTTGCTGGTCTATCCACGGTTCCTTCTGAAAGGAGTTCTCCGTCGGGACTCTTTTTTTGAAGCACGGGCGCAATGGTCTTAAAGTTGCAGATGCCGCATCCGGTGCAGGCGTTCTCCCGGCAATCCGCTGTCAGGGCCATCTGTTCTGCTTTTTTAAATTCGCTTTCCAGGAATTCTTTTTTAATTCCGGCGTCAATGTGGTCCCAGGGCAGGGGTTCTCCCGGTATCCTTTGGCGGTTGGTATAAAAGGCGGGATCGATGCCTGTGCTTTCAAAGGCCTGTTCCCACAGACCAAGATCGAAATGGTCGCTCCATCCGTCCAGGCGGCATCCCAGTTCAAATGCCTTGACCAGCAGCGGCGACAGCGCCCGGTCCCCCCTAGCCCAGACCCCTTCCAAAAGACTCATTTTCGGGTCCTGCCATTTGAGCTTGACCTTGGGGTGCCGCAGGTTGTCTTTTAGATACTGCAGCTTTTCAAGGGTATCTTCGAGGGTCATCTGGGCGTGACTCTGGAACGGTGTGTGGGCTTTGGGAATAAAGCAGGTCACAGATGCATTGATCATCTGTTTCCCTTTGGTGTAGGTGGATGCCAGGCGCCGGGTAAGGTCTGCAATGCCCTGGATATCCTCCATTTGCTCAAAGGGGAGACCTGTCATAAAGTAGAGCTTGATGTTTTTCCAGCCCAGGGCCAGGGCGTTTTCAACGGTATTTGCGATGCTCTCTTCTGTGAGGTTTTTGTTGATGATGTCACGCAGGCGCTGGGTCCCGGCTTCGGGTGCAATGGTAAATCCGGTTTTGCGGACACTTTTGATCAGCTCCATGAGCTGGGGAGTCAGTTTTTCCGCCCGGATGGACGGCAGGCTGATGCCATTGCACTGGCCCTGGCTCAGCATCAGAAGTTCTTCCATGAGTGTCGTAAGCTGGGAATAATCTCCGGTGCTCAAAGATAGAAGAGAGATGTCCGAGTACCCTGTGGTTTCCAGGGATCTCTTGGTGATTTTAAGCAGGTCTTCCAGGCTGCGTTCCCGCACGGGTCTGTAAATCATTCCGGCCTGGCAAAATCTGCATCCCCGGGAGCAACCCCGGGCGATCTCCAGACGCAGGCGGTCGTGGACCGGTTTCCCAAAGGGTACAATGGGGGAGATGGGGAAGTCGTTAAAGGTCAGTTGCGGCACGATGGCCCGCTTGATGCGTGCGTGATCCTCATAGCGCGGGGTCAGGATCTGGTGGCCGTTACCATCCCGGGATACGGTAAAAAAGGAGGGTACGTATACGCCTTGAATTTTGGACAGCATCCTGAGCAGCGTTTTTTTGTTGCCGTCTCCCTCTTTTTTAAACTGGATAACAGTATCTGCCACCTGGATGATCGACTCTTCTCCGTCCCCGATGATAAAGGCGTCAAAAAAATCAGCCAGGGGTTCGGGGTTAAAGGCGCAGGGGCCGCCAGCAATGATTAGCGGAAATCCGGCATCCCGCTGGTTCGCATAAAAGGGGATGCAGGACAGATCAAACAGGGTCAGGATGTTGGTGAAATTAAGCTCATACAAAAGGCTGACGCCGATGACGTCAAACTGGCTCAGGGGAACCCGGCTCTCCATGGATAGGCAGGGTACGTTTTTTTCCCGCATCAGGGCTTCCATATCCGGGGCCGGGGCAAAGAAGCGTTCTGCGGCGATATCTTTCCGGTTGTTCAGAATGGAATAGAGGATTTGAAGTCCAAAGTGGGATGTCCCGATTTCATACAGGTCCGGAAAGGCGAGGGCAAAGGTCAGATCTACCTGGGACATGTCTTTTTTTACGGCGTTGATTTCACTGCCGGAATACCGGGTCGGGGTCTGGACCCGGTTAAGGATGTATTGATAATTTTGCTCGTGCATGATACTGATTTTATTTAACTTCTAACCTTTACTTGTCTAAGTTGAAAATCAACAATTATATATTTTTAATACGGAAATTGCAATGAAAAGAACCAAGATAAAGGCAGTGCTGGACATGGCCGCGTCACCCGGTGACGTGTTTGTGCAAGGATGGGTCCGGACCAAACGGGACGCCAAGGATTTTAGTTTTATTGAACTCAATGATGGTTCCTGTCTGGCCAATATCCAGGTGATTGCCGGAAGCAACCTGGCGGAATACGGTCAGGTGGAAAAATTGACCACAGGGTCTGCGGCCGGCGTCACCGGGACATTGACGGCATCCCCGGGCAAGGGACAGAAGTGGGAAATCCAGGCCACGGCCGTGGATGTGATCAGCATTGCGCCGGAAAATTATCCGTTGCAGAAAAAACGGCATACCGATGAGTTTTTACGCACCATTGCCCACCTGCGGCCCCGGACCAACAAATACGGGGCCGCGTTCAGGATTAGATCCCGGATGGCACAGGCCATTCATCGTTTCTATCTGGATAAGGGGTTCTATTATCTGCATTCTCCGCTGCTCACCGGCTCCGACTGCGAGGGGGCCGGCGAGATGTTCCGGGTCACGAACCTGGAACCGGCTCAGGTTCAAAAAGAAGGGAAAATGGATTTTTCCAAGGATTTTTTCGGCCGAGAAGCCAATCTCACCGTGTCCGGCCAGCTTTCAGCCGAAATGTTTGCCCTCTCCCTGGGCGATGTCTATACCTTCAGCCCCGCCTTCCGGGCGGAAAATTCCAATACCCGGCGCCATGCCGCAGAGTTCTGGATGCTGGAACCGGAAATGGCCTTCTGTGACCTTGACGGCGATATGGACCATGCCGAAGAATTGGTGAAATACCTGGTCAACCATGCCATGGAATATTGTAAAGAGGATCTGGATCTGTTCATGCGGTTTGTGGACAAAACCCTGGGGCCGCGACTGGAAACCCTGATCAGCAAACCCTTTGCCCGGCTCTCTTACACCGACGCCGTGGATATCTTGAAAAAAAGCGGCAAAAAATTCGAATATCCGGTGGAATACGGCATTGACCTGCAGTCTGAACACGAACGGTTCTTGGCCGAAGAGCACTTTAAAACCCCGGTATTTCTTATCAATTATCCCAAAGAGATCAAACCCTTTTACATGCGCATGAACGATGACAACAAAACCGTGGCAGCCATGGACCTTCTGGTCCCAGGCATCGGCGAGCTCATCGGGGGCAGCCAGAGAGAAGATCGCTTGGAACCTCTGGAAGCCCGCATGGATGAAATGGGCCTTGATAAAGACGCCTACTGGTGGTACCTGGATTCCCGACGGTTCGGTACCGTGCCCCACGCAGGCTTCGGCATGGGCTTTGAACGGTTTTTGATGATGATTACCGGGATCTCTAATATCCGGGATGTGATTGCTTTTCCTAGAACCCCTGGTTCCATTGATTTTTAGTTCATGTCGTAATATTGAAAATAAGGATTAGTCCCTATTTTTTTAAAAAGAGATTATCCAGATTGTCATAACCCTATTACGGAGTTTTTAGATTAAGTGAGGGATGAAAAATGAACGAAAACCTCAAATCAAGTTGCTATCTGGTTTGTCTGATTAAAAGGAATAAGTAGGAACTATGGATCAATCGTTTTCAGAATTATTAACCGTATTGGCAACTTTTTTCACAGCGATAGCAACCCTTATGGCTTGGGCGCATTCCCATTTTCCCGGTTTGAAAAAAGCCTATCTTTGAGAACAAAAAACGTGATAGTTTCTGTTCGTTGAGACGACTATAAAAATGGACTGTGCTGATGAAAAAAGCTGAAGATTGCAATACTGTTGAGGAAGTCTATGCTTGCCTGAAAGAACTGGAAGACGATCCGAGGTTGGTTCGCAATGCTCAAGAATTGGAGCAGGTAGAACGTGAAATACTTGGGTATACGAATCGACTGAGTGCCTTGCTTTTAAAAAAAGCATCCAGGGCTCATTAAATTCCTATAATCAGGTCGATCAGGAAAAAGAATTGATGTCCAGCTGGCCGGGCCGGATGAAAAGCGAAGGGCTTGAGACCGTTTCGATTCAGTGTTGTACAGGTAGTTCCGTTGATGTTCGTGTTCGATATTATCGGCGATCCTGTGATCGTCGAAATCGAAAAAGATATAAAGGTGCATACGCCGGTTTAATCCTTCTTGGAATCCATGATTGCTGCTCCCCAGCTTTGGCGTCTATGGTGAGTGCCTGGTCGGCCCTATTGAGTTCTTTTGACGAAGTCCGTCAAGTGCTTTGTGATCATGGTATGGTGTTGGATATAAAGGTTATCCGTAAACTTACCTATCGGTACGCAGAACGGGCCAGAGCCGAGCAACAAGCGGGTCGAATCCCACTAAATGATAGCGATTCACTTGAAGGTCGACGGGTGATTATAAGCACCGATGGTGGACGCACACGGTTACGGGAGAAGAAAAGAGGTCCCAAAACTCCAAAAAATAGAACCCGATTTCGTGGGGCGTGGCGAGAACCCAAACTTTTGATTATTTATGTGGTGGATGCCCAGGGAAAACAAGAAAAAAGCTTCTCACCATTTATTGATGGCAGCTTCAGCGGTCCGGATGGCGTATTCCTCCTTCTAAAAGGGTATTTGAATGCCCTTCATATCCAGGAGTCCGACAAAATACTGTTTGTTGCAGATGGCGCACATTGGATTTGGAATCGAATCCCCGGACTGATCAAAGCATTGGGTTTGGCTCCGCAGCGAGTATATGAACTTCTTGATTTTTACCATGCCGTGGAGCATTTGGGTAAAGTATCAGCCCTAAAAAAGACTTGGTCATCCAAGGAGCGCAAACGCTGGGTGTCAAAACAGCGGGGCTTCCTGCTGAAAGGAAAAGCCGCTGACGTAGTACAGGCCGTCCAGACACTTTGTCGAGGCAGAAACAGTAAGGCCATTAAGACGGAACGGGATTATTTTGTGCGCAATGAAAGACGGCTTGATTTCCCAACTGTAAAAGCGTTGAATTTACCTATTGGCAGCGGTGCTATTGAAAGTTCAATTCGTAGAGTGGTGAATTTACGTCTTAAAGGCCCATGCACTTTTTGGTATCGGGAGAATGCAGAAAAAATGATTATGCTACGATCATACTTTAAAGCAGGGCGTTGGAATTGTTTGAAACTCATGGCAACCACGCATAATCCAATGCCAGCGGCATGACCGGGAAAATGGGAATGCGCCCTATGGCTTATCTTGTATCGAGACGTGCTTATGAATTTCAAAAAAGCTATGCAATAAATCAAAATAAAAGTGACAGGCTCAGGAAATTAATTGAAAATCTTTGGTTTCTTAATGAAGTGATAATTAATCCTTTAGAGCAGAGTGATACAGCGTTTAAGACTGCCGTACCGATTTTAAATATTACAAAAAATGAGCTAACCCAAGTTTTCGATTATAAATTTTAACTTACTGTAATCACGGAAATTATTGTTTTTCATCTATTGATTATGGCACTACTTTTGTTTAAAAATATTTTTAATCACCGGTCCTGGATATAGACTTATCTCCAAAGCTTTATAAATTTCTTGTTGTCTGGGTTCTGGCCGTGTGCTTTTTCTGATATGAACGGTTTGACCATCCTTGCATTGCATTGAAACTGTCACCCGGTTTTGGCCTTCGAGCTGATTTCTCAATTGAGACCAACTACTGTTAATCTGTGATTGTTTCAGTCGATATCGAACGCTATGAACCAAATGGTACGCCAGAACACTTATAAAAAGATGCCCGGTGACACGTTCGGTCACCTGATGGAATACCGGCCGAATGCCCAATTCCGATTTCAATGAACGAAATACGGCTTCCAGGTCAGTCAACATTGTGTACGTCTGCCACAGCGTTTTCTCGTCCAAATCTTTATGGGATGTTCTCAAACAATATACGCCCGGCAGATCATTGCGGTTATCCTGGTCGGTTTGGCGTTGCCAGGTTAGTTTAGTAGCGTTGTCGGTTTGCTCATCTTTAACGACATTGATTTGGTATTGACCGGAGACCCTTGAATACCGTTGCTTAAGGCGTCCAATTTTTTCCAACACCTTATGGTATTTTTTCATGCGTCGTGGGATATGAAGACCTGAGGCCAAATACGTGAGTGCCTCCTCAAAGCCTGATGTAAAACGGTCCTGGATGGCCCGCTCTTTTGCTTCACGCTTTTCAGAGTGGCAGAACAACTGCACCTCATTGCTTTCAGGGTCAATCACCTTTTGCACCTTTACGGTACCGTTTTTATCCTGTTTGACCACTACCGACTCTTCCTCGGCAAATTCCCTGTGCCGTCGTCGGCTGACAACGATATATGGATATTCCTTTTCATTAATCCACTTGATATTCTCTTCGGATGCAATCCCTGCATCCATAACAATTGTGGCTTTGGAAGCATCAAACATGTCATGTGATTTTCGTCCGGCGTCCATAGTACTGATTATGTTAGCCAGGGTACCGGCTTCACTGATATTGCCCTCAAATACTTTGCTGCATTTTGGGAAACCACTGCTGTCCAACACCAGGGCTAAGGTTACCAGCGGGCAATCTGATCGCTTTTCTTTCGAATGACCACGCTTTCCAAGCTTGTTACGCTTACTTTGACCTTCGAAATAGGTATTGGTCAAATCATACAACGTGATGGTCTCCTGGAACCCAAACAGCTTCTTCTCCTGTAAATATAGATGCCTCTCTATTGCATCCTTATTTTTTAGAAGTTGATCAGATGCTGAATACATTTTGTATAAATTCATCTTGCCGAAATCATACTCTATTAACTCGCCCAACCCTGAAATATCCTGAAGCCAATGAAGCGTTGCCCGTTCACTGGCCGGTCGGCACATACGGCCAATAATGCTACCGGTAGCCGCAGCTAACTGTGGGCCATTGAACCCAAACTTTTTTAGATGCTCTCCCAAGCCCAGGGCGTTAAACGCTTCTAATGCCACATGCTCACAGCTGATGCTACGAGGCCGGATTACTTCCATGCTGTCAATATCCACCTGGCAATAATCAGGCTCTGTCGGCTCAGAAGTTTTCTTCTTAGCCTGTATAAGTTGAGCAGCATAGTTTTGCGCCAGTTCCTCAACTTCTTGAGGCGCCTCAAATAGTGGCTCTTGACCGCTTATTATTTCTTGAATCCGTGAGGCCAGTTCCGACCACTGTTCTCTTGGCAATGAGAAGGCCGAACCCAGATTAAGCAGGGTATGCTGGCGTACCCCTTTGACGGTACGTTCAGACTCAACCAGCCTGTAGGTATAATATTGTGTGCCGTCTTTCCGGCTTTTGATAGTCGTCCTTCGTATATACATGGAACTGATTATGCGCACATTTACAATGGGAAAGCAACTATTATTTAATTTTATGGCACTACATTCATGGTGATTAAAAACTCTTCGGGTAACATGCTGTATTTATAGAAACCAATTTTTCGTAGGGCCATAAAAACTAAAGATTAATAGGCGTTTTGTCATTTTTTTTTCGAAAAGATGGGCTAAGATTACTTTATCATAGTCGTAATACCCCGCTAAACATTGGCGAATTCATCAAGTTTAAAAATATTGATGCGTTAATATTTCGAATGTCAAAAGACAATGTTTATATTCTTGATATGATTCGGGAAATTGAGTGTGAAAGAATCAATTTATTTAACAAGGAAACTTTCATTACTAAGTTGAGAAGACTTTTGAAAAACTTTAAAAAACAATAAATTTTGGACAGGATTATGCAGGCTTTTTTTAATTCAAAAATTCTTTATGCAGGAGTGGCGATGATATGAGCATTAATGATGATCTGAGAAAAATATACAATCTAAGCGATGATGTGCCTGATTGGGAAGTGAGTGATATTGTAGCAAGAGTTGAAGACAGAGAAAATAGAATCAAAAATGAAGAATATGTATTAAAAAGAGGAAGGGTTGTTCATAAAATATGGTTAACTCAACATACTCCTGCAAGAGCGGTGAAGGCAGAATTCAATAAAGTATTGGACTGTGATGTTGACTTGCGTGGTTTTAATGAGCTCGATGACCCTGATCATAAAAATCCGGGATCTTGGTTTGTAAGAGAAGGCTTTAAAGTTCGATCGAAGAAGCAGGGTAGTTATTGGGTTCAATATGCTCATTCAACCTATGGGCCTGAGAATCTAACAATGAGTGACATTGAAGAGTATATGGAATTTTCAGGATTAGATTCAGATTCAGATTCAGTAGTAATGGATGATGTCTGATTCGATTGTAGTATTTTAAGAGTGAAACTGGAATAACTTATCAATGAAGGATTCAAGTTTTTTTATTAAAAATAATATGGTTTGATGAGAATCAAGTCGCATGGAAAAGCGCCAGGGAGTTTAGATATAGTCATTCAATTTAAACAAATATACTATGTGAGAAAACAGGATGAAAATAACCAGCCTGACCCTTGAAAACTATCGTTGTTACGAGAAAATTCATATTGATTTTGACTCTGATATGACGGTGCTTGTCGGGCGAAACGGTCAGGGGAAGACAGCCATTCTGGATGCCGTAGCCGTGGCCTTGGGGCCTTATCTCGGCGGATTTGACCAAAGCAAGGGGCAGCATTTTTCAAACCATGATGCCCGCAGGGTGCCCCATGAACGTGAAGATGGCAGAATGGATATGGAAACCCTGTATCCGGTCAGACTTGAAGCCAAAGGGAGTTTTCAGGGTGGGGCGTTGGTTTGGGAACGCAGCAGAAAAAGCTTGAAAGGCAGGACTACTATTAAGGAGAGTGCTCCCTTGGTTACGCTGGCCAAGGATCTTCAGAAAGCGGTCCGAGAAGGAGAAAATGTAACACTTCCCCTGTTGGCATATTATGGCACAGGCCGATTGTGGAAAGAAAAACGTCTGACTGAAAGAAAGCAAGCTGCCGGGGCCTCCAGCAGGCTTTCAGGCTATTCAGACTGCCTGAATCCAGAATCCAGTTACAGGGCCTTTGCCGACTGGCTCCGTATGGAAACCATGGTGGATTATGAAAAACAGCTTGCATCAATTGAACGCGGAGAACCTGTTAAACCATCCAAACAGGGGCGTCTTTTGGGTTCTATTCAGATGGCTGTCAATACGGTAATCAAACCCAGCGGCTGGAAAAATATACGTTTCAGCCCTTCGGCACGGGAGGTGGTCGCAGAGCATCCTGAATATGGCGTGCTTCCGGTGAGCACTCTCAGCGACGGAATCAGGAATATGATTGGCCTGGTGGCCGATATTGCGTACCGATCCGTCAGGCTGAATCCTCATCTGGGAAATGATGCGGTGCAGGAAACACCGGGCATTGTGCTTATTGATGAAGTTGATATGCACCTTCATCCCGAATGGCAGCAGGTGGTTTTGAGGGATTTAAAACATCCCCGTGCATTTCCGCAGATTCAATTTATTGTTACCACCCATAGTCCCCAGGTGCTGTCAACGGTCCGAAAGGAACATATCCGAATCCTTGAAGCCGGAGAAGAGACCGCCCCGATACCCTTGGCCAGAACTTTTGGAGAGACCAGCAACGATGTCCTTGAAACGGTCATGCATACGCCTTTCAGACCCGATCTTGAACACGTCCGGGATCTTGATGAATACATGCATCTCATTGACCGGGGCCTCTACCGGGAAAAAGAGGCAAAAAGCTTGAGGGAGAAGCTGGAAGAACTGCTCGGTCCAGATCACCGAGACCTGCTTCGGGCAGACCGAATCATCCGGCGTAAAGAGATTCTGGGTTGATGAGACACATCCACAAAAACAGAATAGATGTTGGTTTGCAAAGGGAGCAGGAAAAGAGCGTACCTTTAACCGCGTTGGCGGCTGAGCAACGGTGGCAACGGTATCGCCGCCACGGCCGCAAAGAAATGACTCGCGCCCTTCTTTTGGAGGAGCAAGGGGGCGTTTGCGCCTACACGGAACTTGCCCTGTATAATTTCAGATACGGATGTCACATTGAGCATATTGAACCGAAACGCCTGAATCCTGCCCGAACTTTTGACTACCAAAATGTAGTTGTTTCCGCGTTGGACAGTGATTCGCTGTCGCGGTTTGCAAAGGCAGACCGATTTGGCGGGCATTTCAAAGGAAGCGATTATGATCCGGCTATGTTTATTTCACCCCTCATGCCGGATTGCCATCGTTATTTTGAATACTTGAGCAATGGTCGGGTTGACCCGGCCCAAAATTTATCCGTTCAAGATCAGTCCAGAGTAAATTACACGATTAACTTGCTGAACCTCAATGCGGCGTTCCTGGTAAATTTACGCCGCAGGTGGCTGATTGAAATAGAATATGAAATTGAGCCGTTGCTGGAAGATGATTCTGCGCTAAGGCAACTCGCCGAATGCGAGCTTTGCGATACCGGCGGAAGACTCAGAGGATTTCATTCCGCGGCAAAAGCAAGGTTTGGAAAGCTGGGAGACCAGGTCATGTTATGCGCTTGTGCCGATTGTTGTTGAGTGCGGCCATAGTCGGCCCTAAAAGCATATATAGGACTGTAGACGCAACGTTATGAATATTGGAATATACATCTACGATGACGCTGAAGTTCTGGATTTTTCGGGACCTTTTGAAGTCTTTACCACCGCATCCAGGGTCAGCCCTGATGATGATCCGTTCAATGTGTTCCTGGTTGGTGAAACCCAAAACGCCGTTCGGGCCCGGGGCGGATACCAGGTTATCCCCCACTACGATATTTCCAACCATCCTGTTATTGATCTTTTGATTGTGGCCGGCGGTGTTCCGGATAAGGAACTTCAAAAACCCCATGTGCTGAAGTGGATCAAGAATCAGTCTGATCAGGCCCGATTTACGGCGTCAGTTTGCACCGGGGTTTTTCTTCTGGGCGCAGCCGGTGTCGTGACGACTCACAACGTCACCACTCACTGGGAAGATATTCCAGTTTTACAGCAACAATTTCCCCTACTTCAGGTTCACCGGGATGTCCGGTGGGTGGAAGACGGCAATATTTTTACCTCCGCCGGCATCTCCGCCGGTATCGATATGAGTTTACATTTGGTCAAAATACTTCACAGCAGGACTTTAGCCGAGAAGACCGCCCGGCAGATGGAATATGATCCTGGATAGCTGGCAACAAACATTTTTTGAATGCGGTTAACCCGTTGATCCTTAAAATGAACTGGACACCCATGGGGGAATTGGTTATCTTTTCTACTTTGCTGCCTTTGGGCGCAGCATAGGTGTTAATAGAACAAACGCGGCTGGAATAAAATTATGAAGATTACCGTATTAGACTATGGGGCCGGCAATGTCCGCAGCCTGATCAATGCTGTGGAAAAAATGGGCGGCAGCATTAAAATGGTTGAGAAACCTGAAGATATCCTGGCAGCTGAACGGCTGATTTTCCCCGGTGTGGGCAATTACGGGGCCATGCTTGACATCCTTCATGAGCGCGGGTTTGTTGAGCCCCTGCGCGAATATCTCAACGCTGACCGGCCGTTTTTAGGTATCTGCGTGGGGATGCAGGCCCTGTTTGAAGGCAGTGAGGAAGAGCTGGTCTCCACCAACGAGAGCATCGGATTTTTCAAAGGCCGGGTAAAACGCTTTAGAACCGATCTGGCCGTGCCACACATCGGGTGGAACGGCATCCACATCAAGCAAGATTCCCCTTTTCTTGACGGGGTGGAGCCGGATACAAAATTTTATTTTGTCCACTCTTATCATATCGTGCCCGAGAACCCCGATGTCATTTTGGCCACCACCACCTATGACTACCCCTATGCCTCGGCGGTGCAGCAGGGCAATATTATCGGTACCCAGTTCCATCCGGAAAAAAGCGGGACCGCCGGCATGAAGCTGCTTGATAATTTTATTCACTCCGGCAGCCTGAAAGCCCGGGGGCCTGCGGACATACCGGCCAAAGGCCTGTCAAAAAGGGTGATTGCCTGCCTTGATGTGCGGTCCAATGACAATGGGGATCTGGTGGTCACCAAGGGCGATCAGTACGATGTCAGGGAGGCCGGCAGCGTCAGAAATCTTGGCAAACCCGTGGCATTGGCCAAAAAATATTACGAGCAGGGTGCTGACGAAATCACCTTTTTAAATATCACAGGGTTCAGGGATTTTCCCCTGGAGGATATGCCCATGCTCAGGGTCCTGGAAGAGACCTCAAAGCAGGTGTTTGTGCCCCTGACCATCGGCGGCGGTATACGGGAATTTACCGATGCCCAGGGCCGGCACTATTCCTCCCTGGATGTTGCGGCCCGGTATTTCAGGGCCGGTGCGGATAAAATTTCCATTGGATCGGATGCGGTGAATATCGCCATGGCCTATCTTGAATCCGGGCAGAAGACAAAGAAATCAGCCATTGAAGAAATATCACGGGTTTACGGGGCCCAGGCCGTGGTGATCTCCGTTGATCCCCAACGGGTTTGGGTCACCTCTCCGGATGATGCCCCCAAACACCATGTGGTTAAGGTGACATCCGGTGAAAAGGGTCCCAACGGTGAAGCTTACTGCTGGTATCAGTGTACGGTGAGCGGTGGGCGAAAAGCCATGGATCTTGATGCCGTGGCCCTGGCAAAGTCCTGTGAAGAACTGGGGGCCGGTGAAATCCTGCTTAACTGCATTGATAAGGACGGGACAAATTCCGGATTTGATCTGGACCTGATCAATGCCGTACGCAGCCATGTCACCATTCCGGTGATTGCCTCTTCCGGTGCCGGGTGTGAAGCACATTTTGCCGAAGTGTTTGAACGCACAAAGGCGGAAGCGGCATTGGCCGCAGGCATTTTTCATCGGGAAGAGGTGCCCATTCAGTCGGTGAAACAGCATCTTGCCGAGCAGGGCATTGAGGTGAGAAAATAACTTCAGATAAAACTAAAACAGCCACGGGCCGGCCTGGTTTTCCTCCCAGGTCCGTCCCGTGGCTGTTAGATCCGATATTCAGGCAACATTTAACATCGCTTCTACTTCTTCCATATGGCAGGTGAATTCCGCAATGATCTTTAATGTATCTTCTGCTGAAATGCCGATGTACTCCATGGCCTGCCGGTGGAATCGATACGCAAGACCATCCGCCCCAACCCCCATGCCCATCATCATGCATATGCAGTCGGCCAAATAGACCACGGCAATATCCTTGTCCCTGACCATGGTTTCGCAGGTCAGGTGATGGTTGCGGATGATGCCGACCATTTTAGGGGAGAACTTCCACATTTTGGCAATCATGGCGCCCAGTTCGGCATGGTTTACGCCGATAATTTGCTTTTCCGCCTCCATAAAACTGAAATTTTCATTGATCACCATGTTGTATATTTTTTCAAAGGCATCCCGGACAAATTTATCCAGAACGGTTTTTCCTATATCTTTGAGGAGCGAGGCGGTGAATATGTAGTTTTTATTGGGCAGATTTAATTGATCGGCCACCTGTTTTGCAATGAGGGCCGACGATACCGAATATTTCCACAATGCGCCCTCGTGCAGATCATACCCTTGCTGGGCGCCTTTGGTTACCTGGGCGCTCACCTTGAGCATGACCAGGTCCACAAGTCGATCCGTGCCGATCATCGTAGCCGCTTCCTGGATGGTTTCAGCAGGGTGTTTCAACCCAAAGTATGCGGAATTGGCTGTTCGAAGGACCTCTGCGGTGATGGCCGGATCGTACTGGATGATTTTGGTGATGTCTTTCATGGATGCATTGGGGTCATCGACGATACCCAGAAGGGAGGTGACCACGGCAGGGATGGGCTTTAGATTTTTTATTTCCTTGATTAGTTCTTGCAGGCTGGTCATAACTGCACCTCCCCCAATCCGGATGTATTCAGATAAATATTTCCAGAGGCGATTTCCATTTTTACCGTCCGGTTTGAATACCCGCCCACAGCCTGTTTCCAGATGGGAATATGATCTTTGTTCAAGATCTGCATCAATGCGGCATAGTTTTGTCTGCCCAGATTGAAAATGCCTTCCTGGTCCATGATTTCAGCGCCGCCTGCGGCAAAAACCTTGAGTCTGGATTTTTCAGCCCCCAGGGCATATACTTTGTTGAGCAGCTCAGGAATGCCGGTATCTGCGAACAAGAATGGATTATCTTTTGCTTTTTCGCGGTCAATGTCGGAGTTGGGCAGCATATAGTGAAGTATCCCGCCGACCTTTGCTTGGGGATCATATATGGCAACCCCGATGCATGAACCAAGGGAGTATGTCACAATGGTATCACCGGTCTGGTTGCTGACTTTCATATCTGCTACACCTACGATGTGTTCCATGTTGCCTCAATTCCTTAGAATGAGCACCGGCGCTGATGGGGTCTCATACGGTGGAGATTCTCAAAAAGGATATCATTATCAATCCGCTTACAATTTTGAATTATATATTTTATATCACTGTTCAAATTTTTGTCAATTGGCGATTCCTTCCCAGCCAAAGGATTTGCCATACATCATGAAAAAAGCGGATGGGTGGCATCTGAATTATCCAAAGCAAAATTTAAGGAGATTTTTCATTTAAGGGAGATGCCGGGTCTCAGATGATGCAAAACATCATAGATCAACTTAGGGATTTAAGCAGTCCCTACTATCAAATTCTTTTTCGACAGTCGCTTGTCCCTAAACCGACTGTGGGCATCAATCATCATGTGAATATTGTGCAGGCAATAAAGGCGCAGGATACCAAACAAGCCCGGTACTGGTTGAAACAAGACATCGTTAATCATTTGAATTTTATAATTAAACTTTTAGATATGTATCCAAAATCCATAGAGTAGCCGGTTCTATTATAGGTTTTTTAGAACCGAGAAATATCCCCCCCTCTCTTCATTTCTGACATGGTCTCAACTTGAGATTACCAGAATCGTTAGAAAATGATCCTTCGTTTTATAGAAATTTTATTTTTCTGGAGACAATTTACTACATCCCTGATACACGAATGTTTGCGAAATTTAGGAAAACGCGAACAGTGTTTCGGCTTTGAAAATTATCTTCATTGTCCATACATACCAGAATTTTAACTCATATAAGGGGATAATTATGGCTCTGATAAGTAAACGAGCCTCCATTTTTTTTATCTTCACCATCGTGCTCATTACCACACATGCCTACGCCGATTGCCGGGGGTGTTGTAACGGCCATGGCGGTACAGTCTGCATCAACGGAACAACCAAATGCGCCGATGGGACGGAACTCTCCGATACGTGCAGCAATAAAGGCTGTGATGTATGCGATGAGCAAGAAAGTACTAACAACCCAAAAACAACCATTAAAATAGCCAGTTTCAATATCCAGATATTCGGAAAGAATAAAGCTTCCGAGCCTAACGTAATAAAAACCCTGGCAAAAATCATTGCCAGATTTGATGTGGTCGCCATACAGGAAATTAGGGAAAAGACAAACATGGCTGTGACGGCCCTTGAAAGCGCCTTAGAGGCACTTGGGGAAAACTACGACTATGTCATCGGCCCAAGGCTTGGGAAGTCAAATACGAAAGAACAGTATGCCTTTTTTTACCGGGCGAGCGTCCTGCGGGCGGGGGAAACATATACATACAAAGAGTCGGGGGCGGATTACATTCACCGGGAGCCATTAATCACCCAGTTCTTTTCCAAAAAATCGACTTTTGATTTTGTTCTTATTAATGTACACGTAGATCCCGATGATGTGGATCAGGAAATTGCGTTCTTCCCTGAAATAGTTGCCGATGCACAAAAACGGCTGGGTGAAGAGGATATTATGATCATGGGTGATTTCAACGCAGATTGCGGCTATTTTGATGAAGATAAACAGATCAAACTCAGAGATGAACGCAAATTCAAATGGCTGATAGCCAACCAGCTTGATTCAACAGTGGCCAAAGATAGTTGTGCCTATGACAGAATGATTGTTACCCGGTCCATGGCAAAGAAGTTCACAGGCAAGGCGGGGGTGTTCCCATTTGATATCGTTTATGATCTGGATGTCGAGCCAAAAGAAATATCAGATCATTATCCTGTATATGCAGTTTTTAGTTATAATGTAGCTGATACGTTGAGTCAGAGCCGCTTTGTTGTTTATTGAATTGAACAGTCCTTTAGGCTGACTGAGTTTGATAACTGACGATAAAACAAAAAACGGCGTATATTTAAATACATACGCCGTTGTTTTTACAAAAAAAGAATTGGTACTATCTAAAATGGAATATCGTCATCCGGAATGGACTGGTCCGGCCCGTCAGGCATACCCGGCTGGGAAGGTCCATAGTAATTATCTGAATTGGGCGCAGGCCGGTTCGGGGTATACCCGCCCCCGCCGCCTGAGTTGGGCTGATTCTGATATCCGCCCCGCTGGTAGCCGGAACCGCCGGAACCGCTTGGTCCGGGCTGGCCACCGCCATCCCGGCTGCCTAAAAACATGAAGTTTGAAGCAACAATTTCCGTGGTGTAATGTGTCTGGCCATCCTTTTCCCAGGTGCGGGTCTGCAGCCGGCCTTCTATGTAAACTTGCTTCCCCTTGGACAGGTATTTTTCACAGGTTTCAGCCTGTTTGCCGAAGACCACAATCCTGTGCCATTCTGTTTTTTCCTGGCGTTCTCCTGTGTTTTTGTCCGTCCATTGTTCACTGGTCGCCAAGGTAAAATTCACCACTGCCAATCCCTGCTGGGAATATCTGATTTCAGGGTCTTTTCCCAAATTACCGATTAGGATGACCTTGTTTAAGCCTGCCATATTCAACTCTCCTTTTTTTAGTGTTTGGACGAAAAGTCACCCACCTGCGGCGTTGCAGAAAAATTTGCCAAATCATAAGATCGGGCCTCACAACCATGAGGTTGCTCCGGTTACAAATTTTTCTACGCCTTGCATCTGGGCCGCGTTTTGTCCAAACGCCGGTTTTCCGTTCAGATTTTGTCTAATAATCTAGGGATGACACTTCCAGCGCATGTTTCTGGATGAAATTACGCCGGGGTTCCACCTCTTCGCCCATGAGCAGGGTAAATATCTCGTCAGCCTTTTCCGCATCTTCAATATCCACCTTGAGCATAATCCGTTTTTCCGGGTTCATGGTGGTTTCCCACAGCTGATCCGCATTCATTTCACCCAGACCTTTGTACCGCTGTATGTTGATCCCTTTTTTGGCTTCGGCCATGATACATTCATAAAGGCCGTCCAAATCATCAAGGTCTGTTACGGTTTTTGCCTCTGCTGCTTTTGAGGACATGGAAAAGGGAGGCTGGTTCAGGTCTTTTATTTTTTCATAGGCCTGGCGCATTTTCTGGTAGTCGTTGGTGCTGAGAATATCTCTGCCCACCCGCAGCAGCTTTGCTTGCTCCGCATTGTCCAGAATATCCATCTCGTAAATGTTGCGTTCTTCGTCAAACTCGATTTCCTGGGGTGCATATCCTTTGTCTTTAAGTTTTAGGGATAATGCTTCCAGGTTGCTTTTTTCCTCCAGGAAGCGTTTTGAACTGACCCCGTCTTCCATCAGTGTAACCAGAAGAGACGTATCATAATCGCGTTTGTGAAGCTGGTCCATGCTGTTGTAGTAGTCTGTCATGTCTTTCAAAAATGCATAGAACTCATCCTCGGTCAGCGGCGTATCCTGGCCGTTGAGCACAATCTGTTTCTGGGATGCAATTCTACGGATCAGGTAATCGGCGTATTCACTTTCATTTTTCAGGTAAACGCCGTTTTTCCTTGATCCCACCCTGAAAAGCGGGGGCTGGGCAATATACAGATAACCGTGTGATATCAAATCCGGCATCTGGCGGTAAAAAAAGGTGAGAAGCAGGGTCCGGATGTGTGAACCGTCCACGTCCGCATCGGTCATGATAACCACTTTATGATAACGGATTTTCTCAATGTTATACTCTTCTCTGCCGGCCCCTGTACCCAGAACAGTAATGATGTTTTTTATTTCATCACTTCGAAGGATTTTATCGAACCGCGCCTTTTCCACATTAAGGATTTTACCTTTCAATGGAAGGATGGCCTGGAAGCGCCGGTCTCGTCCCTGTTTGGCCGATCCGCCTGCAGAGTCGCCCTCCACGAGGAACAGTTCACGCTCTGCAGGATCGGCAAACTGGCATTCGGCAAGTTTACCCGGCAGGGTGGAGTCAAGCAGGGTTCCTTTTTTACGGGCAAGCTCCCTGGCCCGTTTGGCCGCATCCCTGGCCCGTGCCGCATCCACACCCTTGGCGATGATTTTTCTGGCAACATTGGGGTTTTCCTCCAGGAATTGGCCCAGCTTTTCATTGAGCAGGGATTCAACAATACCCTTGATCTCATTGTTACCCAGTTTTGTTTTGGTCTGACCTTCAAACTGGGGTTCCATGAGTTTGACCGAGATGATGACGGCCAATCCTTCTCTCATGTCGTCGCCGCTGATTTTGATGTTCTGCATGTTTTTGGGCAGATTGGAGTTGCCTGAAATATAGGCGTTTACTGTACGGGTCAGAGCACCTTTAAACCCGGATACATGAAATCCGCCTTCAACGGTCCTGATATTGTTGGCAAACGAGTACAGCTTTTCCTTGAAGGTATCATTGTACTGGATGGCCACCTCAATCTGGACATCGTTTTTATCCCCTTCAATGTGGATGGGATCGTGCAGCGCGGTGCAGGACCGGTTCAGGTATTCCACAAAGGAGATAATCCCCCCTTCATAATGAAAGTCGTCTTTCTGGGCGGACCGTTCGTCCTCAATGATAATTCTGATCCCTTTGTTTAAAAAGGCCAGTTCCCGCATACGCCGGGACAGGGTTTCGTAGCTGAACTCATTCTGGTTCATAACGGTAAAATCAGGGAAAAACGTGATTAGGGTTCCCCTTTTCTCCGTGTCTCCAAGCTCTGCAAGTTCAGTGCGTTTGTGACCCTTGGAATAGGTCTGGTGGTAGATTTTGCCGTTTTTATACACCTCCATGGTCAAACGCTCGGACAGGGCATTGACAACGGAGATACCAACACCATGCAGGCCACCGGAGACTTTGTACGCGTCTTTATCGAATTTGCCGCCGGCATGCAGTTTGGTCATGACCACCTCACAGGCGGGTATGTGTTCGGTTGCGTGCATTTCAACCGGGATGCCCCGGCCGTTGTCCTCCACACTTACCGACATATCCTCGTGGATGGTGACAAGAACCGTATCGCAATATCCTGCCATGGCCTCATCAATGCAGTTGTCCACCACCTCGTATACCAGATGGTGCAGGCCTTCAAGGTCCACGTTTCCAATGTACATGGACGGTCTTTTCCGGACAGCTTCAAGGCCTTCTAATACTTTGATGGCGCCTGCGCCGTAATCTTTATTTCCTTGGTTTTTATTCATGATAGATGTATGGACATTATTACGCAGATAAGGTTATTGTTTTTCATGCTTCTAACGATGCAGGGGCTTTTGCTGTCTTTGATGTTCAGTGTCACAATTTCGTCGTCAAACAGATTCAGCGCATCCATAAAGTACCTGGGGTTAAACGCGCTTTTTATCTCCTCGCCGGAGAAACCGACCATGAGCTGTTCTTTGGACTCGCCGATTTCAGGGTTGGTGATGGTAACGGTCAAGCTGTTGTCCGTAAAGTTGAATATAACGCTTTTATAGTCATCCGAGGTCAGGATGGATACGCGTTTCATCAATGTGAGAAACATTGCCCGTTCAACTTCAATGGGAATCATGTCCGTCATATTAATGACAAGTTTATAGTCCGGATAATCGCCTTCCAGCAGTTTGATCATAATGGATTCATTGGCCCGCTGGGACACGAAATGGTTGTCCTTAACACCAACCTTGATTGTTTCTATATCGGAATCAATGAATTTTCCCAGCTCGGCCAGCCCTTTTTTGGGGATGAGTACCCGGGAACTTCCCAGATCAATATCCCCTGTAAACGGGGCATCATAGCAGTGAAGCCGTCTTGAATCCGTTGATACGATCCGCAGCATCTCAGCACCGTCCACCTCAGCCTTTTCAATCAAAGCCCCCAGGACATAGGTCCTTTTTTCGTCATTCTGGTAACCCACCACAGACGAGACGGCTACCATTTTTTTCAGGTCTTTGGATGCCACGTCTATGAAGTTGACGTTTTCGATCACAGGGGTTTCGGGAAAGTTTTCATAATCCGAAGATACAATGTGGTAAACGCTGTCCCCGGATCCTATTTCAACCCACCGGTTTTCAACCTCATTGATGCAAATATTTTCATTGGGATATTCCCTGATGATTTCAAAGAATTTTTTTGAGTTGATAGACAGAATTCCCGGCGTTTCAACCTGGGCCTCATAGGTGCCGGTGAAAACCGTTTCAAGGTCATTGGCCGTGATGATGATCTTTGACTCTACTGCCTTGATCAAAATATCAGAGGTGATTTTTAAATTTGTTTTTCTGCCGGTGATGCCCTGGATTTTTGCCAGAACTTCCAGGATATCCTTTTTGTTGAAAGAGAATTTCATTTAGAATCCTTATTTTATCATCTGTTAAACCAAATAAGTCTATAATAAACTGTCTGATTTATCAAGAGAAATGGCGGGGACGATGCGCCCTGAAACGTTGTTTTATGGGCATGTTCAGGGCGTTAGGGCTCAGATGAACGTTTGAACGTTTTAGGGTTCCGTAGCAAAAAAGAGCTGGACGGCTTTGGGCGTTGAACAGGTTTCGTTCAGCCATTTGGCTTTATCTTTGATCGGTCCGTCTTTCATCTCCCGTGCATGCTCGGGACATACTTTGATGCAGGCGCAGCACAGAATACAATTTTCGGCAAGGGTGGCAAACCCGCGTTCGGCGTCAATGGCATTTGAGGGGCATGCCGTGACACACAGCCCGCAGTTTGTGCAAAAGTCCGTCACCCGAATAAAGTCCGGGGCGCCTTTGCCCATGCCCTCTTTGTAGGGAAAATTTCCCGGCACCTTTAAATCGCCGATTTTCTTTAAATCATCTGTCTTTTTGAGCAGATTGGCGCTGTCGACACCAAAGTTTTCGGCCTGTTTCAGATCGTTTTCATCCGGACGGTTCATGGCGACGGGGATCTGGGTGCTTGCAAAGGAGTGTTCCCCGATAAATGCCGCCCCCGACACGGGGGTAAATCCACATGCCGATGCAATATCCTTAAGCTCAAGCAACGCATCCTCATACTCTCTGTTGCCATAGACCACGGTGAGTATGGCCGGGGTGCCGACCGCCGTCAGTTTTTTGAAGAAATCCGCAGCATCGGCGGGCAGGCGGCCGGCATATACCGGAGCCCCCAGCAGTACAATATCATTGTCGTCAAAGGGCGCAAACACTGTATCCCGGACCTGCGGACTGGTGAAGTTGACAGCGTTTATTTCAGAACCGCTGATTTCCAGGCGCTGGGAAAGGCCCTGGGTGATGGCCCGGAGAACGGTTTCTGTTGTTTTGGTGGGACTGAAATATATGAGGGTGATCTTTTTCATGCCTGTCGTCTCCATTTTGTGCCCGATCGGCAAAATTTTCAGATTTTTTTGCCCAGGCACGATTTATTTTTAATTCGTTGCGGCCTAAAGATTTGCGTTTATCGTATCCTGGTATTTTCCACAAAAGGCAACACGATATTTTTTAATGCCGTCATGTCATCGGTGTTTAGAAAATGATCTGCCACGCGGGCAAACTCCGGGTCCAGCATATCCACATTTTGGGAGCAGGGCTGGAGGACATAGGATGCCGCGCCCCGGATCATTTTGCCGATATTTTCCATGATGGCAGGCGTGACGAACGGCTTTACGCAGGTGGTCCTGAATTCATAGGCCGGTGCTTTGTTCATGATTAGTGAAATACTTTCCTGTACCTGGTCCAGGTGTCTCGGATTTTTCATTACCATGGGATAGTGGTCTGTATCTGTCTTAATGTCCATGGCCAGGTAATCCACAAGGTCCTGATCAAAAAGAGCGTCCAGGACCCTGGGGGCCGTACCGTTGGTATCCAGCTTGACTTTGTAGCCCATCTGCCGGACGGTCCGGATAAAATCAATCAGATCCGCCTGGAGGGTAGGTTCTCCGCCGGTGATGGCAACGCCCTCAATCAAGCCTTTGCGTTTTTCCAGAAAGTCCAGAATCTCTTTGGGAGCCGGTATATCCCCCCCCCCAGCAGCGGAACCGCTACTCCCTTGGGGAGCGGCGGTTCCGGCAGCAAGATCCGGGTTATGGCAGTAGGGGCAGGTGAAGTTGCACCCCCGGGTGAACACCACACAGCTGATGGTTCCCGGAAAATCGATCAGGGAGTTTTTTTGAAATCCGCCAATATACATACGGTTATGACGCGATCTTTGCCGCCACTTTCTGGGTGGTATAGGTTTTGCGCATGTTAAATTCCGTCTGCTTGCCGTTGTTCCACTGGCTCACCGGACGCAGATAGCCCACCACCCTGGAGTAAATTTCCGTATCGGCATTGCAGGTCTCACATTTGGCATGTTCGCCTGTAATATACCCGTGGGTGGGACAGACACTGAAGGTCGGTGTCAGGGTGAAATAGGGCAGGTGGAAGGAGTTGGACACCTTGGACACCATGTGTTTTACCGTTTCAACGTCTGAAACTTCCTCACCCAGGAACAGGTGCTGAACCGTTCCGCCAGTGTACTTGGTCTGCAGTTCATCCTGCAGTTCCAGAGCCTCAAACAAGTCGTCGGTATAGTCTACCGGCAGATGGGTGGAGTTCGTGTAAAAGGGGTCTGAACCGTTTTTGAACTCTTCTTCGTTGGCGCAGATGATGTTTTTGAATTTCTTTTTATCCAGCTTGGCAAACCGGTAGGTGGTGCCTTCGGCAGGGGTTGCTTCCAGGTTGAATATTTCACCGGTGCTCTCCTGCAGGTTTTCAATTTTGCTGCGGATATGGTCCATGGCCTTGATGGCAAAGGCCTGGCCCCGGGGGGTGGCAATGCCGTTGTCTTTGCCCAGAAAATTGAGGCAGGCTTCGTTCATGCCCAGAACGCCGATGGTGGAGAAGTGGTTGCGCCAGTAAACACCGGTGTTCTCCTTGATCTTTCTCAAGTAAAATTTTGAATAGGGATACAGGTCATTTTCGGTGAACTTTTCAAGGATTTTACGCTTGATGCCCAGGGATTCCGCACTGATGTCGATCAGCTTATCCAGGCGGTTGAAAAAGTCTGCCTCGTCCTCGGCCAGGCGGCCGATTCTGGGCAGATTCAAGGTGACAACGCCGATGGATCCGGTCAACGGATTTGCACCGAACAGCCCGCCGCCACGCTTGCGCAGTTCCCGGTTATCCAGTCTGAGACGGCAGCACATGGAGCGTGCATCTTCAGGATCCATGTCTGAATTAACAAAGTTGGAAAAATAAGGGATGCCGTATTTGCCTGTCATTTTCCAGATGTTTTCCAGCTTGGGATTGGCCCAGTTAAAATCCGCTGTAATATTGTAGGTGGGAATGGGGAATGTAAACACCCTGCCCTTGGCATCGCCTTCCATCATCACTTCAGCAAAGGCTGAATTGATTATATCCATTTCATTCTGAAATTCGGCATAGGTGTCTTTCTGGTATTTTCCGCCGATAATAACAGGGGAATCCTTGAGCATGGACGGCACATTCAGGTCCATGGTGATATTGGTAAACGGCGTCTGGAATCCCACACGGGTGGGGATATTGATGTTGAAAACAAACTCCTGCAACGCCTGTTTAACCTCTTTGTATTCAAGGTCGTCGTACCGGACAAACGGGGCCAGCAGGGTGTCAAAATTGGACATGGCCTGGGCGCCTGCGGCCTCTCCCTGCAAGGTATAGAAAAAGTTGACGATCTGGCCCAGGGCGCTTCTGAAATGTTTGGGCGGCGAGGATTCCACTTTACCGGCTACGCCTTTAAATCCTTCAACGAGAAGGTCCTGCAGGTCCCAGCCCACACAGTATACGGATAAAAGACTTAAGTCATGGATATGGATATCCCCGCTGTAATGGGCATCCCGGATGGCCGGGGGATAGATTTTATTGAGCCAGTATTCGGCGGTGATATCCGAGGAGATATAGTTATTCAGCCCCTGGAGGGAGTAGCTCATATTTGAGTTTTCCCGGACCTTCCAGTCCATGCGGCTGATGTAAGATTCCATGAGGCAGACGTTTTCATTGATGGCAATTTTGCGAATCTGGTTGTGCTGCTCCCGGTAGATAATGTATGCTTTTGCGGTTTTGTAAAACGGAGAATCCAGGAGTACCCGCTCCACAATATCCTGGATTTCTTCAACTTCGGGAACGGGCCCCAGCTGAAGATCCCGGGCAAGTGTCAGTACCCGCATGGTCATTTTTTTTGCATCTCTGCCGTTGAATTCTTTGGTCGCTGCACCGGCTTTGATTAAAGCGTTTGTTATTTTAGAAGAATCAAACGCAGCTACCCGTCCGTCTCTTTTTTTGATTTGCTCAAACATTATGGCTACCTCTTGAAATCTGATTGATATTCACATACTCTGATGGGAATGCAGACCGGGGGAAACCCAGACTGCAGGTCGAATTTAACCCAATATGTAGTTGTGTGTCAATAGGAAAAAAACTATATATAGTGTTTCACGCGGAATAACACACGAGAGCCTTATGCAGCTTGATCAAAATCCATTTTTTAGAAAAACCATAACGCCGTGGTACGATTCCAATTTCGCCTGCTGGGTCCTGATCTGGTCTATGGTGCTGGTTTTTTGCTTTGCCGTGGGGGGGGTGATTGTGGCCGGTGACGATCCAAAACTTGCCCCTCACATATGGTTTCCGTTGTTACTGGCCGGGCTTTCCGGTTTTCTTGTTGTTAAAGTCTACGTGCGCCTAAACAACAGAATCAACAACGAATAACTTGTGTTTGAATGAAAACTCACCCACCTGCGGCGTCACAAAAAAATTTGCAATCCTCACATACATTAGTATGCTCCGCTTACAAATTTTTTTGTGCCTTGCATCTGGGTAACTTTTCGTCCAAACACAGGGACCGATAGGCTGTATTTAAGCTGAAGAGATGTCTCCGACGACCTCTATGAGGTGATGGACAATCTGTGCCGTAACGCCCCAGATCACCACATCTTTATATGGATATTTCAGTTCCATGACATTGGGTCTGTGGCCGGCGTAGCCGTTTTTTCGGTGGGTCTGAAGGAGCGTCTGATAGGGGATTTTAAACACCCTTGAAATTTCTTGGGTTTCAACAACGATGTCGTCTTTTTGGTTCCAGATGCCTGTAAACGCCTGGATGTCCCGGCTTTTCAAGGTCTGAAAATGGCCCAGTGATCCGATGTATTTGACGTTGTCAGACAAAATGCCTGTTTCTTCATAAAGCTCACGAAAGGCCGCCTGCCTGGCAGACTTGTCAGTCTGGTCCACATGGCCGCCGGGAAACGCCATCTGATTGCGCCAGGCGTATCCTTTCCGGTCGGCTTTCTGTATAAACAACAGTTCCGGTTCCCGGCGAAAAAGAAAAAGCGCCATCACGGCGGTGGCTTTAAACTGCTCAGGGTCCGGGGCCGGCGGGTGGGCTGCTGAGACAATAGCAGAATTCATTATTTCAATATATGATGAGATGTTCATGAACTATCCTTATTAAACAATGCTGTCATTAAACTACATTCTTAAATTGTCCTTGTCAAATCGGGTCATTTTGAATTTTAACCCGTTGTCTTGACAATCAGTTTTTTGCGACAATTATTATTAAAAAAATTAATTTTAATCGTTCAACTGTTTATTTCTTAGGAGTTATAATGGCAGAAAAAGAAACCCGACAATTTAAAACCGAAGTTCAGCAGCTGTTGCATCTGATTATTCATTCTCTGTATTCCAACCAGGAGATTTTTGTCCGGGAGTTGATTTCAAACGCCTCGGACGCCATTGATAAGGCCAGATTCAAAGAACAGACCGAACCGGATCTGTTTGCCGATGACAATGATTACCATATTCGCTTGGCTGCGGACAGCGAAGCCAAAACCTTCACCATCACCGACAACGGCATCGGCATGACCTTTGACGAAGTCAATGACAATATCGGCACCATTGCCCAGTCCGGTACTGCCGCGTTTATGCAGGCCCTGGAAAAGTCAAAAAATGAAACCGGGCTCTCCCCGGAACTCATCGGCCAGTTTGGTGTGGGCTTTTATTCCGCGTTTATTGTGGCGGATAAAGTCCGGCTGGACACCAAAGCCCCGGGCCAGGAAAAAGGTGTGCGGTGGGAATCCGACGGCAAGGGTGAATATACCCTTGAAGAAATTGATAAGGATACACGAGGGACACAGATCACCTTGTTCCTTAAGGATCCCGAAGAGGGAGAAAAGGATTTTACCGAAGAGTACGTCATCCGCAACGTCGTTAAAAAGCATTCCGACTTTGTCACATATCCCATCATCATGAATGTGGAGACCAGCGAGCCCATTCCTGAAAAAGAAATTATCAAAGATAAAGACGGCAAACCCATCGGGGATACCTATCGTAAGGTCAGAAAAGATGAAACCCTCAACTCCATGAAGGCCATTTGGGCCAAGTCCAAGGACGAGGTGACCGAAGAGGAGCACAAGGAGTTTTATAAACACATCTCCCACAACTGGGACGACCCCTGCGAAATTATTCACAAAAAATTTGAAGGGGTGACCGAGTATGATGTACTGATGTATCTTCCCTCCAAGGCGCCCTTTGACATGTTCCGGCCGGAACGCAAACACGGCATGCAGCTTTACTGCAAGCGCGTCTTCATCATGGATGACTGCAAAGAGCTCCTGCCAGAGTATCTGGGGTTTGTCCAGGGCATTGTGGATGCGCCGGACCTGAACCTCAATGTCAGCCGCGAGATTCTCCAGGAAGACCGCCTGGTCAGAAATATCCGCAAAAATCTGGTCAAACAGATTTTCAGCACCCTCGAAGGCATGGAAGATGAAAAATACATTGCGTTCTACGAGGAGTTCGGCCAGGCACTTAAAGCCGGCATTCCCTCGGATTACGACAACAAGGAGCGTCTGGCCTCTTTGCTGCGTTACAAAACCACCAAGTCCGGTGATAAATATGTAACCCTTGATCAGTACATCGAAAACATGAAAGAGGACCAGAAAGAGATTTACTACATCACAGGTGAAAATCTGGCCTCCCTTATTAATTCCCCGCTGCTTGAGGCGCTCAAAGAAAAGGACTACGAAGTCCTTCTCATGGTGGACCCCATTGACGAATGGGTGACACAGTCCCTGCCCGAGTACAAGGAAAAGAAGCTGAAAAGTGCGGAAAAAGGCGATCTTGATCTGGAAAAGGTGGATGACGAAAAGAAAAACGAGTACTCTGCGCTGCTATCTTTCCTTAAAGGCAAACTGGAAAGCAAGGTTAAGGATGTGGTTGTCTCCAACCGGCTTAAAAATTCCATCTCCTGCCTGACTGGCGATGAGTGGGCCATGAGCGCTTATATGGAAAAGATTCTCAAGGCATCAGGCCAGAAAGCGCCGGAACAGAAACGTGCCCTGGAAGTGAATGTCAACCACCCGGTCATGGAAAAGATCAAGTCCGTGTTTGAATCAGATACCACAAACCCTGTACTGACGGATTATTGCGATCTGCTTTATGATATCGCCGTAATTTCCGAAGGCGGTAAGCTTGATAATCCTGCACGGTTTTCCACCCTTGTGGGCGATCTCATGGCAAAATCCATATGAAAATTTACCTTGAAAGCCTGGGATGTTCCAGAAACCAGGTGGACAGTGAGATCATGCTTGGCCGGCTGACTGCAGCCGGCCATCAGGTCGTCCCTGACCCGGTTCAGGCAGAAGCGATTATCGTAAATACCTGCGGGTTTATCTCAACCGCCTCCCAGGAGGCGGTTGATGTTATTTTGGAGATGGCGGAATTTAAAACCACCGGTGCATGTCAACGACTGGTTGTCACCGGCTGTCTTGTCCAGCGGTATAAGGATGACCCGGATCTTTTTGGCAGTCTGCCGGAAGTGGATGCGTTTTTGGGTACGGCCGCCTGTGACAGCATTGTCAGCGCTGTGGAAAATGACGGTTCGGAACCATTTACCCTGTTTCCCGTGCCCGAAGCCCGGCAGGTAAACATACCCGTGCAGGCCCGGGAACTTCTTTTTGAAAAAACCGCCTACATCAAGGTGTCCGAAGGGTGCAACCGTCATTGTACCTACTGCATTATCCCCAACCTGCGGGGCCGCCAGCGCTCCCGGCCCGTGGAACTGATCTGCGAAGAAGCCTCCGCGCTACTCGATCAGGGCGTTCAGGAGATTATCCTCACAGCCGAGAATACCACGGATTACGGCATGGATATGGGTGGCGCGGATTTCCATACAGTGCTTGAAAAAACATCAAAAACGATGTCCCAAAAAGATCCGGCGGCCTGGCTTCGCTTTTTGTATACCCACCCCAGCACCCTTGATACCCGGGTCATTGAGGCTGTTCAGCGCCATGCCAACATCTGTTCCTATTATGATGTGCCCATCCAGCATGCCCATGATGAGGTTTTAAAGCGCATGGGCCGGCCCTACACCCGTCAGACGCTTACCCGACTTTTTTCCGATATCCGGCAGCTGGACTCGGATGCTGTGTTGCGGACCACGGTAATCGTGGGGTTCCCCGGTGAAACAGACGAGCAGTTCAATGATCTGCTGGCATTTATACAAGAGGTGGAGTTTGATTATCTCGGGGTGTTTACCTATTCTGATTCCGAGGATCTGCCCGCCCACAAGTTGGTCGATCATGTTTCCGAAGAGGTGATGGAATTGCGGCATGACACCATTATGGCGGCCCAGGCAAAGATTTCCGAAAAACGCAATGCCCGGCATGTGGGTCGGGTTTATCCGGTGCTTGTGGAAGAAAACCCCGAAGATGGCGTATACATCGGCAGAACCCCGTTCCAGGCCCCGGACGTGGACGGAGTGACATTTATTTATTCAGATGGACTGGACACAGGCAGCCTGGTTCAGGTAAAAATAACCGACGCATTTGAATATGATATTGCCGGGGAGATGGTGTGACAAAAAATATAAAAAAAGAGATTATGGAACTGGCCGGCCCGGACCTTTCGCTGGTGGAGCAGGCCCTTGAAGCAAATTTGACCCCGAACCTGGAGCAGGTAAAGCAGGTGGCAGGCCATCTGCTGTTTGCCGGCGGTAAACGGCTGCGGCCGCTGCTCATGATTCACGCTGCCCGCATGTGCGGTTTCCAGACCGGCCAGGAGATCGAATTTTCCACTATTTTTGAGTATCTTCATGCCGCCACATTGCTCCATGATGATGTGGTGGACGGTTCTGATACCCGCCGGGGCAAACCTTGTGCCCATACCCTGTGGGATGCGCCCACCGTGGTTCTCACAGGGGATTTTCTTCTGGCCACAGCCCTTGTGATTGCCGCAAGAACAAAATCTCCCCGGGTCATTGAAGTGATCGCACAGATTACGGCGGATATGTCCCAGGGCGAGATCCTCCAGATGGAAAAAACGGGAAACCCGGACCTCACGGAAGAAGAGTACAATGAAATCATAGAGCGCAAGACCGCGGTTTTGATCCAGGGCGCCTGCCGCACGGGAGCCCTGGTGGCCAAGGCCGACGACAACCGGGAAGCGGCCCTTAAAGATTACGGCTGGCATCTGGGTATGGCCTTTCAGATGGCCGATGACCTGCTGGACTACACGGCTACAGCCGAACAGCTGGGCAAAAACCCCGGGGCGGATATGCGTGAGGGTAAATTGACCTTGCCCCTGATTTACAGCCTTGGCAAGGCGGATGCCCGGGACCGAGAATGGATGCTGGCGGCCATGGCCCGGCCGCAGTTTGACCCCCAAGAGTTTGAAAGTCTAAAAGAACGCCTGACACGTCTGGGCGGCATTGACTATACAAACAACCGGGCTCTTGCCCATGTACAGGCAGCCCGAACCGCCCTGGATATTTTTCCTGAATCCGCCTCCAAACACCTGCTGGAGCTGATTGCGGATTATTCCATCCTCAGAAAGGTATAATCATGATCTCTCGATTACGATGTTTGTGGATTGTCTGTATTGTTGCTGTTTTCTGTTTTCCCCTGACCGGGGTTCTGGCTGCCGGGCAGGATGATGTCTACATCACCACCGGCCGGCATCAGATCACGAATCAGGATGACTTCGGTGCCAAAAAGTTTGCCGTTACGGACGCCCTGGAAAAAGCAGTTCAACTTGCGTTTTCCTCTGTGGTATCCGAAAAGAAACTGGGCGAACATCTTGATTTTCTATATGACCAGCTTCTTGCCCATACCATGGATTTTGTATCCACCTATCGTGTCATCAACGGTATGACCCACAATGGCGCATATCTTGTGGGCGTAGAATCAAAGATCAGCCTGGCCCAGGTGAAAAAACGCATTCATGATTCAGGGCTTTTTAACCAGGCCCGGAACAACCCAAAAGTGCTTTTACTCATTTCAGAACAAAGTCCTGAGGAGACACAACCCCGGTGCTGGTGGTGGCAGCCGGAGGGTCAATCTTACAATCCTTCCATTGCCTCCATTGCGGAAAAAAGCCTGAAAGCTATATTTGATCAGGCCCGTATTCCTTTGGTGGTGACAGGGAATGATTATCCGGACCCGGCGGCCTATCATGTTGATTTTTCAGCCATGGATGACCAGGCCGCTGCCATGGCGTTTGGACAGGCCCTTGGGGCCGACATGGTGGTTTTGGGTACGGCCTCCGCCCAAAAGTCCGCCAACCGCATGGGCGATGAAACAACCTTTGAGGCGCAGGTCTCTTATACTGTGCTGGATATGGCTTCCCAGAAAGCGGAGATCCAGACCACAGCGTCAGCCTCAGCCAAAAGCACAGATGAAAGTGGCGCAAATCAGGCCCTAAACCAGGCGGCAGACACTGCCGGGCAGTCCCTGACAGAAAAAATAGACACGTTTTGGGCCCAGGCTCTCAAAGAGAAAAAGGCCTTTGATCTTTATGTGGAAGGCGATAATTTTTTAACCCGGTTCATTGCACTGAAACGTCAGCTCAAAGAAATCCGGGAGATTGAAGATATTTCTCCCCGGGAACTCGGATCATCCCATGCCATTATGGAGGTCAGCTACAAAGGGACCCCGGCCCAGTTTGCCAATGCCGTAATGCTGAAAACCTTTGAGGAATTCGGTATTGAGGTCTCCATGGTTTTCGATAATGCGGTGAAAATAAAATTTGTGGCCGAACCCGGCAGCGACATGGCTCCCCAGGAGGGCAATGAGTCAGGTGGAGTTGCCCCGCAACCGCCTAACGCTCCCCAGCCCCAGGGATCGGACACCACCACCAGCCAGGGAATTATTCAGGAAACACTGCAAGAATAGCTCCAATATTCTTGACATAATTTTACAGGTCTGGTAAAAAGCCATCTAAGTTTAATGGCGCGTAACTCAGTTGGTAGAGTGCTACCTCGACACGGTAGAAGTCAGCGGTTCAAGTCCGCTCGTGCCAACCATAAAAATAAAGCACTTACGGAATTTTCCGTAAGTGCTTTTTTAGTTTTTGTGCCCATTTTGCTACCGGTTTGTTTTTTTGTTCCTAAAATATCCAATTGTTCACATCTTATTTTCTCATTCCTTTCGGAAATTCATCTGGATCAAATCTATGTTTCCCGTCTTTGTCCATAGTCCATTTATTACTTGTTGACTTCTTGGGTAAAAGTTTACCTTCATCCTGGGTTTGATTCAGGATTTCTTTATTTACCCTCCGGTCTATTCTGTTCGCAATTCTTTTGTCCTGTTTTTCTGACGTTGCTTTATTATTCCCACAAAATGGATTTTTTTTCTGTGATCTGCTCATTATTACCCCTGATTAAAAATCATATTCTCTAATTTTTTTGCCGCTGTCTGATTTGTCTGTTTTATCAAATGGGCATAAACATTCAAGGTCACCGTTGGGGTCGATTGGCCTAATTGTGCTTGAACGTATTTTATATTTTTTTTCTGCTCAATCAACAACGAGGCATAGGTGTAGCGGATATGGAAGAGAGTGGAAGAGGCCTATATTTATGATTTTGATATCCGGCCATTCTCGGAAGGAGAACCAGTCAACACCAAATTGGGACCGATAGGTGATTAAGAGGTCAAAGCTAAAAGGCCATGCCTGGTTGACAGACCGGTGACCGAGGTAACCGGCAGGCGTAATGCACCCCGAGCGTGACTCACTCTCTCAAAACGCTTACGGATCATAAATTTTAAGCCCGGTCTTGGATAAAAAGCCGGTTTTTTGAAAATGCATGCATCGTGAGAAATACCACCCTACAGGACAAAAGTTAGAAAATCACTTTATGACATGTTTTTCAAAAAACTTGCTTCTTGATATTTTTTATTTTAGATAGAAGTGATTTTTGATTCAATTACTAATTGCGGGGTTTGATGTCTTCAGCACCAGGACAACCTAAAATTTGTCATATTCTGCATCACGACAAACTCCCTTTCGTTATCAATGATGGCTTTCTTCTTTCAGATGCAATTATTACAGCCAGAATTCAAAATGGTACTACCATAGGAATGTCGGGTATAAAACAGCGGCGTCTTTATGAATTGACATTGACAAGCCATCCCTATTTGTATGTTGGGCAGTGTGTTCCATTCTATTTTTGTCCACGTTCAATTATGCTATATTTAATGTACATGAAAAACTTAGAGCTTGCATACAAAGGTGGACAGGAGCCTATTGTTCATTTGGTTGCAGATTTGGGGCAAACAATTAAATGGGCAAACGATAACAACAAAAGGTGGGCATTTACGACCAGTAATGCTGGATCTTATTATTTCGAGGACTATTGTAATCTTTCAGATTTACGATTGATTAACTGGGATGCTGTCCATACGAACCAATGGGCAGCTTGCAAGGAAGAAAAACAAGCTGAATTTCTGATTGAAGAATGTTTTCCATGGGAATTGGTGGAACAAATTGGCGTTATATCCCCTCAGTATGTTAGAGAGGTGAGTAAAGCGTTGGTGAATACACATCATAAACCACCAATTGCTGTACGGCGTAACTGGTATTACCCATAGTGACTTTGAGGTGTGAAATGTTAAATTATAAAATAGGCGATTTATTCAAAGAGGATGCAGAGGCGATTGTCAACACAGTTAATTGTGTGGGGGCGATGGGTCGAGGCATTGCTTTGCAGTTCAAGAAAGCCTATCCAGCTAACTACAAAGCATACGCATCGGCATGTAAGCACAAACAAGTAGTACCTGGTAAAATGTTCGTTTTTGAAACTGGTGAAATGTTGAATCCTCAATTTATAATCAATTTTCCTACCAAAAGGCATTGGCGAGGTAAAAGTCGGATAGAAGATGTTGAATCGGGACTACAAGATCTTCGTGCAGTAATCGAGAGACATAATATTCGATCAATTGCAATTCCTCCTCTCGGCTCCGGCCTTGGTGGATTAAACTGGTCAGAAGTAAGAGAACGAATCGAGAGAGCTTTAAGTAACCTTGAAAATGTAAAAGTGGTCATATTTGAACCTATAGGAGCTCCAGACGCTAAAGCGATGGTACGGAATAAACAGGTTCCTAAAATGACTGAGGGACGAGCAGCTCTTGTTGAATTAATCAATCGATACTTAGCAGGATTATTAGATCCCTTTATAAGCCTCTTGGAAATCCATAAGTTGATGTATTTTTTACAAGAATCAGGGGAGCCTTTACGATTGCAATATGAGAAAGCTCCTTATGGGCCATATGCTAAAAATCTTAGACACGTATTGAATGCAATCGAAGGTCATTTGATTACAGGCTATGCAGACGGAGGAGACGACCCCAATAAGCCTCTTGAACTTATACCTGGGGCTTCCGAAGATGCCAAAAAATTTCTCAAAGTTAAAAAAACGACATTAAAACGCTTTGAAAAAGTATCAAAATTAGTTGAAGGTTTTGAATCACAATTTGGATTGGAACTCTTATCGACTGTACATTGGGTCATAGAGAAAGAAAAAGCGAACTCTCCTCAAGACGTAATGGAAAAAATTTATGGTTGGAATAATAGAAAGAAACAATTTACAACCCGCCAAATTTCAATAGCTATCAAAACACTTAGCAAGCACGGTTGGATTCAAGAATCTTCTTTTGCTATATGACAATAAGGGCCGGAGTATTGTGCCCAAAATGTGCCCGGTTGAATACAGAATAATAAAAACAACAAAATCAAACGAAAAAAACAAATCGTAAAAAGCCTTGTAAATAAAAGGTTTGTGGGAAAAAATTTCCGTAAACCCTTTTTGATTTTCTATCCGCCTTGATCTAAAAATTCAGCCGGGTCCGATGCCGTTTTTTATGACTGTAAATAAGGCCATGAGGACGCCCATCAGGAATCCTACAATCACCATGGCCCGGATTTCCTCGGGCCCAAGTTTTCGAACTGCCGGGTATTTTGCTGCCATGATTCCGAGAAAGACAATGACAATAAAGGGCAGGGCCGGCAGGTACAGATTCATGGATCTTGCGACCATAATGGAGACAATCAGGCCGATCGCTGCCACAGGGAAAAAGGCCTGGGATTTGCTTTGCCTTTGTGTTGATCCGGCAAGGTTGAGTATGTTGTCATCCATTTCGAACCGAAGCGCGCCTGCAGACAGTACGGCCACCACGATCCAGTCGGAGATACCGAACACGGGCGTGAAATATTCATTGCCGGGCAAGGGCATTTTGACCAGGAAAAAATCCACCAGGGGGGCAGGGCCTGTCATGCCGTTCCGGTAATAGACGGAAATATCTTCTGCAAAGTTGCGGGTGGGGCCGGAAAAAACACTGAATATGTCGGACATGCCCACGGCCATACCGATGGGAATAAATTCGGAAGGGCGTTTCAGAGGCGTGACCAGCCAGTGGCCTGCCACACAGGAGAAAAGCACCAGGGTGGCCGTTGACAAGGCTGTGATGATATTGCTTTTCAGATCAGCCTGAGCCACAAGCAGGTAGAGCAGTATAAAGATCAGGGTCAACGCGCCTAACCAGGTTAGACGCCGGGTCGTATTTGTGCCGATGGCCGGTTCAATGTGTCTTTGATAAATCCGGGTCATCCAGCCCAGGCAGGCAATAAGCCCCACAATGATAATATAATCAAATCCGGCCCGGGCCGTTTCAGGCAAGATTCGGCCCAGGGCCTGGAATCCAAAAGTTCCCAGGCCCCAGATCAGGTATATGCCGATAACAGGCCCGATCGCTATTATGATCCGGCCGCGCTGCCTATACCCAGAAGATCAGCAATATTGGCAGTCGGGTCAATTTTAGGTTCAATTTTGGAGGTCGCACAGGTCAACAGCGTGGAGACGCCGGGGCCGTGGCCTGCCAGTAAACAGTCTGAGTGTACCACAATGCCGATGGAGACCGCTCCCTGGACATAGGCCCTGCCATAGCGGTTATCATGGTCCATCAGGGCCACAAAATCTCCGAACCTGATTTTATCCAGATTGTATTTTTTTACGGTGTCGGGGTCCGAGGTCATCACATCATAATCACCTGCCCCCACATGGGCCCGGCCAACACCCGACCCCATGCAGGGCGCAGGTACAATGGTGGTCACCGGCACCTGGAGGATCCCGCCACCGATTTCGACAATATTCATTTTTTCCAGCAGTTCCGGGTCCAGATTGAATAGCTTGATGTCCGGATAATCCGTCAGTGCAAGTCCCTGGCCTTTGGCCCGGATCAGGATCTTGTCATCGTAGCTCATCTTTTCCTTGGTTTCTTTGGGAAATTCCACAATGATATGTTCGGAACCGCCGTGGTGGCCGATGACCACGCCGGTGTCTCCCTGGGCATCCCCTGAGATGATCTTTGCCTGGTTGCCTACACAGGAGAACAGCTGCAGGGTATTGTTGGGAAAATCATTGGGCTTTTCCATATTGGCCGTGCAGGAAACCCCGGGCTCGATATGGTCGCCGGCCAGGCCGAAGGCCGAATCCCCGGCCTGGACATTCAGCGTGATGCCCCCGATACCGGGCAGAAGAAACGGATTGCCTTGGTGGTCCACTTTCCATCCGGCACCGGCCCGGGGCATACCGGGTTTACAGGCCAGAAACATTTCAACTACTTTATCTTTGTTGGTTTTTAACATGATATACACCTCATTTTTTTAATCTGATTAGAAACGGAATTGCCGTAAAGCCCGCCAGGGCGGCTATGATAAACATCATGTTCAGGCCGAAGGCGTCTGCAATGGCCCCTGATACCACAACGGCGATGGATCTTACGGCAAAGGAGAGCATCATGAAAAGGCCATTGGCCGCCGCAGGACTTTCCTTGGCATTCTCCTGGACCAGGGCCAGCATCACAGGGGTGGTGGACAAGACGGTGAACCCTGTTATCAAAAGCGAAATAATCTGGATCACCCCCGTGGTTGTGGCAAATAAAAGAATGGTTACAGGGGCTACCGTCAAAGCCCAGAACAGCACACGCCTGCGCCCCAACCGATCGGACAGGGTGCCGGCAGACAGGATACCGGCAACGCCTGTGGCCTCATACAGGGTCAATGCCGTGCCCCCCAGCCACAAGGAGCCTGTGGCCTGTTCCACATACACGGTTAAAAACATACCCATGGAACCGTGCATCATGGCCCGGGCCGAAAGGATGCCGGCCAGGGGATTGAGCACATGCCGGATCTCTTTGTAGGCCTGGGTTAACGATCCCCGCCGCTTGGTTTTGACCGGCTCCTGGGCGGGTTCCAGGGTGATGAACAACAGCACGGAGGTGGCCAGGGCCAGGGCCAAAACAAAATGGAATTGTTCCAGCCCCAGATATGTTACCGCCGCAACGGCAAGGATCGGTCCCATGGTCCTTGCAAGTTCACCCCCGGTCATGAAAAAACTCATGCCCCGGCCTTTGAATTTTCCCGAATACCTTGCCACCGTCACCGGGGCCGGGACATGGAAAAGAGATACCGAGATGCCAGCCACAAAGACCAGGACAAGCAACATATCATAGGATGGGGCAATGCCGATGAAGCTCATGGGGATGGCCGTCAGGGTCGGGGCCAGGATCACCAGCCAGCGTGCCAGCCCTTTGTTGTCGGCAAACAGACCGATGAACGGATTGGCCAGGGACGGGATCTGCATGACCGTGGATAAAAGTCCGGCCTGGCTCAGGGTTATGGACAGCTTTTCAATGATCAGAGGTAGCAGGGGGGCCAGAAAACTTGTGTAAATATCATGGACAAAGTGGGCAAATGCAATGGTGGAGACCCGATATGCTTGAAATTTTGATGTCTGAAATTCAGCAGCCTCTGAAGTGTTTTTATCTGGTGTTGTCATTTAAAAATCAGCCTTTGCGATCATACCCATGGCGGCATGGGCAGTCATGTCGCACTGAAGCGGGGTGATGGAGATACAGTTTTCAAGCAGCGCACCGTCGTCAGAGCCTTCACTGGCATTTGTCTGCTTCATGGTGGCGTACCAGTAGTATGTCAGGTCCCTGGGATTCTGACGGCGGTCGAACATGTTGATCAGGTTGTTGTTCGCCTGGGAAGTCACCTTTGTGCCGACGATTTGGTCAAAGGAAATGGCCGGGGCATTGATGTTCAGGAAAACCCCGGGGGGAAGATCCAGTGCCATGGCTTTTTCCAGAATAGAGGCGGTGTAGTTTGCCATACCCTGGAAGTCCATATCATCACCGTACTGGATGGATACCGCAATGGCGGGAATTCCGTTGATGGCCGCTTCCCGGGCCGCGCCCACGGTGCCGGAATAGTTGATGTTTACGCCGGTGTTGGACCCGGCATTAATGCCTGAAATCACAAGATCCGGAGTCTGATCGCAGATATCAAACAGGGCCAGCTTGACGCAATCGGCCGGATTGCCGGCAACCGCATGGCCGTAATCGTCGTGCCCTATACGCACCTTCTGATGTTTGAGCGGTGTATGCAGGGTGATGCCGTGGCCCACGGCGCTTTTCTCCATGTCCGGGGCAGCCAGAATGACCTCATGATCCGATTTCAGGGCATTAAACAGCGCCCGGATGCCCGGGGCCTGGTATCCGTCGTCGTTTGTCACTAATATTTTCATAGCTTGTTTTATTCCTGTTGCAGATTTGAATGCTTAAAAACGTTTTTACGCTTATTTTGATAAAACATAAAAGAGACGGTAACTGCAATAAAAATTGACAAAAAAGATTGTACCCTTATATATTATAAATTGATTAGCGTATAAACAATAAAAATAGGCAAAATAATTTATGGGAAGAAAAAGCATATCTCATATCAGAAAACCTGAAATACTGAGACATACCTACAAGGTTGTGGAAGAAGAAGGCTTTAAAGGTATGACCATCGGTAAAATCGCAAAGCGCATGGGTGTCAATTCCGGCCTGCTGATTCATTACTTCAAAAGTAAAGAAGGCCTGATTATGGAAATGGTGGATTTCCTTTATGAAACGTCCATGAACAATTATCTCAAGGAGCTTGAGATGCTCACCAGCGCCAAGGAGCGAATGGATACCCTCCTAGAAATCCTTTTTGACGCCCGGGGCACCTGGCCCCAGCGGGATGCCGTGTTCTGGTCATGTTACGCCATGGGATTCCGGGATGAGAATATCAGGGAAAGAATCCGGGACATGATGCTTAAATTTATTGAATTCGGCATTGAGGAGATCGCAGGCTGGGAAAAGACAGGACTTGCCAGTGTAGAAAATAAAAAAAGAGCCTCGGCCCAGATCTTTGCCCTGTCGGAAGGCTTTGGTATTGTGAAAAATTCATTGGATGATCCCAGGCTCATCCAGGAAGTTGCAGATTCTTTTAAGAGCACCACACTGCAAATTTTAAATTGTAAATCAGCAAATAAAGAGTAGCACTTAAATACCGTCCTGCTTTGTTGTTCACGGCAAAGCTGTTTTACTTCTTTTTTACATCATAATTATATAACGAGCGCCACGGACAGTGAAATAAAGGACAGTAATGTTGACACCATCACTGCTGTAGAAGCCAGTTCCACATCTGAATTCAGCTGGGCTGACAACACGGCAATGGCCGTGGAGGTCGGCAGACTGAAATAGATCATGCCTGTCCGAAATGCCGTATCTGATAGGGAAAACAGGTTGAGCATCATATATCCTGTGACAGGCATGATGGTCAGTTTGATGGCCGCAGCCGCCAGGGCATTGGGCCAATGCCTTGAAATGCCTGAAAACGTCAGGGTCCCCCCCATGGAGATCAAGGCAAGGGGCAGGGTCATCGACGCCGTCAGGGCAAGAAAGTTATCGATAAATGCGGGCAGACGATATCCGGTGCGGGATAAAAGCAAGCCTGCGGCACATCCAATGATCAGCGGATTGGAAATGAGCGCCCGCAATAAAAGCCATAGGCGTTGACCCATGGACGGAGTGCGGCCTGAATGCCATATCAGCACAGAGACCGAAAATACATTTATGGCAGGGATCAGGCACCCGATGAGAATGCTGAAAAGCCTTACCCCCTCTTCTCCGAGAACGGTCAGGATCGTTGCCATGCCGATATAGGTGTTGAATCGAAACGAGGCCTGGAAAAACGATCCAACGGCCTTGTCCTCCATTTTTGTTATGCGTATGTAAAAATAAGAGATTAAAGACGCAAGACAGACCGTCACAAGAACGGCCATAAGAAGCGCGGTTCCGGATGTGTCCGCGCCCGTGGGCTTGGCTGTTTTCCAGAAAAGCATGACCGGGAAAAAAATATAGTACACCAGTCGATCAAGGGTTTTTAAAAATTCATCCGACGTCATACCCCGGCGTTTGAGCCCATAGCCCAATGCCATCATGGCCAGCAGGGGGAACAGGGTGTTGATTATTATCATTTCAGGTCTCTTTGGCTGTATAATTTTAATTGCGGACTATACACCAATTTGGCATAAAAAACTAAACATAGAAACAGCCGTTGTTAGAACATACGGTGGACAGCCTGTCAGCCTATATCCGGCGATAACGCCGCAATGAAAGGACGTGTGTTACCATGACCGATGATATTTATAAAAAACTGGCCCTGCATCTGGATAAAATGCCGGCGGGCTTTCCGGCAACGGATTCCGGTGTTGAAGTAAACATTCTTAAACGGCTTTTTACACAAGAAGAGGCAACCATTGTACTTGGGTTGAACATGTGGCCGGAGCCTGTGCCGGTGATTGCCGAGCGGCTGTCCATGGATCCGGAAAGCTTGGGGCATACGCTCATGGAGATGTCCAGAAAAGGGCTGATTTTCAGGAGCGGCAAAGAGGATTCCCCGTCGTACATGGCCATCCAGTTTGTGATCGGTATCTGGGAATTTAATCTCAACCGGCTCAACAGGGAGCTGATCAAGGATGTGAACGAATATCTGCCCCAGTATATGAAAAAAAGCTGGGTCAAATATAAAACCAAGCAGCTGCGTGTCATTCCCGTGTCAAAGTCGGTGACGGTGGACCTGGCCACCATGCCCTATGAAACCGCCGAAGAGATCATTTCCAAACAAAAGAAAATTGTGGTCAGCGATTGTATCTGCCGCAAGGAGCATGGCATGGTGGGCCAAACCTGTGAGTATCCCATGGAGGTGTGTCTCACGTTCGGTTCCGGGGCCTACTACTATGAAGGAAACGGCCTGGGCCGGGCCATTGATGTGGAAGAAGCCCTAAGCCTTCTTGAAAAGGGGCGCCAGGCAGGACTTGTGCTTCAACCGGGCAATGCAAAGGATCCGGGTAATATCTGCATGTGCTGCGGGTGCTGCTGCCAGGTGCTGGGCAACCTGAAAAAGCTTGAACAGCCGGCAAAGGCCGTCCACTCCAACTATTTTGCCCGGGTTGATGCGGATGAATGCGTGGGGTGTGAGAATTGTGTGGACCGGTGCCATATGGATGCCGTTGCCATGGAAGACGCGGTGGCTATGGTCAATTTGGACCGGTGTATCGGCTGCGGGGTGTGCGTGCCGGTCTGTCCGTCCGGGGCCATTGCTTTGGTTAAAAAGCAGGAGGTGGATCAATATGATCCGCCGGCAAATACATTTGAAACATATCTGACCATGGCCCAGGAGCGAGGAAATATTTAAACTACGAATACCTTGTTGGGGGCGATGCTCAGAAACCGGCTGCCGGTTTCCGTGATCTGGATGACGCTTTCCACGCCTGCGGCAAACCGGTCGTGGAAAATGAATTTGGGTTCCACGGCAAACACCATTCCCGGTTCAAGCACTGTGCTTCGGCCCTTTGCAATGATTGGGTCTTCCACCAGCTCAAGACCAATGCCATGGCCTAAAAATTTGGACTTTAATCCGGGAAGACCTAAAAATTGTTCCTCGTATCCCAGCTTGTCGGCCATGGTGACGGACGTTTGAAAAATTGTTTTCATGGCAACGCCGGGCTTCATGGCTTCTTTGACATGGAAAAGAATGTCGATGGCCGCCTGACTTGCCGCATCGGCCGGGCCGGAGAGTTTTCCGGCCACAAACATCCGGGATTCATCCATGTGATAGCCAAATGCCATGGTGCCCAGATCAATGAGTACGGGATCATTTTTTCCAATCAACCGGGCGCCCGCACCAAAGGGAAAGGCCGTGTACATGCCGGTGCCGCATACCGGAGAATCAAGGGCGCCTGACTGCCCTCCGCTCTCTCCGCCCATGATGTGAAAGGTGAACCCAATGGATCTGTAATGGCGGGTCTGGAGACGGCCCGAGTGGCCCTGGGTTCTGGCAAAGGCCTCAATGCGGCCGGCCAGGTCCGTTTCCCGGATGCCGGGTTCAAGGGTCTCGGCAATAAAGTCAAACACCCGGCTGGATATGGTTGCCACCTCCTGCATAATGCCAAGCTCATAATCTGATTTGATTGCCCGGCAGGACATGATCACCGGGGTGGCATCCTGCCAGGCGCAACCAAAAAACAATGACTGGAAAAATTTAAAATCCCGGACCGGTACAAGGTCAAAGGCGATGCCCATGGTTTTTGCAAAACCGCCGTGACTGTCCTGGATGATCTGGGGAATTTCCGTGACGGAATGAACCGGGAAAATTTGGGTCAGCGGGCTTTCGGCAACGGCTCTGGGAAGATACCTTTTTACAAATAAAATAGGCTCATGGTCCAGGGCGACATACAGCCAGGCATCCTGGGCCGAGCCGCTGAAGTAGTAATAATCGGGTCTGTGGGTGAGAAATACCCCGTCCAGCCCGGCCTGGGTCATCTTTTCTTTGAGCGTGTGTATCCGCCGGCTGATTTCTGTTTCAGGGGTCAAATCCAGGGGCAAAAGTTTATCTATCATTTTTTCCACAATATTTTTTGTTGATTGTTTTTAAAAAAACTTGATTACTTTATCAACATATTCTAGATTTTCAAAGGGTTTGGATAAAGGGGCATTTACCGAATGCCGAAGCCGCTTTTGGGCCCGATGCCGGTTCTTTTTCTTTTTTTATATTTGACATCCGGCGATTTTATATTAATTTCAAAGAAATTTATTTTAATTTTCAGGAGAAAAACATGGCAGATTTGACAGCAATTATGGAAACTTCAAAAGGCACCATTAACCTGACGCTTTTTGCAGATAAGACCCCCTTTACCGTTGGTAATTTTGTAAACCTTGCAAAACGCGAATATTACAACGGGTTAACCTTTCACCGTGTGATTTCAGATTTCATGATCCAGGGCGGATGTCCTTACGGCAATGGTATGGGCGGCCCGGGATACGAATTTGAAGATGAGTTCAAAAAAGATCTCAAGCACGACAAACCCGGTATCCTGTCAATGGCCAATGCCGGTCCCGGGACAAACGGCAGCCAGTTTTTTATCACCCATGTGCCCACACCCCATCTGGACGGTATGCACACGGTATTTGGTGCGGTTGTCAGCCAGGAAGACCAGGATGTGGTCAACAGCATCACCCAGGGCGACACCATTGAAAGCATTACCATCAAAGGCAATGTTGGGGCTGTGTTCAAAAAAATTAAAGCCAAAGTGGATGAGTGGAATAAGACGTTGAATAAGTCCTTTCCCAGCCTGCCTAAAGCTTAACTGATGTTTGAACGATCTGGGGCTTGTGGGCATACGCCCTCTAACGAACCGCCCAAACACAGGGTTTGTGTTTAAAAACAAAAAGACCTTTTGCCGTTTCATTTTACGGCAAAAGGTCTTTTTATTTTTTGGGTCAGCTGTTTTGTCGTTGGCGTTGGGTATCAGTCCAGGTCAATGTACAAAGGGATAATATGAAGGGACGCCGAATTTTCCTCGGTATCTCCTAAACGCCAGCTTTTCACCGGAATTCCGGCCTCTTTGATTTTTTCAATCATGCCTTTGATGTTGATCAGGGGGTGCCGGGTAAATACGTTGGGTAACCCGTATGTCAGACTGCACACCAGGCATTTGTTCGGCCGGCGCTGGAGATTAAAGGCAAGGACAATCCGGCTGCCGGAAATACTGATAGGTTCCAGCCGGATGTCATAGGCCCCTTCCGAGGCATCACCATATAGCGCGTCAAAAAACTGATCACTTCTTTCAGGCGGTAACAGCTCATCTAAAAATTCCTGGGTGAGTATGCTGTCAAAATCTTTTTGAACCATGTTTTCTCAATCCTTTTTTGTGGCCAGTGTATTCATTAGATCGAATTTCTCTTCTATTCTTTCTATCCCGGAAAATCAAGGGATAAAGCAGGAAATCCCAGGGAAAGTGCATCTAACCTGCCCACAGTTGAACGTCAATTTCAACGGATTATGCCGATGATTAGGAATTCATTCGTCTGTTAAAAATGTTGCCGCTTAACCATTTGATCTTGGGCCGGTATCTGCTACAATACAACTTTAAAAAAGAAGAGGGGCTTTGTTACGGATGTCCGTTCGTAATGAATATCTAAAATTTTCTGTTCACTGCCAGTTATAAAAATTGGGATAATTAAATGAAAACATTGAGAATTTCCCGGGGATTCAACCTGGATGTGGCTGAACAGCCCGATTTGAGCTGTGTCCACCTGGCCCTGCCGCCCAGTTTAGGGTGCTGTGCCGGGGATATACCGTATATCCGGCCCAAATTGCTGGTGAAAGAGGGGCAGCGTGTTAAAACCGGCGAAACGCTGTTTACGGATAAACGGGATACAACCATACAATATGTCTCTCCGGGAACCGGCCTGGTGGAGAAGGTGGTTTACGGAGCCCGGCGGCGTCTGATGGAGGTAGTGATCGCAACAGAGGCCGAAGATGAGTATGTGGAATATGATCCAGTTGATTTGAACGGCATTACCGGGATGTCCCGGGACGCACTCGTCTCAACTTTGAAAAATGGCGGACTGTGGCAGGGACTTCGCCAGTTTCCTGCCCTGGATTTCGCCGATCCAGATCATTCTCCTGCCATGATTATTGTGGTGATGGATGGAAATGACCTTTTTTCGCCGCGCCCGGATATCATTCTTAAAGATAATATTACCGCCTTTGAAGCGGGTATGGCGATTTTACGTCAATTTTCAGATCGGCTTGCCGTGGTCTGCCGGGAAAGCAGCCTGGAAGGGGTCCGGACGATTGGTAGTTCCGTGGCCGATCAGATTACCCATACCGCCCCGGACATCTACCCTGCCTGGAATCCCGGTGCCGTGCTCTATCAGATCAAACAGGAGGTGGCCGAGAACAGCGCCTGGTGTGTTCATCTGGATCACCTGATCATGATGGGCCGGTTTCTCCTTTCCGGCCGGTATCCGGTGGACAAAATCGTCACCGTTACACGGCCCGGGGAACATCCGCCCCATATGCGGGCTCGCCAGGGGATGCCGTTGTCTGCCCTGGTCGAAAAAATGCCTGAAAACAGCATTGTCACCACAGGCCGATTCAACGGCAGGGTTTTGGAAGAAGATGCCCATATCGGTTTTTTTGAAAACACCATTAATATCATTGAGGCCGGACCCGGGGAGGAATTGTTCGGTTTTGTACGACCCGGCCTTGACAAGCCCACGGTGTCATCCTCATTTTTGTCTTCCCTGTTCAAGCGGCCGGCGAAAATGGACTGCACCCTTCACGGAGAAGCCCGGGCCTGCATCAATTGTTCCTATTGTGAACGGATCTGCCCCAATGACCTGATGCCGTCTTTTATCATGAAGGCGCTGCATGCCGATGAACTTGAAGACGCCCTGGCCCTTGGGCTCATGGATTGCTGCCGATGCGGGCTGTGTTCCTTTACCTGCCCGTCCAAGATTGAACTGACCCGGATACTTTCGGACGCCATGGACGCCTATTACAAGGACAAATAATGAAGAATCTCTTAAAAAAGTTTTTTGATGATACAAAGCCCTTGTTCACCGGGGACGGGAAGTATAAAAAGTACGAACCGGTCTGGGATGCCACAAAAACATTTTTCTTTTTGCCTTCGGAAAAGGTCCGGGCCATGCCCTTTGTCCGGGATCACCTGGATTTGAAGCGCTACATGAGCGTCGTGATTCTGGCGCTTTTACCGGTAACGTTTTTCGGGATATACAATACCGGATACCAGGCTAGTATCGGGGCCGGTGAGTCCTGGTCTACGCTCACATGCTTTTTGGTCGGGGCCCGTTATGTGCTGCCCCTCATCATCGTCTCCTATGCCGTGGGATTTGCCTGGGAGTTTCTTTTTGCCGTGATCCGGGGCCATAAGATCTCCGAAGGGCTTTTGGTCACAGGGCTGCTGTTTCCCTTGACCCTGCCGCCCACCATCCCTTTGTGGCAGGTGGCGCTGGGTATCTCCTTCGGAGTGGTCATCGGTAAAGAGGTGTTTGGCGGAACGGGCCGCAATATCCTTAACCCTGCACTGACCGGCCGGGCCTTTCTGTTTTTCTCCTACCCGGTCTCCATGTCCGGGGACGTCTGGGTGGCGGGCAAGCAACTGGTGGACGGGGTGACCGGAGCCACGGCACTTTCCGTGACCGGTGCCGGAAGTCAGTCCATCACCGCAGCCCTGGGTGATGCAGGGTATTCCCTGGGACAGCTTTTTACAGGATTTGTGCCGGGCAGTGTGGGGGAAACCTCTGCCCTGTGCTGTCTGATCGGTGCCGCCATCCTTATGGTGACCCGTATTGCCAATTACAGAATTATTGTCGGCGGTATTGCCGGGCTTGTCATCACAAGTTTAATTGTCCAGCTGATCCCCGGGGGGCAGGACAGTTGGTCCGATGCCGGCCCTCTTTACCATTTGTGTGCCGGGGGGTTTTTGTTCGGCATCTCTTTTATGGCCACGGATCCAGTCTCCGCACCGGGCACCAACCCGGGCCGTTGGATTTTCGGGCTTGCCATTGGTTTTTTCACCGTGATCATCCGGGTGGGCAACCCGGCGTTTATGGAGGGGGTGATGCTGGCGATTCTGTTCATGAACGTGTTTGCGCCGCTACTGGATCACCTGGTACTCAAGTATAAATCATCAAAGAGGATCCCCAATGTCTGAGAAAAATTCAAAAGCCCATGTCATCCTTTTTGCCCTTATCCTGTCAGTGCTGTGCAGCCTTTTGATTACGGCGGCGGCAACAGGTCTTAAGGCCCGGCAGCAGGAGAACATGGCCCTGGACAAAAAAGTGAACCTGTTGCGGGCTGCAGGACTTGTGGAGGCCGGGAAAAAACCCGGCAAAGAGACCATCAACGCCCTGTATGACCAACGCATTGAAGAGGTGGTGGTCGACCGTCAGGGAAAAGTGATTGAAACCCCGGACCCCGACGGCATGCATCTGTACTTTGTCCATGCCAAGGGCGCTGGGGACAGCCATGATCTAAAAAATATTTCCGGTTATATCGTGCCCATCAATACCCGGGGACTGTGGGGAAAAATTCATGGCTATTTGGCCTTTGAAAATGACGGGGAGACCGTATCCGGATTTTCTGTGTTCAGCCACTCTGAAACCCCGGGTCTTGGGGGGGAGATCGAAAGTGCCTGGTTTGAGAAAAATTTTAAAGGCAAAAAGATCCTTAATTCCCAGGATAAATTTGTCTCCATCGGTATTGCCAAGGGAAAGGCCGCTGACCTGCCCAAAGATAAACAAAAAAATTATGTGGACGGTATATCCGGAGCAACCCTGACTGGTCGATATTTGTCCGAAGGCATTAAAAATACCCTGATGAAGTACGAGGGGGTATCGGTTACCTTCAGGCAGAAACAATTGACGGCTAAAGATGCGACCCCATCCCATGACTGAAATTTGTAAAAGGTGAATCATGAATGCTAAATCCAAAAGTGACTACCAGGATATTTTGATCAAAGGCCTGTGGAGCCAGAACCCCGTGGCCTACCAGGTGCTTGGAATCTGTTCGGCACTGGCTGTGACCGTGAAGATGTCCACGGCCGTTGTGATGGCCCTGGCTTTGACGGTTGTGACGGCCTGTTCCTCCATGATTATCTCCTCCATGAGAAAGATCATTCCTTCCAACATCCGCATCATTGTTGAGCTGGCCATCATCTCCACCCTGGTAATTGTGACCGACCAGGTGCTCAAAGCCTATTTTTATGACATCTCCAAACAGCTCTCCATCTTTGTGGGGCTGATCATTACCAACTGCATTGTTCTCGGCCGTGCCGAAGCCTTTGCCCTGGCCAACGATCCCATTGAATCTTTTGTGGACGGCATTGCCAACGGCCTTGGGTATGGGCTGATTCTTGTGGTGGTGGCCTTTATCCGGGAGCTTCTGGGTTCCGGCAAATTTTTAGGCTTCCAGGTGGTCCCCGGGTCTTTATATGACCTTGGTTTCCAGAATATGGGGTTGATGGTGCTTGCTCCGGGGGCTTTCTTTGTCATCGGCCTTCTGGTATGGCTGAAAAATTCTTTGCCCGGCATTTCAAGCCAAAAAAAATAAGGAGCTGTCATGGGTGATTTATTCAGTCTGTTTATCAATTCCGTTTTTATCGGCAACATCCTTTTGGCCTATTTCCTTGGGATGTGTTCTTTTATTGCCGTGTCTAAAAATGTGGATACGGCGGCAGGATTGGGGTTTGCCGTCATTTTTGTCCTTGCGGTTACTTGTCCGGTGAACTGGATGATTTATCATGGATTTCTGGCCCCGGGTGCGTTGTCCTGGCTGGGACTTCCCGGGCTTGACTTAAGCTTTTTAAAATTCATTACCTTTATTGCCGTGATTGCCGCCCTCACCCAGGCCGTTGAGATGGTGATTGACCGGTATTCGCCTGATCTTTATGCGACCCTGGGTGTGTTTTTACCCTTGATAGCCGTAAACTGCGCCATTTTGGGTACCAGTCTTTTCATGGTGGAGCGCAATTACACCTTTATTGAGTCCATTGTCTTTGGGGCAGGGTCGGGCACCGGCTGGATGCTGGCCATTGTCACCATGGCGGCCATCCGGAAAAAGGCCCGGTATTCGGATGTGCCTGACGGTTTACAAGGATTCGGGTTTACCATGATCATTGCCGGACTTATGGCCATGACCTTTATGATGTTTTCAGGCATTACATTATAAGGAGGCATATCTTTGATTTATATTATTAGCATTGTGGTGTTTACCGTTGTTATCGGTATTCTGGTTGCGGTGCTTTTGTTTGTGGAAGCAAAAGTGACCACCAGTGGCGAACATGTGGTGACCATCAACGGCAAGGGCGACGAAGCGTTGAAGGTTGCAGGCAATCCTACGCTGTTGTCTGCGCTGTCGGGTGAAGATATTTTTCTGCCCTCGGCCTGCGGTGGGTCCGGCTCCTGCGGGATGTGCCGGTGCAAGGTGACCGAAGGCGGCGGCAGTGTGCTGCCCACGGAGCTGTCGCATTTAAGCCGGAAGGAAAAGGCCGAAGGGATTCGCCTCTCATGCCAGCTTAAGGTCAAAGAAGATCTCTCCATTGAGGTGCCCGAATCCATCTTCGGCATTAAAAAGGTCGAAGCCGAAGTGGTATCCAATCAAAATGTGGCCACCTTTATCAAAGAGCTTGTGCTGCGTCCTTCTGAACCCTTTGATTTCAAGGCCGGAGCCTACATCCAGATTGACGTGCCCGAATATGAAGTTGATTTTAAAAATTTTCACATAGCCAGCAAGTATGTCAGCGAATGGAAAAAGTACAATCTTTTAGATTTGACGTCCAAAGGGATCAAGCCTGGATTCAGGGCCTATTCCCTGGCCAATCCGCCCCATGATAAAAAGATTCTCATGCTCAACGTGCGCATTGCAACGCCGCCGCCGGGCACCGAAGGCATTCCCCCGGGATTTGGGTCATCCTATGTGTTCGGACTTGAGCCAGGCGACCGGGTCATGGTGTCAGGCCCTTACGGGGATTTTATGGCAAGGGATACAGGCCGGGAAATGTGCTTTATCGGGGGCGGAGCGGGCATGGCTCCCCTGCGCTCCCATATTCTGCACCAGCTGGACGGGATCAATTCCGGCCGTAAGATCTCCTTCTGGTACGGGGCCCGATCCATCAAAGAGATGTTTTATGACGAAGAGTTTAAAGAACTTGTGGAAAAATATCCTAATTTCTCCTACCATGTGGCGCTGTCCGCCCCCGACCCGGGAGACAACTGGACCGGGCATACCGGGTTTATCAACACCTATCTTGTGGATACATACTTAAGTACCCACGAAGATCCGGCTGAGATTGAGTATTACCTGTGCGGACCACCGCCCATGATTGATTCGGTGATTCAAAGCCTTTACGAGATGGGCGTGGAAGATGATATGATATTTTATGACAAGTTTTAAAGGATATTGATGCAAATCAGTTTTTTAGGAAAGATTCTTCACACGCCCATGGTGCTGGCATCGGGTGTACTCGGTAACAATAAGGCCATTTTAGAAAGGGTCTGGGAAAACGGATGCGGGCTGCCTACCATGAAGTCCATCGGCCCCGCTCCCCGGGAGGGCCATAAGAATCCAACGGTCATTGACCTTGGCAACGGCATGATCAATGCCGTGGGTCTGCCTTCGCCCGGCTATCTGAATATGGAAGAAGAATGGCAGGAACTGTCGGGCAGGAATTTCCCCGTAAACGCAAGTATCTACGGCGGGTCAGTGGATGAATTTGTCCGGGTGGCCGAGTTTGTTTCCGCCAAGGGGCCGGACTTCATTGAACTGAATATCTCCTGTCCCAATTCAGATCAGCACGGCATGATTTTCGGGGTCAACGCCAAGTCGTCCCATAATGTTGTGGCTGCGGTTAAAAAAGTGATTGATGTGCCCCTGATTGCCAAACTGACGCCGGCAGCGCCGAATATCGCAGAGATTGCAAAGGCATGTGAGGATGCAGGTGCCGATGCCATCTGTGCCATTAATACCGCAGGCCCCGGCATGGTTATTGCTATTGAGTCCCGGCAGCCTGTGCTTGCCTTTAAAAAAGGCGGGCTTTCCGGCCCCATGATCAAGCCCGTTGCCGTGCGCTGTGTGTATGATATTTTCCGGGCTGTATCCATTCCCATCATTGGCCTGGGCGGTATCAGTACTGGGGAAGATGCCATCGAGATTATCATGGCAGGCGCTACGCTGGTCGGAATCGGCACGGCTGTGCGCTACCGGGGCATCACCGTGTTTGATAAGGTAAATAAAGAGATCGATCAATGGCTGGCGACCCACGACACAACCATGGAAGAGATCCGAGGCGCAGCCCACAGGGAGGCCCTATGATTACACAGCTGATGCCCGCCATGGTTAAAATAGCGGAAAAAAAAGTTCACAGCCCCGAGTTTGCCACCCTTTATTTCAATGAGTCCATCGACTTTAAGCCGGGACAGTTTGTGATGGTCTGGATTCCCGGCGTGGATGAAAAACCCTATACCATCTCCCATCACAGTCCGGACCGCCTGGGCATTACGGTGGAGGCCAAAGGGCTTTTTTCCAAAAAAGCCGTCTCCCTTGAACCTGGCGATAAAATTGGTATCCGTGGACCCTTTGGCAATGGATTTAACATGGGCACGGGTCATAAACGAGTTGCCATTGTGGCCGGCGGCTGCGGCATGGCACCCCTTGCCCCCCTTGTGGAGGCGTTTCAGGCCGCTGACGGACCTGAAATTCAGTTGATTCATGGGGCCCGGTCCAAGTCTTTTCTGCTTTACCCGGACCGGTTTTCGGCAAACGCCGAAATCTGTACCGATGACGGCTCAAAGGGATATAAAGGATTTGTGACGGATATCCTGAGCCAGAAAATAAAAGAACTGTCGGATGCGTCGGCCCCTGGTTTTGACATGGTCTATGCCTGCGGCCCGGAAATCATGATGGCCAAGGTGTTTGAGATTTGTGAAGCCCACGGCATTCCCTGCCAGGTTTCCCTGGAGCGGTACATGCGATGCGGGTTTGGGGTGTGCGGTGCCTGTGTATGCGGTCATGCCGTGGTGTGCAAAGACGGGCCGGTATTCGGCTCAAAGATGTTGAGAACCATGGCGGATTTTAATACCCGGGCATTGTTGAAAACCGGACAACCCGTGCCGCTGAACGAATATGCCTCCTGGCGCTGCCAGTGAAAAGAAGGAAGATAGATGAATTATAAAGAAGAATTTATAGAATTTTTGGTAGCGTGCAATGCCCTGAAGTTTGGTGAGTTTGAGCTGAAAAGCGGTCGGATTGCGCCCTATTTTATCAACACCGGCATGTTTGATACCGGCGCAAAGATTCAAAAGCTGGGCACCTATTATGCAAAAGCCATTAATGCCCATTTTAAAGAAGATTTTCACGGGATTTACGGACCTGCCTACAAGGGGATTCCGTTGTGCATCACAGCCGCCTGTGCCCTGGCTGACATGGGCATCGACAAAGGGTATGTGTTCAACCGCAAGGAAGCCAAAACCTATGCCGACAAAAGTGCTGTGGTGGGCATGCCGCTGAACTCCGACACTCGGCTGATTCTGGTGGATGACGTCATTACATCGGGTAAGGCCATCCGGGAATCCCTGGAAGTTTTAAAAGGGTGTAACGATCCCCAGGTGTGCGGCATCATCATCAGCGTCAACCGCCAGGAAAAAGGTAAAACTGATAAAAATGCCCTGGCAGAGGTGGCCGACACCCTTGGGATTCCCATTTTCGCCATTGTCACCATTCGTGAAATCATTGATTTTTTGCACAATCGTGAGATTGCAGGTAAAATTGTCCTGGATGACGCAATGAAAGCAAAGATTGAAACATATCTGGAAACCTATGGTGCAGACCGTTAACCCTAAATAAGAGACGGTTTGGGAATCTGCTGCCCAAAATGGCCGATGCCGGGATCTGGACAGCTGAAAAATTTGAAGGCCTGGCTGTGGCTGCCGGCGGAAAGGCCTACGCGGTTACGGATAACGACGGGGTGAACGAGGCCACTGGTGGAACCCTGTTCCTGCGTCTGGAGTTCTGGAAAAATCAATGAATTATAGTGGCTTTGGGGGCCATCACCATCGCCATTGATAGAAAAGATACAGCGATTAAGACAGGAACAAAATAAAATTAACAGGGCCGGTGAGTTGCCGGCCCTGTTAATTTAAGACTCGGTGTCACCCGTTTATTCTATACTGTTCGCGTCCATTTTCTCAATGCGGTACAACCCCCGGTTAAAATCCGCCATTATTTTTTGATTGTCTTTTATTTGTTTTGATAAAATCAAGTAAAAATTCTGTCGCATTAACGGTTTCGCGTGGTGGGTGAAGAGGGCGGCCGTCTTTGGGGGAAAGATCGATCTTATGGTTTCATACCCGCTTTCTAAAATAACCGGCGTGTAATCAATTTGGCCTGAAATCAGTTTTTTGAAGTTGACGTCTTCATTGTCGGAGGCCTGTGACAAAAGTCGCCCTGAAAAAACAGCCGCATCGAAACGGTCTTCATAGTGCATGCCTTCAACGATCCCAGCCCTGTATTTACCCAGATCGTCAAACTGCTGCCAGTCAAATTTTTTTGATTTCAAATGAAAAAAAACAATGTCAGCGGCAATAAGGGGATTGCTGAAATAGAAATAGTTATTTCTGTTTTTTGTTTTCCTCCAGGGAATAGTGCCGTCAACCAGTCCGTCCTTTGCCATATTATAGGCGGTGAGTCTGGATCGGAAAATAAAGGAGACCTGGTAGTTTTCCAGTTCAAATGCTCGGGTGACGATGTCTGACATTTTGTAAGAAAAAGAGGCTGCCGGATCTTGAGACGATTTTTGAGGGGGCTCAAATCCCGTACTGATCGTAATTTTGCGAGCCGGACCCAATACTTCCTTTTGGGCCTTGAGAATATATTTGTCCGTTACATGTTCTTTTTTCATCTGTCTGAGTACAGATGCCAGGGGTTCTGCCAGGTGGGCATATTTTTTGTTAAGATAGGGGTAAAGGGGTAGGGTAGCCAGGGAACCTGCATTGTAGATATCTATATCTCTGAATTCTTCTTGCTTGAGAATGTTGTCAATGGCGCCTGAGACCCCTAAAAACAAATCGATTCTTTTGGATACAAGCATCCGCAGGCCCTGGGCATAATTTAACGCGCCATAGAACGTTTGGGCGTTTGAATGATATTGTCGAACCATTCGGTCAAGATAGACCTCGCCTTTGCTGAATCCGATAACGCTGTTTTCATAGTTTCTTAAGTCCTGCCATCCATCCACCCGGGTTTCCGGGCTCATGGAATAAACACTGATACGGCTTTGCCATATGGGTTCCTTTACCCGTATCAGATTGGGATATTTTTTTTGTACCGCCGGAGGCATTTGACTTCTTGCACACTCCCCGTCAATGCGTCCGGCATTGGATTCCGCAAGGGAGCGTTTCAACGGGTATATGGTGTAGGCAAAGGTATAGCCCAGTCTGGAAAAGGCGTCTTTATAAAATAGTTCCATGGCCCGGTTACACATATCGCACCCAAGATTCTGCATGGCAAAAACAATGGGATCTGTGTCAATATGTTCCAAAGGCTGGTGACCCTCGGCTTTTTCCTGTGCCTGTGCCGGGGACGACCCGCCCCCGGCCAGGGTAAACAGAGAATAAACAAGACTGATCCACAGTATGAGAACTGTTTTTCTGATTGTCATTGTTTTATTGAGTGCCTTTTATTTGAGCATATCCGTCAAAATTAAAGGGCCGGGATATGTTACAACGTCCGGCCGATGATTTTAAGGCCATCCAGGGTCAGGGCCAGATCCACGCATTCGATGGCATTGGACACTTCGGCGATGAGCGGTGAAAGTCCGCCTGTGGCAATGATCATGGGCGTGGCATTCATTTCCTGTTTCATCCGCTCCACCATGCCGTCCACCATGGCTGCATTGCCGAAAATAATTCCGGACTTGATGCTTTCAATGGTGTCATCACCGATTACCTTTTCCGGGGCTTTGAGCATTTCCACCCGGGGCAGGCGTGAGGCTCTATGGAACAGGGCTTCGGATGAGATCATCACGCCGGGGCATATGGCACCGCCTAAATATTCGCCTTTTTCCGAGATGGCGTCAAAGGTGGTGGCGGTCCCGAAATCAATGACAATCAGTGCCTTTTTATATTTTTCATAGGCGGCCACGGCATTGACAATGCGGTCTGCGCCCACCTCGTTGGGATTGGTATAGAGAATGGGCATCAGCCCTTTTACGGACGCCGCATTGATCCACAATGGCGTAATACCCAGATAACATTCGCAAAAGGCGTTTAAAATCCTTACGGACGACGGAACCACGGAGGATATGACGACTTTTTTGATGTCGGTGAGCTGGATGCGTTTGTCGGCAAACAGCGCCCGGGCCAGGATATTGAATTCATCCGCCGTGGTCTCTCTGATGGTTCTGATACGCCAGTCCTGCTTTAACTCTTCGTCTTCATAGACGCCGATCACCGTATTTGTATTGCCCACATCAATTACCAGCAGCATGTTTTCTCCTTTGGACTCCCCAGTGTTGGGGTCTATTCAATTTTAACGGTAAATACCCGGGGGGATGCATTGGTCATGACCAGTTCCACGGGGATATCAATATAGGCGTGCCGGGCATATACCCCGGGTTTAAGCCCATCAAGATCCATGAACGCATAAATTTTGTTTGTCAGGGTGGTGTTATTCAGTTTTTTCTGGGGGCCTTTAAGTTCAACGGTAATGGTCGGCGGTTCAATGCTGATTTTTTCTCCAGTCCGGTTCCGAATCTCTATGGGAATCTGTTCAATGGTCCGGGTCCCGGTGCGCGGCTGAACCCGCACGGACACCACAAATAAGGACTGGGCTGGCGTGAATAGCTCTGACTGCCTAAGATCCAGGGGAACCTCTTTTTTAAAATTTTCATCGGCATTGGTCAGGTCCACGGGCTTGGTGGAGAGGTGATCAATTTGGTTGATCAGCGATTGTGCGCCGGTCAACGCCACGGTGGCGGGTTCACACACCGGGGCGAGCGCCATGTAGCCCTTGGCTGGTTTTCCGATGGACGGAACCGTCACCTTGAAGACCCGGGTTACTTTTTTTTCCAGACGGATGTTCAGATAGGATGGTGTAATGTCAACAATAGAGGCAAATCGTCCCAATGAAATCCGGGTTTTATCCACAGGCAGCAGATAACGGCCCGGTTCTATGGCATCCGTGCCCCCTGCCGGGTCAAAGGCCAGGTCTGTATAGATATCCGCAGGATAAACAAGATTTTTTTTTGACAGTTTTTCAATGTGCCTGGGCCTGCATTTGATCCTGATTTCAATTTTTTCCGTGTGAAAATTGGTTAGAACCATATCATCGGGGATATTGGCATAATCCACGGGCAAAAGCAGGTTTGTTTCCCGGGGTTCCTGGGTGCAGGCGGTGACAATGATAATGGTGAAAACCGCAGCCGCCACTGCCATGGGGACGGCCAGGCGGAAAAGTGAAGATATCCGTCGGTGCTTACGCATTCCTGATGGCGTCAATGATGTGTGAGAAGGCGCACACCGCTTCAACATCATGGACCCGGATGATGTGTGCGCCGTTCATCAGGGATGCTGCGCAGGCCGCCAGGGTTCCGTATTCCGTGCCTGCATCCCTGGGGCCGGCCTTTTGACCCGAAACATTGCCCAGCACATTCTGGATAAAGGATTTTCTGGAAGGCCCCATGAGCACGGGATATCCTAAAGCGGTGAGCTGGTGAAGTTCTTTGATCAGCACAAGGTTATGGGCAACGGTTTTGCCGAACCCTATGCCCGGATCCAGGATAATATTTTGGGGCGCCATTCCTTTTTCAACGACAAAATTAATCCGTTTCTGCAGATAGGTGATAATTTCACCCATGAGATCATCATAGCTCGGGTTTACCTGCATGGTTTCCGGTGTGCCTTTCATGTGCATCAGAACGGCAGGTGCACCGGTTTGTACAGCCACATCCACCATGGCCGGGTCTTTTTCAAAGGCGGAGATATCGTTGATGATGGCGGCACCCGCGGCCAGGGCTTCTTTGGCTACCTTTGCTTTGACCGTGTCAATGGAGATGGGAATATCAATCCGGTCGGCAATGGCTTCAATCACGGGAATGGTCCGGTCAAGTTCCTCCTGCTCACTCACCGGTTCGGCAAAGGGCCTGGAGGATTCTCCGCCGATGTCCAGGATATGCGCGCCTGCCGCCACCATTTCCCGGGCCCGGGTCAGGGCTTTGTCCAGGCTGGTATATTTTCCCCCGTCTGAAAAGGAATCCGGCGTGGTGTTTAAAATTCCCATGATACAGGCCCTTGGACCCAGATCCAGTTTGAAACGGCCGAATTCAAGTGTATATGTTGTGGTGCTCAATACAATTTCCTAATCAGTGATTGAACGAAAAGCCACCCACCTGCGGCGTTGCATAAAAATTTGAAAGTCTCACAACCATAAGGTTGCTCCGGTTTCAAATTTCTATGCGCCTTGCATCTGGGCAACTTTTCGTCCAATCACGGGATTCCCTTTTAGGTATTAATTATCCTTGGGCTCAAAGGGTTTATCAGGCTCCTGCGTGTCCGGATCAGGATCTTTGGACTCCGCCTCGTTGTCGCTATTTTCATCCGGCCCATCTTTTGGTTCTTCATTCACCGGGGGCTCCTCCGCTTTGGGGGGCTCAGGGGCTGTCCGAATGTTCCGGCGGCCAAAGAAATCAAAATCCGGGCGAAGGCTTGCAATCAGATCATCAAGTTCAGGCCCCATGACTGTTTCCTCTTCTAACAGCAGATCTGTCAGGGCATGGAGGATGTCGATGTTCTCCTCCAAAATGGTTTTGGCTGTGGCGTATGCGCGGTTAATCACTGCGGCCACCTCGGCGTCTATTTTCTGGGCCGTGGCTTCGGAATAGCTTTTGGCCTGGGTCATTTCCCTGCCGATGAAGATATTGTCATCATGCTCTTCATAGGAGAGCGGTGCCATGGAATCACTCATGCCGAAACTTCTGATCATGCGGTTGGCAAGCTTTGTGGCCTGTTTGATGTCATTGGACGCGCCGGTGGAGATCCGTTTGAATATGATCTCTTCGGCCACACGGCCGCCGAATGCAATGGCCAGTTCGCTCTCCAGCTGGTCCTTGTACTTGAAATCCCCTTCTTCGGGCAGAAACCAGGTCACTCCGGCAGCCCTTCCCCTGGGAATAATGGTAATTTTATTTACAGAATCAGTATTGGGCAGAAACCGGGCCACCAGAGCATGTCCGCCCTCGTGGTAGGCCGTGGTCTTTTTTTCATCTTCTTTGATGACCTTGGATTTTCTTTCAAGCCCCATGTACACCTTGTCCTTGGCATCTTCAAAATCGCGCATGGTCAATTTTTCCCGGTTGCGTTTGGCTGCCAGAAGAGCTGCTTCGTTGCAGAGGTTTTCCAGATCTGCGCCGGAAAAACCGGGTGTGCCTTTGGCCAGGTTGACCGGGTCCACATCATTAGCCAGGGGGCTTTTTTTCATGTGCACCCGCAAAATGCCCTCACGACCCTTGATGTCGGGCATATCCACCACCACCTGCCGGTCAAAACGACCGGGCCGCAGCAGTGCGGGGTCCAGAACATCGGCCCGGTTGGTGGCGGCCATGAGAATAACCCCTTCATTGGATTCAAAGCCGTCCATCTCCACCAGGAGCTGGTTCAAGGTCTGTTCCCGTTCATCATGTCCGCCACCAAGGCCTGCGCCCCGCTGGCGTCCCACGGCGTCAATTTCGTCGATGAAGATAATACACGGGGCGTTTTTCTTGCCCTGGGCAAACAGATCCCGGACCCGGGATGCACCCACACCCACAAACATTTCCACAAAATCAGATCCGGAAATAGTGAAAAACGGAACACCCGCTTCGCCGGCTACGGCCCGGGAAAGCAGGGTTTTACCTGTACCGGGATTGCCCACCAGAAGGACGCCTTTTGGAATACGGCCGCCCAGTCGGGTATATTTGTTGGGGTTTTTCAGAAAGTCCACGACTTCGGTCAGCTCTTCTTTGGCCTCATCAATGCCTTCGACATTGGCGAAGGTGACCTTTTCCCCTTTGTCATCCATGAGCCGTGCCCGGCTTTTACCAAAAGAGAGGGCTTTTCCCCCGCCGCCGCCGCCCTGCATCTGACGCATGAAAAAGATCCACACTCCGATGAGCACAATCATGGGCAGCCAGGAAACGACAATGGACATGAACCAGGACGATTCCGCCGGTGGTTTGGCCTTGATGGCGACTCCGTTTTTGCGCAGGATATCAATGAGCTGGGCATCGTCCGGGGCATAGCTGTTAAACCTTGCGCCGGTGGTATCGGTAATGATCAGATCCCGTCCCTGGATAACCACATTTTGAATACGGCCGTCTTCCACAAGGGAGATAAATTCTGAATAGCCGATGTCGGACTGACCGCCCTGCTGCTGGTTGAATATGTTGTAAAGCATGACCATCATCAGGGCAATTACCAGCCAAAGGGCAATATTCTTGTAGAATTGATTCAATGTATTTCCTCTCTTATATCTTTTATAAGAAAGATCTGTGCGGAAAACACAGATCTTTCAACTATCGTTGCGGGCTGATTCGTTCATAGACCGAATCAGCCCATGGCTGTTATCCGGCTAAAAACATCAATGAATATATATAAACATAAATTTATTTTATACAAGGGTTATCTCCCGGGGTTTTCGTGGGCGGTAACGTTTTGATACCTGCGGGTTTTAAGGTCTCTGCCAAGGGTTCGCAATGATGTTTCCTCCTTTTTTATACGCAGAATATTTCTTTGTCTGTATACCCGGATTTGGCCGGGAAGATCCAGGCTCTTTCCCGATTCTCCTTTCTTTTGTGCAAAATTAAGGATATCCCGGATATGGGTGTTGGAAATTCGTCTTAAATCCTGTTTTACCGACAACAGTGCGGCCCGGATGATCCGGGCGCCCAAGGCCCGGTCAAGCCCGTTGATTTCGGATATGGACAACTCAATCTGTCCTTTTTCCCTTCCGGTTGTTGCGTTGTCCAGGGCGGTTTGGGCCATTCGGTCCAAAAAATCATCTTCCTGTTCGATGATGCCGGACATCCGCGCAATGCCGGCTTTGATGTCCGGATTGAACTGTGTTTCAAGAAACGGAATCAGACAATGCCGGATTCGGTTGCGAAGGTAGGATGTGTCCTCATTGGACCTATCAACCCTGTAGGTCTGGTTGATCTCATCAAGAAATGCCAGTATGTCGGCGCGGGACATCCGGATCAGCGGGCGTATAAATTTTCCCTGCCTGACCGGCGGAATTCCCCGAAGGCCGCGAGGGCCGGCTCCCCGGACAAGATTCATCAACACCTGCTCGACATTGTCATCCCGGTGATGACCTAACGCAACACGGTGAAAATCTTTTTCCCTGGCCACCCGGATAAAAAAATCATATCTGGCGTTTCTGCCGGCCTCTTCAACGCAGAGCCGCTGTTTTTTCGCAAGTTCGGCTATATTTTGCTTTTTAACGACAAGGTCAAGGTTGTGTTCCCCGGCAAATTCACGAACAAAGGTTTCATCGGCCAGGGCGTCGCTGCCCCGAAGCATGTGGTTCAGGTGTGCCAGGCCAATGCGGATGCCCAGATCTTTTTTTAGATTAATTAAAACCTGTGCAAGCGCCATGGAGTCCGGTCCGCCGGAAACGCCGATCAATACACTGTATCCGGGAACAACCATGCCGTGCTCCTGGATGGTATCCAGCACTTGATCAGCAAATTTTGGGGCAAAAGATACTTGGGCCGTCATGTATTATTGCTGTTTTATAAGAAAGTCTGCGTGACCTATACAGATCTTTCAACTTTCGTTGGGGGTGAATCCGGGTACTTGCAGACCAGATCAGCCCATGACCGTTAATTGTGAAATACAGATGTTTTTTTTATCATGAACCCTTAATATCAGAAAACAGGGATAATATGCAATGCCTCCGGCATTTTACGTTTCAAAAGTATATTTCGACATCTCCTGGGAAGAAAAATCTTTTACAAGAGGGATCGTTATCTGTTTTTTTTCCTTTGCCGACAAGTATAACGCCAGAACAGATTCAACGGACATCATGCCTGATGCTGCATCGGCAATGGGAGATGTGTTGTTGAGAATGGCATTTTTCAGGTCGTTGTATATGCCTGCATGGGGATTTGTCAGGGAGAACAGACGGGAAAGCCCTCTTGACCGAATCTCTTTTAAAAAATATTCAATGTTTTTCTTTTTACCGTTAATCCTGATATCAAAATACGGTTTACCCCGGCGAATTCCCATGTGAAAACTACCTCTGTCTCCAAGCAGGTAAAAGGCAGCTTCGTGGTCTTGATCCGGCGAGTTGGTTGTTCCTTCGATCTGGCACAGTGCGCCGTTGTCAAGCGTGAGTGTCCCCAAAACGAGATCTTCTGCCTCCATGTCATGAAATCGTTTCCCTATGATTGCGTTTGCTGTGGCGGCCCGGCCGTTCATCAGCCAGCAGATCAGATCAATGGCGTGGATACACTGGTTCATGAGTACTCCGCCGTCGTGGGCCCATGTGCCGCGCCAGGTGCTTTGATCGTAATATGCCTGATCGTGCCCCCAGCGGACAATCACCGAGCCGTGGCTGATTTTACCGAACCGTCCGGCTGCAACATCCCTTTGCAGGTTCTGGACAACGGGGAAATATCGAAAGATATGACCCATGGCGATTCGCCTGTTGTGTTGTTCGGATATTTCATGCAGTTCTCCGGCATGGCTTGCGCGTATGCTCATGGGTTTTTCAAGAAGAATATGGGATCCGCTGAGCATTGCCGCCTTTGCCATGGCATAGTGAAGGCCGGAAGGCGCTGTGATTGCGGTGATATCCGGTTGTTCCTTGTCAAGCATCCGGGTGTAATCCGTATATGTGTTTACGGTTTTTCTGATGTGATGCTTTTTTTTGTCCGACAGTTTGCAGGCATCCAGCAATGTGTCGAAAGCCCCGGGAGATGTGCCTGCCGCTGCACAGAGCGAAAGACCGGTGGTCTGTTTGGTTATGGCCATGATGTGTTTGACGGCAATCCGTCCGCATCCGATGAGCGCAACCCGAAGATGTTTTCCAGCCATTTTTTTTCCTTCAGGCGTTGGGGGTTGTTAAATCTATGGTGATGGCATACGCACCGGCGTTGAGTTTGGCCGTCGGCTGATATTCGCCTTTCTCAAAAACCTTGAGCATGGCCCGGTTGGAGGAGAGGACATCTGCGGTTATTTTCACGGCCCCGCGTTCTCTGGCCAGGCGGGTGAGCATCTTGAGCAGAAAAGAGGCAATGCCAAGACCCTGGTAATTTTCGTCCACAACAAAGGCGATATCCATGAACGGCCTGTCCGCATGTTTGGCAATCCTTGCCTCGGCAATGATGGTCTGGTTGCCGGGTTCACCCACAAGGCCTACCACGGAGAGCACTTCCCTGTAATCTACGTTCACATAAGCCTGCATTTTGGCATGGGGCATGGCCTTGAGGGGGGCAAAGTAACGGTAGTAAATGGCGTCATCGGAAAACCGGTAAAACAGCCTGCGCATCTGCTCTTCATCCGACGGCTTGATGGCCCTGAACAGCACCTGCAGGTTCTCGCTGAACCGATGGGTGGTTTCGATCTCCTTGGGATAAAAACGGGCGGAATCGTTGATGAACATCTGGTCCGGGTAGAGCAGGTTCTCTTTTTTGCCGCCTTCCACAAGGCCGGGCCTGTCTTCGGGGTGGGCGATCTCGATCAGGGCCTGGGCTCTTTCCCGAAGGCTTCTGCCCCTGATGTGGGCTACCCCGTATTCCGTGACCACCAGGTCAACGCATTCGGGGAAACTGAGCTGGTCCGACGTATCATCAAGATACAGACGGATATTGGGGACACCCGATTTACTCCTGCTGGGAAGGGCCACAATATTGTAACCGCCCCGGGAGAGTTCGGCACCGTTCATGACATCGGCAATCTGGCCTGGGTCCGCATAAATATTGTCCGACTTGGTGTGGATGGCCACCCGGCCGGAAAGGGCCACCCGTCTCACCGGCAGAACCATGACAAATTTTTTGTTCCGCCCGATCTGCAACGGGTTTAATATTTTATCAATCCCCTGGAATTCCACCATGGGGTTTTTGTCGAGCCATGCCATCAGCTTTTGGGAGCCTATGGCATAGGTGGTGGAAGACCGTCCCTCAAACAGGCCTTTTTCCCGGTTGGTGACCGCCCCGCTTTCGGCAAGATCCATGACCGCATCCGTGAAAAAGGGCGTATGAATCCCCAGATTTTTTTTCTTTGTCAGATGCCGGGCCAGGGCTTCATAAATCGGCCCGTAGCTGAAGGCCACGCATGATCCGTCATCAATCACCGACGCCGCATTTTCAGCGATTTTGTTGAACACCCGGTTTGCAGGGTATCTTGGCACATAAAAGGGCGGTACCTGGGCCTGGACATGCATGTCAAATTCGTCAATATGTACAAAGGTGTCCCCTAGGGTGAAGGGAACATCTTCATTGATTTCAGCCACCACAAACCCGGCCTGCTTCATCACTTGTCTTGCCACATCCACACCCAGGCCGAAGCTGCAATACCCGTTTTCATTGGGTGGGGTGACCTGGAGAAAGGCCACATCAATGGGGATCAGCCCGTCCCTCATGAGCAGCGGGACTTTGGAGAACCGGGCCGGAATGAGATCCACCCGGCCCGCGGTGATGGCCTGGGCCGATACCCACCCGGAAAAAAAGGTTTTTAACCGGTACCTGTGGGATTCCAGGGCGTTATATGATACCGCATCCCCGAAACTGACCAGCTGGATCAGGGTCAGGTCCTCCAGGTTATAGCCTTGGGCGCTCATGAGCGCATTGACAAGGGTCCTGGGTTCGGCGGTTCCCGTACCGATAAAAATGTGCATGCCCGGCGCAATTTGAGCCAGCACTTTATCCGTGGGCACGCAACGTGTTTTCCAGGCAGGTTTTTTTTTCTGGAACATGGGGCTCGCTATTGTTTCAGTTTTTTAATGTTATCCCGTGCAAACTCAATGGTTGGGTCAATTTTCAGGGCCATTTCATAAAATTTGACGGCCACTGCCGGTTCCCCAAGCTCCCGGTAGCAGGAGCCCATATTGGCATAGTTGATGGCCTGGCTTGGGTCCACATCCAGGGCTTTTTCAAAATAGGTGATTGCTGTTTTGAAATCCTTTTTCATGAAACAGCAGGCCCCGGCTGTGTTCAGAATGTCCGGGCGCTGGGGATCGGCATCAAGACCGGTTCGGCATGTCTCAAGGGCAGCGTCTAACAGGCCGGAATCTTTCTGGGCCGCGGCCATATGGGAACAGATATCCGGCAGGTTGCGCCGGACTGGGTCGCGGTCAAGGGCTGCCTGGAACTGGGCGATGGCATCTTCTGCCTCTTCCAGGGCGGTGAGCATCAAGCCTTTGTAGAAACTGGTGTAGTATTTTCCCGGGAGAAGCGCCTCCAGCTCATCCAGCTGCCCGATGGCCAGTATGGGATGGGAATTTTCCGTAATCAGCCGGGCGGCAAACATGCCGACACTTGCCTCATCGGCCCGTTCCCTGAAATGGGCCCCGGGCATGATGGTGTAATAGGCCGGGATGTCAAGACCCGCGTGGGTGGTGCAAATGGAGAGCAAGTGATATCCTTTATCCGCCAGTATTTGGATCAGGCTTTCCACTTCCACCTTCATGTTGTCGGCAGATAAATCCGGTAACTGGGCCGCGTCCACCATGATTTCCGGATGGGTGATATATTCGGCTGCCTTGATATCCGTAAATTTCGGCAGACCGGATGCTACATAATTAGACCCGGTGTTAAAGTCCCCGGCAAGCTGGGCCACTTCGGTCAGGGCCCGGCTCATGGCCTTTTCCGGGGACGGGGCCGTGCCTGCGGTCCATACGATCTCGCTGGTCTCCGGAAATGTGGCCGGGTCCCAGGCCAGAACCGCCACGGTGGGAATGCCGGTGTCAAGGGATAGATTACTTGCATAGACCTGGATGCCCTGGGCGTCATACTTGGCAAGCAGTTCCCGGACAAGGGGATCTTTAAATGAGTCCAGACGGATGCCGGGGACCTTTAATTTTTCCCGGGAGACCCGGGAGCAGACGTGACGCTCCACAAGCTCGCAGATGCCCTGGGTCAGGGCCTCTTCCGTGCAGTTTCCCGCACTGGGGCCGTTGAACTCATTGATCATGTAAAACCAGTTAAAGGGGATATTCACCTCTTTTTTATCGGTCAGATCATAGCCTTTGGTCCATTGCAGGGGCAAGGTGTCAAATATGGGCTTCACCTTTAATGCTTCGGCCTCATCGTCATGGACCGACTGGGTGATCAGGGTGTAATCCAGCGCCTCTTCCCCGAACTCTTCCGGTGTGGCATGGGTAAAGTTTTTTTCATCTTCGGCAAAGGAGAAAAAACTGAACCGTTCCACCAGTTCCATGACGGCGCTGGCTTCGGACTGTTCGGGTGTTCCGCCTTTGCCCATCTGTTTATTGGTGCCGGTCACCCGCCGTGCATCGGCGCCGCACTCACTGAAAAATACGGGGATATCCAGGCGGCCGTTGTCGATGCGCCGGGTCTGGCTTAAGATGTCAAGATCCAGGGCTGCCGCCTTTTCCCGAAACCGTTTGACGGTTTCGGACGGAGACATGATTTTATCCTGGTCAAAGGTATAATTTTTAGGAGCGTCGTTGAGTATTATTTCATAACCCATGGGGTTAAAGCCTTTCTATTTAGTGTTTAAAAAAGCCCCAGCTTACCACGAATTGTTCAGGATTTCATCAAGATAGCATCTGTTTTGGGAAAATGATTTGCATTGCTGGAATTTCTTAAAATCTCAAACGCGAATTAATTCCATGAATTTAAGATTGGCCCGGGGAAAAGGAAATTGATTGAGCTCATCTGTGCTGACCCATTTATGGTCAATGGGGCCATTGAGAATCACTTGACCGGAGATATAATCCGCGTAAAACACATCCATTTCAATTTTAAAGTGTGTGTAGGCATGAAAAACCCGGGTTAAAAATGCCGGATTTCCGATCTCAATGCCGGTTTCTTCCAGGATCTCCCTGATACAGGCCTGTTCAGCATCCTCTTTGGGTTCCACCTTGCCACCGGGAAACTCCCACAATCCGCCCAAAAGCCCGTCAAGTTTTCTGCGGGTGATCAGCACTTTCCCATTCTTTTTGACAATGCCCACAGCGATATGAACTGTGGGCACCTTTTTTTTCTCAATACGCTGTGGGAAAATATCTATGGCCTGTTTTTCCCGGGCACAACACTCCCCGGCTAAGGGACATCGGTCGCAATCCGGGCCTTTGGGGGTACAGACCAGGGCGCCAAGCTCCATGAGGGCCTGGTTGTATGTGCCTGGGTCCTTTTGATATAAAAGTTTTTCGGCAAAGGCTTTATATGATTTATGGGCGGCGCTGTGATTCACAGGGGTATCAACGCACAAGAGCCTTGACAGAACACGCTTGACGTTGCCGTCCACCACGGCATGGGGCTTTGAACGGGCAATGGAGAGCACCGCCGATGCAATATAATCTCCGACCCCCGGCAGGCTTTTAAACCCGTCATAATCATCCGGAATAACACCGCCCATATCACGGACCACAATGCCGGTTGCCTTGTGCAGATTTCTGGCCCTGGCATAATAGCCAAGCCCCTCCCAGGCCTTAAGCACGGTTTCAAGATCTGCGGCGGCAAGATCCTTAAGATCAGGCCAGGTTTCCATGAATCTGAAATAATAGGGAATCACGGTTTTAACCTGGGTCTGCTGGAGCATCACCTCGGAAACCCATACCCGGTATACGGCCGGTTCCCTGCGCCAGGGAAGCTGCCGGCAATTGGCATGGTACCAGCCCATTAGGGCCGATTGAACTATTTTAACGCGCCTGTTTTCCAGTTTCGCACCAAGTTGATAAATGTTCTAGTGGTGATTCCCGAAGGTCCCTTGGGAATATACGCTTTTTTTGTAAAATCCCAGGCCGTGCCTGCAATGTCCAGGTGTGCCCAGGGGGTCTTTCCGATAAAATTTGACAGATATGCAGCTGCGGTGATGGTGCCGGCCGGTTTTCCGCCGGTGTTTTTGATATCCGCCACATTGGATTCGATCTGTTTTTCATAGTTTTTATTTAAGGGCAGACGCCAGACAGGTTCTCCGGCAAGATTTCCGGCAGACTCCACCGCTTTAACCAGGGCATCATTGTTGGACACAAGCCCTGTATAATGATGCCCAAGGCCGATGATGACGGCCCCTGTCAGGGTTGCTGCATCAAGAACGCAGGTGGGGTTGAACGTTTCAACGCCCCAGGCCAGGGCATCGGCCAGGATCAGGCGGCCTTCTGCATCGGTGTTGATCACTTCACTGGTCACCCCGTTGTAGTGACTGATAATGTCGCCGGGGTGCGTGGCCCTGGATCCGGACATATTATCCGTGGCAGGCACGATGGCCACAACCCCCACACTTGGCTTTTCAAGGGCCACGGCCTGCATGGCGCACATCACCGCAGCACCGCCGCACATATCGTATTTCATATCCTCCATACCCGCAGACGGCTTAATGCTGATGCCCCCGGAATCAAAGGTCAGGCCCTTGCCCACAAGGAGAATGGTTTCGGTGCGCTCTTCGGGTAGATACTCCAGAACAATCATGCGTGCCGGCACATGGGAGCCCTGGTTGACGGCAATAATTCCGCCCATGCCCATCTGCTCCAGCTCTTTTTTTTCAAGACACCGATAGCCCAGCCCTGTTTCTGCGGCAAGTTGTTTGGCATATGCCGCAAAATCGGCTGAGGTCCAGTGATTGCCGGGTTCATTGGCCATATCACGTGCCGTACAGGCGGCAAAAGCGGCATTCTTTGCCTTTTCGATACCCTGGCGTACGGTTTTAAGATTGTCGCTGCATACGAATTTTATCCCACCAAGTCCGGGATAGTCGGTTTTTTTCTTGGTGCTTTCTTTATATTTGTCAAACCGGTAATCGCCAAGAATGATACCTTCTGCCAGCGCACCGGCGGACATTTCCGGATCATCTATGGCCGGAGACAATTGTTTGGAAGAGGGCAGGCTGATCACAACCTCCTTGGCCTTAACTGAAGCACACACCTTGGCGACCTGCCCACCGGCCTCCCGCAGCATGTCCAGGGCATCCCCTTCGTCCTTTTCCTTATTCACGGGGCCTGTACCCAAAATCAGAACCCGGACAGCAGAAATTTTTGACTGTTCCGTCGGATAAAACAATATTTGTTCTGCGGCTTTGCCGGAAAAATCTTTCAGCTCAAAGGCCTTTTTGACCTGCCGCTGCACAACGGCATCGCATGCAGGCATTTTGCCCTTTTTTTCCACGGCAAAATATACCAGTAGATCTGTTTTAATGGTTTCGGCAGCTTTGGTGATGGTGGTAATACGATCTTTTTTCATGGGGACACCTTTTTTACCGGTTTTTATTTATGAATGTTCCAATCCGTTGTTAAATGACTTTCATATTTTGTTGTGAGTTGAACCTGGGTATTGAGTTACCCGGTCAGCCCAGGGCTGTTCTTTGAAAGTTTAAATCTATTAGAATTTACCATAAAACCCGGGCCAGGTAAAAGAATTCAGATAATAACCGTCATAAAATGAGGTATCTTGATAAAATGTGATAATAATTGAGTGGTCTATAATTTTTCCGACAGCGAATTGTTGACTGTTTAAAGGCCACTTAAAAGGCAATGGTCAAACAACCCCGGTAAGATTCATAAATTGTTGTGCTTGCATCTTGCCTTATTAAAAATATTCCAGTATACCTTAATTAAATTAATTATTTATAAACTTATAGGAGGCAAAAACATTGAATAACATTGCTGTACTTGCCGGTGATGGCATTGGTCCTGAGGTTATGGCCCAGGCAATCCGGGTGCTTGATAAGGCTGCCGAGCTTTTTGATTTTGAATTATCTTATGAATACGCGGACGTGGGCGGTGCAGGCATTGATAATCATGGTAAAGCACTGCCGGACTCAACCCTGGCATTGTGCGAACAAAAAGATGCCATTTTATTTGGTTCTGTTGGCGGCCCGAAGTGGGAACATCTGCCGCCCGAGGAGCAGCCCGAACGCGCTTCGCTTCTGAAATTGCGTAAACATTTTGGTCTATATTGCAACCTGAGACCCTCCAAGGTATTCCCCTCCCTTGCATCCGCTTCGCCACTGAAACCGGAAATTATAAAAAACGGATTTGACATTTTATGTGTCAGGGAGCTGACCGGCGGGCTCTATTTTGGTCAACCTAGAGGCAAAAGGGGTACAGGTCCCGATGAAACCGCATTTGATACCATGGTTTATTCCCGATTCGAAATTGAGCGGATTGCCAAGATGGCCTTTGAGGCTGCCAGGAAACGGCGCAGTATTGTGTCATCTGTGGACAAGGCCAATGTGCTGACCTCCATGGTTCTGTGGCGGGAGGTGGTCATAGAGGTATCCAAATCATATCCGGATGTCACCTTGAACCATATATATGTGGACAATGCTGCCATGCAGCTGATTCGAAACCCCCAGCAATTTGATGTGCTGTTGTGCGGGAATATGTTTGGGGACATTATATCCGACGAATGCGCCATGATTACCGGTTCAATGGGTCTGCTCTCCTCAGCCAGCCTGAATGAAAAGAAATTCGGCCTTTATGAACCGGCCGGCGGTTCTGCGCCTGACATTGCGGGCAAAGGCATTGCCAACCCCATTGCCCAGATTTTGTCCGCAGCCATGATGCTGAGATACACCTTTGGAGAAATCCAGGCAGCGGATGCCATTGAAGCCGCAATTTCCGATGTTCTCGACCAAGGCATTCTCACTGCAGATTTGACAGATAAAAAAGAGAACGCTGTCAATACCCAAGAAATGGGAACTGAGATTATCAATGCCCTGAAAAATACCCAGCGGGCCTAAGGCGCTTCTTTATCCCTAAAGTAACCGGCCATGGCGCAGTTTTACGCCATGGCCGGTTGTTTGTTTTTTGAGCTAAAAGCAAAAAGGGCTTTTGAGTTTCCTCAAAAGCCCTTTCTATATTGTGGCGGGAGTGACGAGACTCGAACTCGCGGCCTCTAGCGTGACAGGCTAGCGTTCTAACCAACTGAACTACACCCCCGTGGTTTGTTGTTTCTGGTGGGCGATGCAGGGATCGAACCTGCGACTTCAAGCTTGTAAGGCTTGCACTCTCCCAGCTGAGTTAATCGCCCGAAACGGCAGCATATATACCAAGCCCCCATGTGGGTGTCAAGCAAAAAGAATCTTTTTTTTTCTCTAATGCAAAAAAAATGGTTTTCAGGGCTATTTATGGGGGCAAAGGGCTTCAGTCTGTTTTGTTTTGGGTGCGGCCGGAACTCGGCCGGTTTGTTCGGCCGGGACCCGGTTAATCCATCGGCAGCCTTTTTTCCGGTTGATCCGTGTGATTGCCAGTGAAACCAGTTTCTGGAAAATACTCCGTAACATTTTACATGCTGGATTTGTCAGCCGTTGAGGTCTATGGTCCGTGACACTTCCATGGGATAATAATCGAAGCGTTCCTGGCCAAATCAAAGCCTGGCGCTGCAGGCCGGAATCTTTACGTTGCCTGGTTGTGCCCGAACGAACAATCAGGAATATCATCAAATCCTTGCAAAATTATAATGACATTGCTATGCTACCCCATTAATATGTAAACATTATAGAATAATTGAATGCAAAATCTTATCATCTTTTTTCCTGACAACCATCAAAATAAAACCAGGGGCATCGCATTTATGGGATTTTTGATTTATAATGTCAGCGGTAAACGTTTAATTTAGGAGTCAATAATGGAACCTGTTCAGGGATATCTGGAAATCATGGACAAGGGTTTTGGTTTTCTCAGGAATATTGAAGAAAATTTCAATCCCAAGCCTGAAAATCCCTATGTACCCAACAGCCTGATACGCAAACTTAACCTCAGGGAAGGCAGTTTTATTCAAGGCTATGGAGAGAAAAAAAGCTCGCAGAACGTAAATGTTGCCCTTATACGTATTGAGACTATCAATGGGCTTCCCTTTGACGAGTTTATAAGAACACCGATGCTCCAGGAGCAGGTCAGCATTAACCCTTTTGAACGGTATCAGCTTGCCCAGGGGCCTGATGACCTGACAGGAAAAGCGCTGGATCTGATTGTCCCCATTGGCATGGGCCAGCGGGGCTTGATCATCGCACCGCCAAAATCCGGTAAAACAACAATTTTAAGGCATATGGCAAATTCCGTGGTCACCAATCATCCCGAAGCCAAGGTCTTTGTATTGCTTGTGGATGAACGGCCAGAGGAAGTTACCGATTTCCAGAGGGGCTTGGCAGAGGCCAATGTTCTTTATTCTTCTGCTGATCAGCAAATCGGTCAGCACATGAGAATGACGCGACTTGCGATGCACACGGCCATCAGATGTACGGAGATCGGTCAGGATGCCGTTGTTTTCATCGACTCTTTAACCCGGATGACCCGGGCCTTTAATATTGACACCGATTCCTATGGCAAAACCATGAGCGGCGGTCTTGGCGCAAATGCCATGGAGTTTCCCCGGAAAATTTTCGGGGGGGCGCGTAAGCTTGAAAACGGCGGTTCCCTTACAATCATTGCAACCATTCTGGTTGAGACCGGCAGCCGCATGGATGATGTCATTTTTCAGGAATTCAAAGGTACCGGCAATATGGATCTTTATCTGTCCAGGGCGTGTGCCGAACAAAGATTGTGGCCGGCCATCAATATCAACAAATCCGGAACCCGGAAAGAAGATCTGTTGATGGGGGCTGAAGAGTATGAAGCTATGGTGAATATACGCCGCAGTATTTCACAGTTAGACGAAGTGACTGCCATGGCGCAGTTTTTATCCATGATCGAAGACGGCCTGTAAAGACCTTATTTTTCATAGCATTAAAATAAAAAATCGCGGCACACAAATTTTGAGTGCAGCGATTTATTATTTTTATACGACGTTGAACGTCGTTGGATAACAAGTTTATTTGACCAGGGCGTGTTCAAGCACTTCAGCCATACTTTCCACATAGGCAATATCAAGCTGCTTTTGAATAGCTCTGGGCACGTCTATGATGTCTTTTTCATTCTCTTTGCAGAGGATAACTTTCTTAATCCCATTGGCATGGGCTGCCAGAAGTTTTTCCTTTAGGCCGCCAATGGGAAGCACCCGTCCGCGAAGGGTAATTTCCCCTGTCATGGCCACTGTCCGGCTTACGGGTTGTCCCGTGAGAATGGAGACGACGGCCGTACACATGGCAATACCGGCGGAAGGTCCATCTTTGGGAATGGCCCCTTCGGGTACATGGATGTGTATGTCTGTATCCTTATAAAAATCCTCCCGGATATTAAGTTCACCGCTCCTTGAGCGGACGTAGGATACAGCCGCCTGGGAGCTTTCTTTCATCACTTCTCCAAGCTTGCCGGTAACCATTACGTTTCCCTTGCCCGGCATGGTCACCGCCTCAATGGTTAAAAGCTCGCCGCCGGCCTGGGTCCAGGCAAGTCCGGTAACAATACCGGTTTTATCTTCCTGTTCCAGAATGGAATTTCTAAATTTAGACTGTCCCAGATATTTTGAAACCGTGTTTGCTGTGACCTGATGTTTTTTTCGCGTCTGGGTTCGTACAATTTCCGTGGCAATTTTTCTAAGTACGGAAGAGAGTTCACGCTCAAGATTTCTCACCCCGGCTTCTTTGGTGTACTCTTTGATAATCATTTCAATCGCAGGTTTTGAAAACGTGATATCACAATCCTCTAATCCGTTTTCATGCACCTGCTTGGGGATCAGGTATCCGGTGGCAATCTGGTATTTTTCATAGTCGGTATACCCGGGTATCTGGATCACCTCCATGCGGTCACGCAGGGGGGCGGGGATTTCATGCAGGGTATTTGCGGTGGTGATAAATAAAATTTCCGACAGATCGTAATCCACTTCAAGATAGTGATCGTTAAAATTTTTGTTTTGTTCGGGATCCAGTGCTTCCAGGAGGGCTGAGGAGGGATCTCCTCTGAAATCACTAGTCATTTTGTCAATTTCGTCAAGGCAGAATACCGGGTTATTAAAGCCCACTTTTTTAAGCGTCTGGATGATTTTCCCGGGCATGGCACCGACATAGGTTCTGCGGTGTCCTCGAATTTCGGCCTCATCACGCACCCCGCCCAGGGATATTCTTGCAAACGAGCGTCCTGTTGCTGTGGCAACAGAACGGGCAAGGGATGTTTTGCCGACCCCCGGGGGGCCCACCAGGCACAGAATCGGGCCTTTTATTTTTTTGACCAGAATCTGAACCGCGAGATACTCAAGAATTCTCTCTTTGGGTTTTTTCAGTCCGTAATGATCTCGGTCCAGAATTTGTTCCGCCTTTGAAAGCTCGTTTTTTACCCTTTTTTTTCGGTACCAGGGCAGGGATATCAGCCAGTCGATGTAGTTTCTGACCACGGTTGCCTCCGAGGAGGTTGCGGACATCAACTTAAGTTTTTCCAGCTCCGTGCGTACGACACCTGCGGCTTCTTTGGGCAGGCGTTTGGCCTTGATCTTTTTTTCAAGGTTGGCAAATTCACCTCCCTGGCCGTCCTCGCCCATCTCCTTTTGGATGGCTCGCATCTGCTCGTTAAGGTAGTGGCGCTTTTGAAGCTTATCCATCTGTTCTTTGACCCTGCCCTTGATTTTCTGGGACATGGAAAAAACTTCCGTCTCTTTTTGAATAAACTTTAAAAGCAGAAAGAATCGTTCTTCAATGTCGCCGCACTCCAGCAGCGTTTGCTTATCCTGGACTTTGAAGGGCAACTGGGCGGCAATGGTGTCGGCATACCTTGACGGATACTGCTCCAGGGCATCCAGGCCTTTGAAAAAACTTTTGGAGACCACGCCGGACAGGCTGACATAATGCTGGAATGATTCATGAACCGTCCGGATGGCAGCCTCTGTATTGGCTTCGGCCAGCGGTTTTTCATTAACATCCACATAATCAACAATCTGCAAACCATCCTGGTCCTGCATTTTAATGATACAGCCCCGGGCAACCCCTTCAACCAATGCTTTCACCGTACCATCGGGCAGGCGCAGCAACTGGGTGATCCTGGCCTCGGTGCCCACCAGAAAAATATCTTCAAGGGTGGGTTTTAGAACTTCCGGATCTTTCTGGGTGGTAAGAAATATTTTTTTATCACTGCCCATGGCCTGGGAAAGCGCCTTGATGGATTTCTCTCTTCCCACAAAAATAGAGGTTGTCACAAAGGGAAAGAGGACGATATCTCTCAGGGGCACCAGGGGAAGGGTCTTGTTTTCCTTTTCCGACCCATCTTCGGGATTAAAAAAACGGGAAATACTGATCATGGATGCACACTTTCTATTTAATGCCTGACTGGAAATCCGTGTTCGAACGATCCGTCTGAAGGGCGTATGCCCATAACATTGCCGGGATGCAGCAGGCATAAAAATTGAAAACCAAGGCAGCCCCACGATTGTGGGGTTGCCTTCCGGTTGTTTGGTAAAATTTTGTGCGAAAAATGCTGGGCGATGATGGTTCGTTCAAACACTATCTAAGCCTGCTTTTTAGGCTGTTCGTACAGCAAGATGGGATCCTCGTTGTTTAATACCACTTCTTCGCCGACCACGCACTCAACCACATCTTTTTTGGACGGAATTTCATACATGATGTTCATCATGGTCTCCTCCATGATGGCACGCAGCCCGCGGGCGCCGGATTTTCTGGCTACGGCTTCCTTGGCCATGGCTTCAAGGGCTTCATCCGTAAACTGCAGATTCACCCCTTCAATGCGAAAAAGTTCCTGGTACTGCCGAACCAGCGCATTTTTGGGCTCGGTCAGAATTTTCACCAGCGACGTTTCATTAAGCTCCCCGATGGACGTGATGATGGGAAGTCGTCCTAAAAATTCGGGAATCAAACCGAACTTAATCAGATCTTCGGGTTTTACCTGCCCTAACAGTTCGCCGATATTTATCTCTTTTTTATTTGCGATTTGGGCACCAAACCCCATGGTTTTCTGGGTTAAACGGCGCTCAACCACTTTTTCAAGACCCGTAAAGGTTCCGCCGCAGATAAACAGGATATTTGAGGTGTCCACCTTTACATAATCCTGCTGGGGGTGCTTTCTTCCCCCTTTGGGCGGTACCGAAGCGATGGTGCCTTCGATGATCTTGAGCAGTGCCTGCTGGACACCCTCTCCGGAGACATCACGGGTAATTGACGGATTGTCTCCTCTCTGGGAAATTTTGTCGATCTCATCAATGTAGATGATGCCCTTTTGTGCCTTTTCAATGTCGTAATCAGCATTTTGAACCAGGGAGAGGATAATGTTTTCCACGTCCTCACCAACATAGCCGGCCTCGGTCAGGGCCGTTGCATCGGCAATGGCAAACGGCACATCCAGAAATCGGGCAAGGGTCTGGGCCAGAAGGGTCTTTCCACATCCGGTCGGTCCGATAATCAGGATATTGCTTTTCTGAATTTCAACATCGTCCCCGCTTTTTGTCAGATGCGAGGCCAGACGTTTATAGTGATTATAAACCGCCACGGACAAGACTTTTTTTGCACGATCCTGTTCTATTATATATGCGTCCAGCTGCTCTTTGATCTGTTTGGGCACCATGAATTCTTTAGTGTCCTCGGGCTCGACAGCCAGCTCTTTTTCTTCATCTTCAATAATTTCCCCGCACAACTTAATGCACTCATTGCAGATATAGACGCTGGGTCCGGCTATCAGTTTTTTAACTTCTTTTTGGTTTTTCCCGCAGAATGAACAGAAAAACTGATCGTTCGCATCCTCTTTTTTGGCCATATTTTATGACTCCTTTGACGCCTCCTGCTCAGAGGTCTGTTCCAATTGGCTTCTGTCACTGACCACACGGTCGACAATGCCGTATTCTAAAGCTTGCTCACCGGACATGAAATAATCACGTTCCGTATCCGCCGCAATTTTTTCAATATCCTGTCCCGTATGTTTTGATAAAATTTCGTTCAAAGAATCTTTCATTCTTAAAATTTCAGTGGCCTGAATTTTGATGTCAGTGGCCTGGCCCTGGGCGCCGCCCAGGGGCTGATGAATCATGATCCTGGCATTGGGCAGGGAAAAGCGTTTTCCGGATGCTCCGGCGGTAAGAAGCAATGCCCCCATACTGGCTGCCTGGCCGATACACACCGTTGCCACATCCGGCTTGATGTACTGCATGGTGTCATAAATAGCCATACCCGCTGTCACAACGCCGCCGGGAGAATTGATATAAAAATTGATATCTTTTTCAGGATCTTCTGATTCAAGAAACAGCATTTGTGCGACAATTAGGTTGGCAATTTCATTGTCTATGGCCGATCCCAAAAAAATAATTCTGTCTTTTAGAAGTCGTGAATAGATATCATAGGCACGTTCTCCCCTGTTGCTCTGCTCAACAACCATTGGAATAAGAGGCACGATTTAACTCCTTGTCATGATCTAAATATGTGTTTTAAACTTTTTGCCGTCCAAGCAGTTAACTGAATTGGCCCGCATAAATAATGGTCATGGGGCTGGCTGTGACCGGTTAACAGCCACACTCGCCCCCACAACAAACATGAAAGCAATTCAATAAATTATTTTTGGCTTTCATGTAAAAGCTTGCGCATTGATCTTACGCCTGAGCACCTTCTTCTTCAGTTTGCTCATCATCTGCTTGCGATTCATCCGGCTTCACTTCAACAACGTTACTTTTTTCTATTATAAGGTCAACGGCCTTTTTTTCAAGCTGGGTGTGTTTATAATATTCAAGCTGACGCTGGTCCATGTTGAAAAAATTCTTGATGGCATCTTTTGTCGCGCTCATGGCCTGGGCCATCTCTTCAAAGCCGGCATCAAGTTCTTCTTCGCTGAGTTCAAGCTTCTCCTGGGTGATGATTTTGTCCAGGATCAGATGACGGCGGGCCTGTTTTTCAGCAACGTCTTTGTATTTTTCCTGCATGAGCTCCCGGCTTAAGCCGACATCTTCAAGGGAGGTGTTGTTCTGGGAATAGGCCTGTTCGGTTTCTGAAATGATACCGTTAAGCTCTCCTTCGATCAGGGCATCCGGAACCTGAAATTCTGTTTTTTCAAGAATTTGGCTGAATACCTGTTCGCTCATCTCATGTTTTACCCGCTGGGCAATTCCCTTTTCAAGGTTGTCCCGGATGGCAACTTTTACAGCTTCAAGGGTTTCGAATTGCTCAAGGTCTTTTACCAGGTCGTCATTGGCTTCGGGCAGGATCTCTTCCTGGATCTCTTTGAGGGTAACCTTGTATAGAATGGTTTTGCCTTTAAGATTTTCGTCATGATAATCTTCTGCATATGCCACTTCAACTTCCAGGTCCTGAACCGGAATGGCACCAATAAGCTTTTCGGAGAATTCTTTGGGAAGGGGCTCTCTGTTGATGGCTGTCACATAATTTTCAACTTTGGGGGTATGTTCAAACGGTTCGTTGTTTAGAAACCCTTCATAGTCAATCAGAACAAAGTCACCTTCTTTTACCGGACGCTCCTCTTCGACCTTCTGTTTTGTGGCCATGGTTTTTTGGAGCATATATATCTGGCTTTCAATCTCGGCCTCTCCGACTTCGTAGAGGGTCTTTTTAATTTCAAGGCCTTGGAAATCAATATCATCCAGTTCGGGTTTAACTTCCACAGTGATCTCAAACGAATAATCAGCATCCGGCTTAAGCTCTGGAGGATCTAGTTGGGGGCCGCCTACGATATCTAATTTATGATTTTCAACTGCTTCAATAAAAGCTTCCTGGATCAGGCGCGGGGCAACCTCGGCGTGAACGTCTGCGGCAAACCGGTTTTCAAGCACTTTTCTTGGAATTTTTCCTTTTCGAAAACCTTTGATATCTGCCTTTTTTTTCAATTCGGCATAGGCTTTATCCAACTCTTTGGAAATCGTTTCCTTAGGAATTTCAAAAGAAAGCACTTTTTTAATACTGCTCTGATCTTCGATTTTTACCTGCATGATTTTGTCCTGTTATTTCCTGTTAATTGGCGTTATTCTAAACGCACCTTCAAAAATAATAATTATACCCTAACTATTTTATTACACGGTACAAACACTTTACACAAAGTTAATTAAAATACCCTGTCTTCTTGGTGGTGTCAAGGAAATTGCCCATCCCTATATATAGGTTTAGCGCCTAGGGCATGTACCTTTTTAGTCCATTTGTAGATAAAGGAAAGAAACTGACTTGTAAGATTAATCTTGATTTTTTTTATTTCAAGTGATAAAAATTTCTTTCACTTTTACGCGTCGGGGCGTAGCGCAGTCTGGCAGCGCGCCTGCTTTGGGAGCAGGATGTCGGAGGTTCAAATCCTCTCGCCCCGACCACCATAAAATAAGGCTTTCAGTGTTTTTACTGAGAGCTTTTTGTATTTTTGGTTGCGTCTTCTGGTTGCGGGTCTTCAATTTTTGACGCAAATCTCCCGGATATGGAGTCCATTGCATTCTCTATGGCACCATCCAGCTTATGGAGATATATTTCAGTTGTCCTGGCTTCTGAATGGCCTAAGATATTCTGAATCGTCTTGGTTGAGATTTTGGGGTTGTCAGCCAGGAGAGAGGCCATAAGGTGCCGTAAGGTATGAAATCCGAAATAGGGATTTATTCCGGCTCTTTTACAAAGTCCTTTCATGAACTTCGGGCGATGGTTAAAGCGATCATTTGTTTTTTCATTGAAAAACACCCAGGTATCTTGTTTTCTATTCTGCCACATTTTCCATAGGGTGGAATACAATTCATCGTTTATGGTAACGGTAACAGCCTTATACGATCCACCATGAGTTTTTCGGGTCCATTTGGTTAAGAGCCGTTTTTCAAAATTGATGTCTTCCCAGGTTAGGCGTAATACTTCGTCAATCCGGGCCAAAGTATAGAGCAGAACAATCAACAAATCCTTTTCATCTGTTTCCGGATCTGCAGCTAAAAGAAGTTTTATAATATCCTGTTCCTGGGGAACCCGTTTTCGGGCTATCGTATGAGGAAATTTTTCAATCTTTTTGACAGGATTTCGATCAATGGCTTCAAGTACATTTTCTGCATAGCTGAATAATGACGACAATTCTTTACGGTGAACATTGTAATTGTTATTGCTTGGACGGGTAACCAAATATTTCGCTATGACTTCCGGGGTGATTTTTGAAATGGGGAAATCATCACCACCAAGGAAACGACCAAAAGCCACAAAAACACTTTTCTTGTATTTCCATGTTTTCAAAGCATGCCGACGTGATGAAAAATCAAGATACAAGTTGCATAGCGTCAAGTAACCCATGCCGGTTGAGATCGGATTTTTCTTTACGTCTTCCTTTCTTTTTGCCCGAGCTGCCGCCGCTTCTGTTTTTGTCTTGAATCCCCTGGCTGCGTAAATTTCGTTTTGATACTGAAAACTGTAACACCAATGCTTCCGGGTCTTGTCCTTCCATAATCCCATAAATTACCTCTTGTCTAAAGCGCCAAACCCCAATACCACCAGGCTTGAAACCACCTAATCTTTTCACATGTTTATATACGGTGTTTTCTGAAATTTGTAATAATTCCGCAACATCAAAAGGGGTCAAAAGCTTATTCTTATTATGGGCATCCGATCCTTTCATCATGTTTCATCCTCGAAGTGTGGTTACGATTCTATTGATTCTTTTCTATTTTTTGACAAATGGCCTTTGGCATAATCCGAATAACAACAATGCAAATAGGTATTGAAATCAATTTTGCCTGTCATGTATTCATGCTCAAGTTTCGTTATGCTGGTTTTGCCGTTTTTCTTTACCAGCAGGTAAAGGTGATTTTTCAATTCTTGAGGGTTCATTTTATTCATTCGTTATCAAGTTGTTGCCGGGCATCTGATTGAATTGATCAGGATGATAATTAAAAAATGCCCAGGGTAGGCCACATAATAAAAGTATTTTTGGATCATTCTTGGCAAAGGTATGGTGGCCCTGGAGTACATGAGGAACACAGCAGCCGGGCCGAACAAAACATAAGCGGCTCCGGATAAATAATAGACCAGGAGATAGAAGGCTGTTATCGCGCCCAGGAGGTACACCGGTCGATGATGCAAAAAATAAATGGCAAAGACTATGAAAATATAGATTGATACCACGTTGGAGAGGACAAGGAGCAGGGTCAAATAAAACGCCTGATAGCCGTATCGTTCATACAGGACAAGTATGATCAGGCCAAAAAGCAGGGTATAAAGATCATTGAGTCTATGCAGATCCGGGAACAAAATATTAAACAGGGGCTGGGTAACATCGGCGCAAGTCACCAGGCAGATGATATAAAGCTGGAGATCCTTGGTATATTTCAGGCCCTGGGTAATGAAAAAGGCAAACAAAGGGAAAGACAACGCCCCCAGGGACCGCATGATAAATTCATGTTCCGGGAAAAAAAAGATGGCCGAATGGTCAATCACCATTGTGATGAATGCAACAAGTTTAATCATTTTGATGATCCCAAACTTAAGGTGTATGAAATCAGTCTGAAGACACAAAAAGAAAAGGCAATTGTCACAATGGGCAATCCGACATAGGTGACGATGTCACTGATAAAAAGGGCAAGGTCAAAGCCTTCGGGTAAAGTGATCATGTTAAAGCCTCAAGGATAAGCCCAGGGCCAGGGCGTTACATGAAAGGGCACCGATGATTAACGAGATACTTTTTGATGTCAGATCCGAGGTGTCTGTAATTTCAATATAGTCGACTTGCCCAGGATCAGAATCGAGATCCGTCACCGAGATTGATGTTCGTTGGTAATATGCTTTGGTCAAAATATTGATTTGAGAAAAATCGGATGTATTAAAAAGGTAGTCATCGACAACAAAGAACGCGTTTGCCTGATCCACCCGGTAAAGATCAATCTGGCCGGTCTTTGTGACCGCTGCATATGATTGGGTATTTGAAAGCAGTATTAAAAGAAACAAGACGCCGATGGAATTGAAACGGGATGATCCAATCTGAAGGGCTGATACGATGGCCCGGATAATGACGCCCAGGAGCAAGGAAATAACAACAAGGCCAAAACCATTTCCAAACGCTTCTAAATCTATCATTGTTTATCTCCTGTCTTTCTTCGTAAATTTAATCAAAAATTTTGGCTTATTTTTCGTCTCTGATACCGTTCAGGCTCATTTGATATTCTTCTTTCATTAAAGGTTCACGCCAGGTGCCTTTGCTCATCTGCCAGCGGTTAAACGCTTTCTTGGCTTCGATCTCCCTTTCGGTCATGCCGATATTGAAAAGTTCCATAATTTTTACAAACGCGAAGACAATGAACATCAAGGAGAGCATGGCAAGGAGGACCACAGAAATATCGTTTGCGATAAAGCTTGCAAGATTCGCTTTGAACTGTGTGAACATTAAACTGATTAAGTCGGTTTCCATAACGCTCCTTTAGGTTTGTTTGTAACCTATTGAAATCACGTACGACCTTATACGCCTTTAGGAGTGGTTGGGGTGGAGAAAAACGGCCTCCACCCCTTGAAAAAAAAATTAACCTCTGCTCATGGTACGCCGGATGTACTTGTAGGCGAGGAAGGCCAGGTTAATGGTGACAAAGGTGGTCAGGACGGTGAGCACCTGACCGTTGATGGTTGAGATGTCGAACGCAGTCCAAAGGTCTGCAACACTGGGTGTGGCAAAGGACAGGCCGAACATGCCGAAAAATGCAGAAAAAATAGCTGCGGTGAACATCTGGGAACGGGTGATAAGATTCTTCATGATAAAACTCCTTTTAAAAAAAAATTAACGAAAGACTTTAACAAGCAACCCCAGCCCCACAACGATTATCAGAATGGTGATAATGCCCGCTGCAGCGGTATTGACGTCGGTTCTGACACCATCAAACATATCTGATGAAATCAAAGGGGTGTATTCGGTTGTTGCCAAAGCAAGACCAGTGATCCCGAAAAGGATCAATGAAACAACGCTGAGGATTCGCTTAAGAAAACACATAGCGTATCACCTCACTGTTGATTAATATGGAAACCGAGAACTGCGTGGTTTCCTGATTATCAAGACCCATCTTTAACCAACTTAAAGACGACCTTGACACGCTTCCTTTGTTATATTTCAGACCGCCGATCAGGGTTGTTTCACCGGCCCTGAACACGATTTGATTGTCAATTTTGCGAATGGAAATTTGGGGTTGCCTGACAAGGTTCGGCTCTGTTCCTACCTCAAGAAATTCAATCAGGCTCTGGATGTTCCCGGTAAATTGCGTGGAGATGATGTTCCCGGACACCGAAGGTTTGAGTTTTAAGATCAGGCCGGACGACACGGTATCGAATTCATAGCCCTGGGCCACGGTATCTGTGGCGCCGTCAATGGATGACACGGTAATTTCCTTGACGTAGGGGATTTTTTCCGACACATCAAGCTCGGCGGTGGAACCGTTCATGACAGAGATCCGGGCGGACTGAAGCACGGTAAAATCCTTTAATTCGTCCAGGGATTCAACCACGGATTGCAATGATAGGTGACCGCCGCCAAGGTTCAGGGCGAAGCCGTCATCCGAGCCGGTGACAGAAAATTTAAGCGGATCTTCATACAGGTCCGTTAAGCTGGCAGCCAATTGTGACCAATCAATACCGTGTTTGTATATGTGGCTGTCCTGGGCCTCAAGAATCATGATGTCGAATACAACTAAGGTAAGATACGGATTATTTTTGAAATAATCGTAAATGGTCAGGTATGTATAATAGTCCGTGTTAAAAACGATCCGGGAGGACAACTCATCATAAAACGAGTTCTGGACCCCGAAAGAGTTTAATAATTTGATCAGGTTTTCCTGGGTGCCGGGCATCAGTACCTTTACATAGGCCGGGGATGTTTTGCGGATTATCAACACGCCCTGTTTGTATTTGAAAAACAACCCATGACTGATTTGAAGGGATTGAAGCAGGGTTTTCAGGGTGCCGTGGTACGCGGGCATGGAAACGGTTTGAAGCCTGGGCGTCTCTTTTTTCTCGGTGGCAAGGTTGGAGGCGTCCTTGGTTTCCGTGGGCTGTTCAATGTAACACCCGATATCGGCCACAATGTTTATGCCCTGGTCAATAAGGATCTGGAAAAAATCACACAGGGGAACCGGTGCGGTTAAATTGATTGAAACCTGGATATCATCGGGGATTTTGTCCAGATCATCATCGAATTTAATAAAATCTTTGACCACCACCTCTTTCACCGTTGATGCATTGCGGTGAATATCAAAGGGCTTGTGTTCATTGTACACCGGCACTTTAAAGGAAGGGTGTGCACAGCCGGCACAGAAAAATAATGTCGTTATCAGATAAAAATATTTCATTGGGTCACCAAAATAGATCCGTCGATTTTTGATTTAAAAATCTTTTTTGAATTAATCACGCCTACCAATACGTAGTCCGTTAAAGGAGCTGCCTGGCCGGAATATCCCGGTTCATGATCCGGGGTGTCTGGCTGATGATCTTGGGTTAAAGATTGCTGTCTTCTTTCTTCAATGGAATCTGAAATCGCCTGGGTGCCGAACAGGTCACCGCTTAACAGGCTTGACTGGCTTAAAAAATAGATGAACAGGCCCAGGACAAAGGGGATTGCATAAAATATGGGGTGTTTCAGGATATTGGCCGGTTTTTCAATGCCTATTTCTTTGGTGCCATCCTTAAAATAGCTTTTGTAGCACTTGAATATTTTGGGGTCATAGGAACAGGTTTTCTGGCCGATTTGATCAAGGGAGGGGCCGTAATAGCAAAAGCGGACATATTTTTTCTTGACCAGGTTGCCGAACATGTTCAGCTTTTTGTAACGGTAGGTAAATTCAATCAAGGACCTGACAGAGCTTTCGATACGTTCAACGTTTTGGGTGATCAGGATAAGGTCAACGCCCATATGACGGTGTTCACTGGCCCATTTGCCGAATGCCCGGTTTGTTTTGGTTTGCCAGTCCCGGGAATTAAAGAAATTCTGGGCTTCGTCAATGATGACCAGATCACCCGGGCTGGTATGGTCCCAGAATTCGGTGATCTGGTGATTTGGCAGAGCGACAAGTCTTTCTTTGAGCTGACTGTCTTCAAGATTGAGGAAGTGTTTTATGATTTCCTGTTTTTCTTCCTGATCCGGGCCGGAGATGTTCGTTAAAATGCGTCTGCCCTGGGAAAGGTTGTCCAGGAGTTTGCGCATGGCATCATAGGTTTTACCGGCACCGGGAAGTCCTTCGTAACAGGAAATCATGGTTAGACCCTTGTGAATGCTGCCGGAATAAGGTTCAGGGTCAAACGGATCAGACAGGCTGCGGCCAGCATGCTCAGGCATTGGGCAATGTTCAGCTTGTAGAGGATGTATAAAATCTGATCCGGTAAAAGGTTCCAGTTCCCGAATGAAGACAGGGCGGTGACCTGGGCGAAGTCGATCGCTGAAATAATGGTTTCAATGATGCTGAAGAATGCATCCATACTCAGATAAACAATTTCGGACAACAGGTATAAGATGCCGTCAAGAACCCAATTGACAAAGTCGGTGAGCATTCCCCAGAAATTGGAACAGAAATCTATTATTTTATGAATCATGTTATGCCTTTTTCAGAACCAGAATTTTAAAGCATGCAAAGCTTGTCACTAACAAAAGAACGGACCGTAAAATTCCCCAGACATTGTCGTAATCCGAATAATCTATAGAGGCCGTTTGTTCGCTGGAAGAACCCCATTTGCCAATATCAACGGTTTGTACAGAAGAACCGGAACCTGACGGACCGGCAAAGATGTCAAAAGGAAGACTGAACAGATCGGACTCTTTTACCGTGGAGATGAACAGATCATATCTGTCAGAGTATTTTGTTTTGATTGCCGTTAAGGTGTCTGTTTCGTCCAGGGCAGGGATATTATCTGTGATGGTCGTATCTATGGTTTGGCCGGAGTCTATCAAATTATCTCCAACGGCCTGACCTATTTCATCGGCGGTGGGTGTGTTTACGGAAACAACAGCGCCGCCGGATGATGTGGAAGAGGTTTTTCCTGCTTTATCATTGATCTTGGCAAGATAATCGTTCGTTATACCTAAATATTTTTGGATATTTTCTAAATTTGTATTGGTTGACGCGGTGTTCTTAATGATTTTATCCAAACGGCCTGAATCGGCATCATTTGAATCCGGTTGTTCTGACGGGGCTTGCTGGGTTTCCGGTTTTTTTGCTTGTGTCTGATCATCTTCAGCGTCTCTATAATCTTTGAAGGGATCGGTGGACCCGGGGATAATCGTGCCGTCATCCTGAATCTCAACAGGGCTGTTTTTTTGGGTAATGTTTAAATCATCAATGTCTAATTTTTCTAAGGATGCGGCAAGATCTTCGGCGGTTTGATAGGTTACAAGATCCCCGGTAACCGAATCAATTGTATAACCTTCAAAGTCGGTGGGCATTGTGCCAAACAAATATTGATTGCCTTCACCGTCTTGGATAATACCGGCAACGACTTTATTATTTTCATCGTAACAGACGGAAACAATGGCGGCTTTATAGGATTCTGATGATTCGGGTTTTAAATCAACATCATCTGATATGCCGTCGCCATCAGTATCAACAGGCGGGGGACCAGCACAATCAGAAACTGAATCCCCAGAACCATAAGTCTCAAAACCATAATAAATAGGAGAATCAGAATAAGGCCCGACTTTTGTACACCTTATATGCCAAGTTACACCATTAACCTGAGTTGTATAGGTAAACGATAAACCACAAGCATAACTTTGGGCTCCTGTTGGGGCATATATCGCATCAGCTAAGGCAGTTGCACTACCAGACCCAACAAAAGTACCCACAAAATTTAAATTAACAGTGGAATTCAAAGGTTGAACATTAAATTGTCCAGGTGTCATAGTATAGTGGACCCCGAAAACTGGACAAGATGTTAAGATAAAATATAACAGTCCAGAAACCAGAAAGGGATTCATTTTGAAACGGAAAAACTACAGTAAAGAATTAAAAAGTAAGGTCGCATTGGCAGCCATAAAAGGGAATCAAACTGTCAATGAGATTGCCTCTGAGTTCGGTATTCATACAAGCCTTGTAAATAGATGGAAAAAGGAAGCAATAGAAGCCCTTCCATTGGTATTTGGCAATAGCCAGGCAAAACAAACCAAAGAAACAGAGATTGAACGGGACCGTTTATATCAAAAGGTCGGCCAACTCCAGGTAGAACTGGATTGGCTAAAAAAAAACAGCGGGCACCTCTGATGAGTATTGAAGAGAAAAGACAGCGGATTCAACCCAAGAACTCCAAACTCAGTATTCAAAGGCAATGTGAACTGATAGGGCTCCCACGTTCTATCTATTACCGTAAAGGCCTGACTGGACAGGAAACGCCTACAAATTTGGAATTCATGAGGTTGATTGACAATGAATATACCGCCCATCCTTTTTATGGCACCCGCCAAATTCGTAATGCCCTCAGGCGTAACGGATATAAGATTAACCGCAAACGGGTTCAACGACTGATGCGGAAAATGGGAATTCAGTCCATTGCACCGAAACCAAATACCAGCAAGGCTCATCCCCAAAATAAAGTGTATCCATATCTTTTGAGGAACGTTGAAGTAACCAGATCAAATCAGGTGTGGTGTACGGATATAACATATATTCCACTTTCTGGTGGCTTCGTTTATTTGACGGCGGTCATGGATTGGTATAGTCGTCATGTTCTCTCCTGGGAACTATCAATAACCATGGACAACGAGTTTTGTATATCCTCTTTGGAGAGAGCGTTACGATGTCATGGAACACCCTATATATTCAACACGGATCAAGGATCTCAATACACAAGTCACGAGTTTACAAAAGTATTGAAAGATAAGGACATTAAAATCAGCATGGATGGAAAAGGCCGATGTCTCGATAATATTTTCATCGAACGACTGTGGCGCAGTGTGAAGTATGAAGAAATTTATGTAAATGAATTTCGTTCTGTTGAACAGTTGCGCAACTCCCTGAAAAAATACTTTGATTTTTACAACAATGAACGACCTCACCAAAGTTTTAACGGCCAGACGCCTGCCGAAGTGTATTATGGCGAAAATCAGTTAAGTCTTGTGGGATGAAGAAGCCAGAACCCGCTCCAGCGGAAGCCAACCCCTTCCGACGGGCAGTTTTTATGGTGCCCATTCTCAGGACCTGGCTTCCACTTCCGCTGGGCACCGAGAAAAATCCGACTATGACGCTTAAATTTAAAAAAAACTGTCTTGACATTGGGGTCCACTATATAGATGAACAAATTTCAGCAGAATAAGCGAGAGAAAACCAAATAAATGGAATGCAGAAACCAATCAAAAAATATAATATTTGTTTCATATAGCCCCGAAAACAGTTGCCATTGATCATAACGCACCTATCCAAATCAGTGCCGTGTCCCTCAATTCATGTTGAAAAACAGGAAAAAGAGGGACAGCACATGGGTTGCGGGTTGTCCGCATTAGTCGTTTTCCTGTTCCTGCCAGTAAACACGGCCATTAAATTCCTGAAACGAGATGGAATGGGAATAGGGCGTCATCTCCGTTGAATTGTCAAAGATCTCCTTGGAAACTTTTATTTTCAAAAATTTTTCCAGACCTTTGACGGCAACGGCCAGGTGAAACGTTTCATCTCCTTTGATCGTGGACCCGGCAATCTTCTCCATAATCAACCCTTTTACGGATAAGCCCATGGGAATGGTTGCCATGGGAACGACTCTTTTTTCGTCTGACAATTTTTCTGCTGTTGCAGCCATGTTTTAAGCTCCTTTGTTGCGTGTTATCCCGGTACACCGACCGGGTTTAAATTATTGCGGTTAAAAACGATCTGTACTTTTTGGAACAGTTCTTCCTCGTAATGATTGAGCCGGAACTGCAACTCTCTCCAGACCCGACTTGAAGCCATTGTTGCGATCTGCCTGAAATCGTCTACGCTTTTGAGGGATGCGGCACAGGCAGAGATAAGGCAGCCGACGCCCTGATCAATTAAGGCTTCAACATTGTCATATTGAGCTTTTTCGCGTTTCCTCCACAGATTTGGGTTATCACCGTCAAATGAAACAAGCTGGACGAGTTTCCAGAAAGGGGAGGTAACGGCATCACGGGATTGATTATTATTGGATCTGTCAACGTCGTGTTCACAGTGTTTGGCCCAAAGCTTTGATGAGTACGCCCACAGGCCGTTCAGGGATTTTTTAAGGTCTGACAGGGTTTCTATTCGTTCAAGGTCATCGGTCTTGAATTCTGTTAAGGCTTCACGCCGGTATTGAAACTCAACCCTGACAACCGGTGTTGTTTGATCCCGGGAATTAAGGCCCCATTGCCGGTTAAAGAAATCTTCTTTGGCCGTGGCCCGTTTGACTTTTAATTCTGTGCGCTTGTTATATATCCGGCACATCAAGTTGCCTTTGCCGATTGACATCCCGGAGATGGTGCGGCCTGTAAAATGGACGCTGGACGACACGGCACGGGTGATCCATTTTTCCATGTGGTGTAACTCCAGCTGGCTGAAATCGACATTTACAAAATCAGTGGATAAATCAACCCGGGTGACATGGTGTCTTTTGATTGAAATGTCACAGGATTTTAAATATTTGAGGACCTGTTCATAGACTTCAAAGGCCCCAGGCAGATGGGAGGACATAGAACCGATTTCTATTAAGCAGGTGGGGAAATTGCCATGCACAGAGCGGTTATTGAAATAAACATGGGTGTCGGCCATTGAGATATGATAGGTGAAAAACCGCCTGCCGGACCGGTGAACATTCCATTGATTTGAAAAATAGGTGAATGGGACACAATCTTGTTCAAATTCTCTGGCAACCGCACGGGCCTTTTCAATTTCTTCCAGGATAATTGAATCTGAAAGATCTGCATAAAGGGACAAATGCAAGGTATCTATGTTTGAATAGACGTTACTTAAACTGACTAATTGGGGGGTACATGTTATAAGGGCCTGTACCCCGTCGCTGAACGCCCCCGCGCTGACGCGCGTGGTCGTTTCAGCGTCGGATATAAGAGACGGTTGACATCTGAGTTTATGATCCTTATTAATGGATGGCATGTAAAATTCCTTTGACCGAGGGTTTTACTGTTTTTTAAAGGTCGGGAGTTGGCGCTCCCGGCCTTTTCTATTCTTCAAGTTCTTCTATATTTTCAAAATGCACGCCTAAGTAATGCTGTGTTAATTTCTCAAATAATGCTTTCTCACTGATATTTTCATCAGATAGATTTTTATAACCCCGTGTACTGCCGGGTTCTGTTTCAAGCTCCGTTGCAAACGATTCAAGCGCCTCTATGATTAAGTCATTAATAATTGAACTTTTCGTCATACTCGGAAACATTGCACAGAGCGCATCAATTTTGGCTGCTGACAGAATGGGCAAACGGATAGATGTTTGTTTTGGAGAGAATGAAGAATTATCCGGACTGAACCACTTGGCTTTTAATGAATATTTCATGCGGATAATTCCAATAATCTAATAGTCCCAAGGGTCATCTGATGAATCAGAGTGACCAGCTTTAAAAAGTGTAACGCTTATCCCCGATATTCATAACGAAATAATGTAACGGCCAGATACCCCGCCGCCATACCCCGCCAAGAAAATCATAAAATCATACCCCGCATGCCTATCCCGCCGATAGACCCCGCCGTTGATTCATTCAAAATTTGCTACATATAATCTCCCTGATTCGAATCTTGGAGAAAAATGATGGCAAAGAATTCTCGTGGAAAACGCCCTTGTTCTATTTGCCGAAAATGGTTTGCTCCTGATGTAAGACAAAAAGGCAGGCAGAGAACATGTAGCCCGGCTTGCCAAAATGAGCTTCATCGCAGGCAATGTGAAAACTGGAACAGGAAAAATAAAGCTGTCTCCAAAAATAATTATCTGGCAAAAAAGCTTGAAGAGGCAGAGAACCTTCAAACATCCGGAAAATTGCCTGTTCTACCATTGGAAGTTATTGAAATAGAATACGGTATCAAGCCGGCAATTATCGCCCAATACCTGGTCACCCAGGTTATCAGCCACACCAAAGAAAAAATTCGAGAATTCCCATAAACGCCTCTGACTAATCGAATATTGATTTCAAGAGACATGATTGGAGTAACTTCTTGTAATATTAGGATATATGAACATACTAATCGGATTTTGATTCTAAGAGACATCATGTGCGTAAGTTATTGATAATATATATGGATACAAACAGAGTAATCAGCATCCCAGTTCAAGAGGCAACTGACAACCGACCCTGGCCGGTGATATAAAAAGGCATCTGAAATTCTAAAAATAAGGAGATGTCTCATGGCGCACAGGTTTTCATCACGGGAATTATTTGAACTGAGGAACAATATCCCTGTGGATATGCTGATCAGGGATCATTTACAGATTCCATCTAAAATCAGGGATGGCTATTTCCGTTTTCTATGCCCTCTGTGCAATGAATTTCAAACGGCTGTAAATTCAACCACGAACCTGGCCAGGTGCTTCCGGTGCGAAAAAAACTTTAACACCATCGACCTTGTCATGAAAATCAAGGGATATGGATTCCGGGACAGCGTCCTGTTTTTGAAGCAGATAAATACTGCCCACCAGGTTCCGGCATCAAAGATAGCTGCCTTGGTCGCTGCAATCGGCAAACCCATGCCGGGAGGGCAATGAGTATGAAACGGTTGGCCAAGCTTGAAACCCTGATTGCCCGGAATCAGGAGTGTTTTTCCAAAATCGGCAAGGCCTTGAAAGAAATTCGTGACAATCGTTTGTATAAGCAGGCTCTGTTTGAATCATTCGAAACATATACCAGGGCGCGATGGGATATGGGAAAATCCCATGCTTACCGCCTGATCAAATTTTATGAAGTCATCTATAATCTGTCCCCAATTGGGGACAGATTACCGGCCAACGAATCCCAGGCACGGCCTCTTACTCAACTGGATTCCATAGAACAGCGCCAACTTTGGAAGGAGATTATAGAAAGCGGCATGGAGTTAACCGCGCGTAACATCAAAAAATTTATCGACTCCCGAAAAACGGCATCGGTAACCAAACCGGATCTGACGGATCAAATTTCGAATGAATACATGGCTGTTGTAAAGGCAATGCTTGAACAGGTCCGTGTGGCACAGCATGATCATTGGCAGCAGACCTCTCGCCCGGCTGCATTGTTGTGGCATCGGGTCATACACGAAAAGATTGTATCAACGGGGGCAGATAATGGATGACCTGAGCATTGACGACCGCTTCCATTTACTGCTGCATAAAAAAATCATGAATAAAATCGGATCTGCCAAGAGAAGATCCAAAAAATATTACAAGGACCAGTACAAGAAAACCGGGATTATCCCGGTACCCCTTTTGCTGGTTGAAAAAGGAATTATGGATGGCCGCAAGTGCAGCGGGCGCCCCAAGGTTATAGACGAGCAAACAAAAAGGCGGTTTATTGAAATGGTCAAGGCGTCATGCGATCCGTCATCTCAGGGGTTCATTTTTATCACCCGAAGAGCCAGGACCATTAAAAATTACCACTGCTGGCTCGAGGAAGAGTTGGGTAAAACAATCAGCCTTCCGGCACTTCGGCGATGCGCCAAAAGGGAGAATCTCAAATTTTATCTGGAAAAAGAGGACGATCAGGAGCCGTCACCGGCACGTTATAGCTTCAAATCGGTTCCGGTGTTTGCCTTGATCCAGGTTGACGGTTGCAAGTTCCAATATTTAAGAATCAGAGATGAACGTGGAAACTGGCAGAAACCGCAGGTGATTGAAATATTTGATACCGGTTCCAGGAAGCTGTTCATCCTGGAATTCTATTTTACCGAAAGTAATCTGAACTCTGTGGACCTTTTTACCCGTTTTTTGTTATGCACCCCTTTTCCTTTGAAAACAATCGGCATCAGGCCCGACCAGGCAAAGGGATTTTTAAATTTAAAGCGTCCCATTAATGCCATTAACCTTGCGCATTCTACGCCAGGCGGTTTTTATTTGGCGCCGGATTTTTCAAGGGCGCATTCACCAAAAGATAAGGCGCATCTGGAATCTTCACACCGGAGCCTGCATAATTTTGAAATACGGATTATCAAAGCCTTTGAGGACAGGATTGTGAAAACCGTTACCGAGTATAACTTCAAACGGGGAAGAAAGGAAAAAGTCACTGTAACCCTACTTGATATCACCCTTGATGAATTGAGAAGCAGCACTGTGCTCCGCCAATACCGTGACGAACATAATCATACACAACATTATTTTACTGAAGACGGCGTGGTCAGTGCCTGGGTGCCGGCACAGAAGTTTGATGATTTTTTGTCAAACCAGGCAGACACCCTGAATTTTATCCCGGAGCAGGTTCAAGAATATATGAAATATGGTTACAGAAAAATCAAAGCCACCGTATCCAAGAACAGAACTATCCGCCATGACAAACGCGATTTTTATGTGACCAGTGGTGCAGACCGGTTCAGCAAGCATAAAAGTACACCGGTAAAGATATCCAGATACAGGGACAAACTTTTTATCTTTGAGCCCAGTGAAGACGGAATACTTCTGGGCGAAGCCATTGCAAAAAAGCCGTTTGACAGGCCACCTGCACCAGCGCCTGATCCTGTGCCCGATGAACTCGACACCATTATCGCTCTTTTGGAAAAGCACAATATGGCCGTTGACCGGCCTATTTTAATCGAAGTTTACCATAAGGGCCTTTCCCTATCCCGGGCGGAGCAAGTACTTCATCATAATCAATCAAGGTACGCAGATTACATGAAAAAAATGGACCAGCCTGAGGAACGTAAAAAACAGGCTTTGTTCAATGCATTTATGCTTGATTGCCAAAAATCGTTAACTACGAATCGAGTGGCGACTTATGCATCCCTCGGAGATATGACATGAAAGAGGATTTTATCAGTGATAAACGAAGAGTCTCATACCTGTCTGCCACTTATAATAGGATATACAGGGGCCAAAGCGTACTCATTGAAGGAGATTTTGGCGCAGGAAAAACTCGGTTTTTAAAACTGCTGCGGCCTAAAAAGCTCCATGCCGTATGGGTCGAGTCTCTGTTCAACATCCATGAAACCCTGGCATCCATACTCAAGGAATTGAATTATGAGGCCACCGCCACCTACCGCCGGACTCCCCAGTACCTGAAAACGATCTGCAACCTATCCAATTGTTTTATCATCATAGATGAAGCCAATGATCTGGACTCCCGGGTCTGGCCATATCTCAAACGAATTATTGATGCCGGTGTTCCCATCGTATTTGCAGGGCTCCCAAAGGTCAGAACCCATCTGAGCCGGAATCATCCCGATATACTCAGCCGGCTCAAAACTCTGATTTTATACCCCATAGAGGTCGAAGACTTCATCGAAAAATACAAAGATATCCAGCAGGAAGCCGTTGAACAAATTTATATGGCCGTCAAAGGCGACATGAGAAAATTTAAAGAAATATGTACAGACTGCCAGGACAGGGCAAAGGAGTTGAATCACAACTTTGTTGATATCAACCTTGCTCTGGAATTTATATCCGATCTCCCTCCCCAGTAATCCTTATCACAATTTATCTGTACGAACAGGCCACCTTTGGTTACGCCGAGGATGGCCTGGTGGTGTCTCTTTCTTATATTAAGGATGCCGCTTGATGCTTGTTCTACCTTTAAAATTTTGAAACCACAGATCATTTTTGATTTTTTAGTGTACCGTTACATTATTTTGTAACTTCGTTTTTGATGGCACTTTCGTTTAACTCACTTAAATCACATTGAAAATATATGCTTCTTGTTTGGTGGGGCAAGCCTCAACACCGTTACAGTATTTGAAGCTCGTCATCAGAGTCATCAAACCAGGAATCCACGTAGTCATCTAAATATTCGTCGGCTGATTCATCTGCTTCCCGGGAACGTTCTCTTTCGTATTCTCCCCATGGACGATCTTCAGAATTGGGAAGCTCATTGTCGTTGTATTCGGAATGCGGGAAATCACTGAAGTCTTCATTGGACCTATTTTCCAGGAGATTGCGGATCTCTTCGTCTGCAAGCCGCTGATTTTCATCTGTATCGGCAAGCCGTGATTCAAGCCGCCTTATCTCTGCTTCCTTTTCATCCTGATGGTAGGCGCGGCAATCTGAACAAAGGTCATGGTCAAGGCCGATTTCAAACGATGACATTTGTTTTCCACATTCCGAGCAATGCTGAATCTCGTCTTTGTATTTCCAATGAAAAGAGACCATTTTTTAATTCATCCTTTGCATTGTAAGAAAAGAAAACCCCCTGGCGGTGCTGCCAACACCATATGCCAGGGGGTAAGATGTCTCGGGAAAACGCATGCCCGTGCAAAAACCAAGACACCTATAGGGGAATTGTTTTGATGTGGGATATAAAAAATGATAGGCTGACAACTTGGGCATGTGTTTGTCCTTTTTAAAAAAGGTTGATTTAAGTTGTGCTGAATTATTTACATTTATCGTGTATTAAATCAAGAGTATTTTTATATTTTTATGAAAAAAATTAATGTCAGCTTGAATTTTGATGAGATTAGGGCGCGAATCGAAGAATTCAAGAAAGATATTAAACCAGGAATATGGGCTAATAAATTAGGTGTTTCTATAAATGTCGTTTCCAATATTCATGGGAAAACCAAACAAAAACCGTCGCTCGAATACATAATAGCTGTGTCGCAAATAACAGGAAAAAGCGTAGATTATTTTTTATGGGGGGAACAAATTGGAAATAATGAAATTAATAACAATTTTAAAATACCCCAAAAAGGACAAGACGCCATAAACGCGCTTTTAAAAATCGAAAATATAGATGAACAAACCTTTCGTAGGACAGTCGCTGATTTAGAATTCATTGCAGACAAATTAAAAGAAGGGGCGACCCCAAGCCCATTAATTGCTGTTCCAGAGAATAAAACCTTGGGGGAACTTACCGAAGAAAAAGACCATATCTGATAATCGACAACATTTTTATAATTTGGGGGGATGATTATGGTTGAGTTATTAAAAAGCAGTTTTTCTGGAGATGAAAAGCATTATACATAAAAAAAAGACGCAAAAAATATAATATGGAAATCCTAACGCCCTTGGCGCCTGTGGGCGATAAGCTTGGTTTGTTATGGAAACGCTTTACATTTTGGGTTTTTAAGAAGGGGTTGAGGGTAGTAACACAGGGAGATGGAAAGAGCCCGGAACCCAGAGGCTTCGATTGGCGCACGTGAACGCAACACTTCGGGAGGATTCCGGGAGCTAAGCTGGAATAAAGAGGTTTATCGAGACGGGAGGTTTATACCCGGATTCCCAACGTTACCATACGCAGGGGAGGGATTCCGGCTCAAGCATGATTGCAGTGCACGCGAAAACGCTTTACGCAATGTTCAGATATTACGGCCTAAGAGATATCGGCGAAGCGGCTTCGATAGCCGAAGGCATTTTTTCATCTGTGTGAATATTTGATGATTTTTTCAAATTTTTCCAAATGAAATCGTCATATGTTTAAGGGTTTAGGTGGTTTTTATTCTGGATGAATACTTTACAAATTTTCATTTTTTTTAGAATGAAAACGCAAGATGTCAAGGGGATCAGGAATTCATTTAATGTTCTATAAAATTTAATCTTGCGTTTCCCTGCCGGGGATGTTTAATCTCCAATAAAATTGATTTATGCTTTTATAAAATTTTCAACACTCATTCTGATATCTAATAAAGAAATGGGACAAAGGGATTTAAACTGTCTAAATTGTCATTCGAAAATAAAAATAATCGATTTAAGAAAACGTGGACTGCTTTCTTTGTCTTTGGCAATTTCAATGTTTATAATAACTGGGATAATTGCCCCTGGAAGTTTTGTTCCATTTGTAACTTTTTTTGCCTTGATTATTGGGGGGATTATATTTCTCCTAAAAAAGGATAAATATGTATACTGGTGTCCCAAATGTTCAGTAAAGACTAACGAATTGGGAAAACCATTATAAGGAAAATTGCATTGGGAGCTTTTCTGTCATGATATCAAAAGGCAATTTCTATCATATAGTTGGTTTCGCTATTTTCTTGGTTTCTCTTTCGTCTATAAGTCTCCTTGAAGATTTTTTTGGTAAATGGGATCTTTGGATTTGCAGCTTCGGAACACCATTTGGGGCTTATTTGATTTTCAAAGGCAGAAAGACACTCGGGTTGGAAAACAAAAACTTCAATGATAAGGGCTAAACATAAAATGAAATCTTTCTTAATTTCGAGCATTTTTTTCAGCTATTCGTGTGGGGTTTTTTCAATGATACAATTTGCCAAACAAGGGAAAATCCAATTGTATTTTGGGGTGTTATGCTTAATAGTGCTTTCATTAATTAATTTTTTATGTGGTAGATACCTATATAAGAAATCCGCTTCAAGCAATTTTGAATGGGCTTTGTTTGGCTTTTTGGGTAATTTTAGCGCATTTCTTTGCTTCTGGTTCTATTCAAAAATTCTCTCTGAATGGATGAAAAGCAAAAATTTTTTCACAAGTTAAAAATTCATTTATACATTAAAAAGCTCCCTGGATCTGCCATGAATTAGCCGCCTATTTTAATTCAAGAATTTGTTCTATAAAATTGATTCTGGCGGATCTTCGAGCGGTAACGAAAATAATGTATTAAATGTAACGTGCCCTTCACCGGCCAGGCGGGGAACCACGAAAACCGCCGAAGAGCGAAAAAGGTTGAATTAAAACAGCGCTCAAAAGTGCGCCGCTGTAGCCCGGTCCGAGTGGAAGGGGCTTGTTAGCCGCTTATCCGGCCAATAACTTTGAGCTCAAGTGCATATTCATAGACTTTTTCTGATAAATCGAGACTTGAACCAATTTGCTCTATAATTTTGTTTCTTTGTTTAGTGAAATTGGGGTTATAATAATCATTAAAACTACCCATCCCACCGTAAACGCTTCGAACTGAAGATGACAATGAATTCAAATCATCTTGTGTAAAACCATTATGAAATAAATTCATTGCATTATTAAGTTGCCTTTCAAAATGATCTGTCCACGGGCAATCTTTATCAACACGTAAGTGAGTACACAAATGTTCGAGTGCTTGTATTAGTAACTCAAGTTGTTTTTTTTGCTTTGAAATGGGTATATTCATATACGGCTAACGGTTGAACTGACGGGCCGCGCCACGGCACTTGAAAAAAGCGGCTGAGTTGCTCGCGGTCCTGTCCAGTGACTGGTTATGTTTGATTTTTTTGTTTTTTTCTACGCCAAATTAACCAGACAACAAATGCTAAAATAAAAGTAAAAATTTTAATGATTTCATAAAATTCAGGGCTTATCCCCAACAGCTTTGAGAAAAAATTATTCTCCGCTTCTAACCATTGGGCGCCATATTTGAACCTAAGAAAAAAGGAAACAGGGATAATTAGAATACCAATTGCAAGCAGGATTTCAATTAAACTCGGTAACCGATCTTTTAAAGATTCCTTCTGTGGCTGGTAATTTTGGAACTGTTCCAAATTTTTACCGTCTGCTTGGATGGAATGGCCGCAACTACAAGTCAGCTTGCCTTTAGGCATCCATTTGTAAATTTTTTCACAGCTTGAGCAGATTATGTCATTTTCATTGGGCATTTTGTTTAAACATAACAGTGAAATAGACAGAATGGGCCAATATGGTGATAGGCGTATTCTGCCTATGTATTTTTTTAATGAAACTGGTTGATGTTAAAATTCAATTTAATTGGAGATTAACCATTCCTGACAACGAAAGGCAAGAATAAATTTAATATATTATTATCCTCCCTCAAAAGAATAAAGAAAAGTACAATATGTTGTGCCCATCGTCGCATCCCGAAAAACGAGCTTTTATAGACATATCCGTCGCTTCCGGAGCCGTCAGTATAATTCAACTGAAGTATATAAAAAGTTTACCCTTGCATTTACCTGTCATGAATGATTATTAATCCAACTGATATTGAATCGGTCTATTTTAATTTGGTTGGATATCATACGGATATTAAGGATGTAGGGTTAAGTGTCAGATAACATAAGGAATAGACAGGACTATATATCTTTTTGTTCTGGATCGGGATGAAATGATGAACCCAAAAGAATCTTTAGAATTTATCAGGCAAGAAACTTCATATGAGACATGTGGCGCAAGCTTCAGTACGAACTAGTTAATGACAAAGCGGTTAAAGAGGAGCTTAAGGATATACTTATCACGCGGTGGTTGATAGATCCTGATGACGATCACCTTCACATAAACAGTATGAAGTTTTCAAAATATCTGGCACCGTTCTTGTCAGTATTGTGGTTTATATTCTTCATACTAATATGGCTATAATCTTTGTAATATATTTAGCATTGATGCTTAACAAATAAGATTTGACGAGATTCAAATAGTGTAACGCCCAGGTAGGACTATCAGTTCAAATCAACGCCAGGGAGAATGTTTGAACTCCTGAAAAAGTATAGACAAATTGGGCATTCTCTGACCAGAATATTAAAAGAATGTTGTTTTTAAACTTTTCCAACGTAATTTTTATGAATGTCTAATATCGGACTAATGTATCGCTCAGTAGCGCGACGTCAGGGGCGTCCACTGGAGCGTTTCGTTAGGCTTTTGTGTATAAAATTCCCTGCTATAGCACCGATTATAATCGACATGAATAATACGCTCAAAAAAATAAGATAGATATTGCTAATATCCTCATCACTTTGAATGTGCTTTTGCCCATACCAATCAGCCACAAAACCGAGGAGAAAATAGGTAATCAAACCAAGAAGAAATGAGCCTGAAAGTACCAATAGCAGTCGTCTCATAGAACCTCCCAGAACCAGACCGCGTCCGAATTTCTATAGTCAGACCATATTCCTTCCCATGAAATATATAGATGGATTCTTGCCCATGATTTCCAATCTGTTAACCGACTACCATTCCAAAGATCAATATGATCGCCCTGATGTCCCGGTCCCCAGTAATTTTGGAAGAAGATAATCCCTTTTTTGTTATTAATCTTTTCAAATACTTCTTTCCCTCCAAACTTGTTGACTCGTATGCCAGGAAGTATTCCTGGTCTGGCTAACCAATTTGCAAGTTCTTGAGCGCGGATAGCATACCTTGGTTTTTCTTTTTGCCATGAACGAACACCACGAAATGATTTTAAACTAATGCCTGATCGTTCGAGACATGCATGCATTTTAACCGCACATTGATTTGGGTATGCTGAATGATCGAGAAGATCGTCTTCACCACTAATAGTGGGATGATTTTTCCATAGTTTTTGAAAAAGTATCATTGAAATAAAGCCTAACAAGTAATCATTTGATTTTATTCCGTTAAAGCCCGAGTTTGCAATGTTATCCTACTATAAAAAATGAAACCAGGACACTTAATAGCAGCCAAGCAACCGGATGTAAATAAAAAGCTTGAATGAACCTATTGAGGAAAACAAGACCGAGTAATGATGGTATTATTGAACTTATTTCTGATAATTATCAGACACTATAAATTGTGTCTGATCTCAAAAGCCAAGAAACAATTTTATTCGAAATTAATGGAGCGGAAATGGAGCGGATTTTACGCTCCTTTTTTATCAAAAAATAGAGAAATAAAGAAAAAAGCGTTTTCAGCAGAATGCCAAAAACGCTTGATAACCTTGATTTTACTGGAGCCGGCGAGCGGATTCGAACCGCTGGCTTTCTCATTACGAGTGAGATACTCTACCAACTGAGTTACGCCGGCTTTTAAGCGTAAACACTATATACCAGGGCTTCCTCTGATTTTCAATCAAAAATTATATCCCGCAAAATAGCGAGAAACAGCTTATTTTTCCTGCATATGCGGGAAGGGTGCGGGAAAAATGCGGGAAAATAAATTTGTAAATAATACCAAAATCCCTATATATTCCTGACTTTCAAAGACCCTACCATTCAGTGAAAAAAACGTAAAATTAGAACATATTTTACCATTATTATTCATTATTGAGTTGCTTATAATAAGATAAGGCCTATTATTAAAGGATAAAACAAAGTTTCTCATTTGTGGGATTTATAAAATAGTTCTGATTGACCAAGGGAAATAAATGAATAAATTTTTTTTCTGTTCGCTAATTGTCGGTGGCATAATTTTTATGGTCCTTGGCATACGACAATCAAAAAGCAATAAAAAATTGTTACGCGAGTTTTATATTGGGGATACATTTAATGTATCTTCAATGAGATTCCACGACGTCCTGCTTTATATCTTTTTATTCGGCTATATTCTTGTACTGGTATTTTTTATTCTAAATCAATTCCATACATCTGAATTGATTACCAGCGCTATTTTTTTTCTTGGGGCCGTATTTGTATTTCTTGAAAACAAACTGCATCATGGCGGTCTCTCTGTTATGAAAAGCAATTTAGAAGAGACGCTTCGCATCAGCATCGCCCTTGAACATGAGAGGGAACGGCTCATGTCTTTGAACCGACAACTGGTTGAAACAGAGGATGTAACAATATATGCACTTGCGTATCAGGCGGAGCTACGCGATACAATTACAGGAAACCACATTTTGCGTACCGCAAAATATGTTCAATTGCTCGTTGAAGATCTTATGGAGAACAGCAAATATTGTGAATATATCACTACGGAATATAAAACTGAGATTGTCAAATCAGCCCCTCTCCATGACATCGGCAAGGTGGGCATTCCAGATAAAATTCTTCAGAAAGAAGGTACATTTACCAAAGAAGAATTTGATATCATGAAACAGCATTGCCTTTTTGGTGCGCAAATAATCAGAAAAGCTATTGCACGGCTTAATTTTAAATCATTTTTAACGATTGCTGAACAAATGACCTTATCGCATCATGAAAAATGGGATGGTTCTGGATATCCCAATGGCCTGAAAGGAGAAAATATCCCACTGTCAGGAAGAATCATGGCCATAGCTGATGTTTACGATGCTCTTCGGGACAAACGTCAATACAAGGATTCGTATTCACACAAAAAGGCGTGTAGTATTATTATTGATAAAAGAGGAACGCATTTCGACCCTGAAATTGTGTCTTCCTTTGAAAGGGTCAAGGACCAATTCGATAAAATAGCCATTTCCTTTGATAATGAGGACAATTAGTTAACCAGTAGAATACATTGATTCTTTTTATTTCACCGAGCCAGGGTCTCGTTCTTGTCTCGGGCGAGAAAACTATTTTTCATAACTGACTATTAACATTATTAAATCTTTCTTGACACGCTTCTTCCAAAGCATATATGGTTATTCAAGGTCGATATTAACGATCAGCTAAAAGTTTTTTTTGTTAGGAAAATAGAAAGGCCCCTGAGGGATAGGCCCCCAGGGGTTTTTCTTTCCCAAGCTTCGGACTGATCAACGATATTCTATCCTCATACGTCCTTGATTTTATAGAATTTTATTTTTATAATAATCTATTTGTTATGCTGCCAAAAAATATCAAATTTGAACTCTCGACATCCTGTTCCCAAAGCCGTTGCTATTGCGATCAAAGCCCTAAAAAGCCTTTGTTTCAAGACGTCTCCCCACTATATTCTTTCTTTTTTTGTCTATTTTGGGATAAAATCTGCAACCAAAACCGCAACCATTTTAAATCTGTATTTTGCATTTCACTTTTCTTTATGGGCCTATTTTTTTCTGGGTTTCAGTACGGTTAATTTTTAATTAAAATTGTTTTTTAGAGCAGACACAATATATGGTCCTGAATAATTTTATGAAAATCAGTTCAATAATACCATTAGTGTTGACCTTGGAAGTTCTCATTTTCAGCTTTCAGAAAAAGAAATTTAACAAAGCATTCAATTGATTGTTGCAATTTTGAAGAAGGGATGTTTAATCTCCGATAACCTTGACTATCGTTTTTGACCGCCTGTCCGAGTTGGTTGGATAACATTCAAATTTTCAGGATATCCAGTTAAAAACTGGATAATAAGCGGATAGACAGAACCACACATAATATTGTTCGGCTCTTTTATGGCGTTTTAAATTTTAGGTAATGTGATGATACATAATAATATGCACCTTTAGATATAAAGGATAGAGGTATGGCAAGCGATAAACCATTCGCTGATAAAACTTCAGCAGCTGATAAAGCTATTGGTTTCGATTATCAATATTACTATTTTTTATATAAGCTATTGAAGTTGGGTAAAAATGAAACTGTTGGTCTTGAGGTTAAAGATGATGTCCATTCAGATTTAGAAAATAACCACCAACTACTCATACAATTAAAACATACCACTCAGCTATGTGCTAAAGGTAAGCCAAAAAATTTAACAACATTTGACTCTGATCTTTGGAAAACTCTTTCTAATTGGAGCAAAATAATTTCTGACAAAAACTCAGGAAGAGAAAACAAAATAAGCCAACTTGAATTTATTAAAAAAACCGAATTTATGTTGGTAACTAATAAATCATATACAAAACAATGCAAATTTTTTGATATTATACAGGACACACAAAGTGCAAAAACAAATCTTGAATCACTTAAGTCCAAAACAACGGATCAGAATATCCAAAAATATATTGATGATATTACTGGACTTGAAATTGATGTTTTAACTTCGTTTTTGGAAAAAATTCGATTGGAACTTGAAATCGATAAGATAATTGATATCTGCAAAGAAGCATTAATTGAACACCATATTGCCGACAAAAGAGTGGATCAACTTTTTAGAGATCTGGATTCACAGATTCGGCAGGATAATTTTATAACGATTCGAGCAGGTAAAAAAATAGTCATCAGTTTTGACGATTTCACTAAAAAATATAGGCGTTTTTTTGATATTGCTAGAAGCGAAGATCTCATAATAAACAAGTACCATAAATCATTACCAAAAAGTCTCGAGCAACAAATTTTTATAAAACAACTTATTGATATTGGAGACATTGGCCTGAGTGATGTTGAAGTAATCGCCCAATACACACGCTTCAAGCTCATGGTTCAATCTAACTTAACACGTTGGTTACGGGATGGTGATCTTACGTCTGAAGAGGTTGATTCCTTCAATAATGAAGCAAAACTAAGATGGCAAAACAAGTTTCGCGCCTCTTACAGGAGACAAAGCAAAACGGACTTAAATTTATTGGCTCTCGAAATTATAGATGAAATGCGACTACAACGACTTGAAATAGATTCTCAAACAGTTGGGACAGAATTTAGCAATGGCGAATATTACCTCTTGTCTGATTTACCGGAAATTGGTTGGCAAAAAGAATGGGATAGTAAATATAAATGAACGGACGACTTTACAATAATTTGGGAATATGTTCTTTAGCAATACTTTTTGTTATGCAACACTTAGAAAAACTCTCGTTGTTAAAGGTATTGTTGATAATGCCATTTGTAACACACGCTGAACTTTTAAATTATTTAGCTCGCAAAACCACTAATATTCAGAGCATTGAACAGCTCATAGTAAAAAAATCAAAATGTTTTTCTAATTTTAATTCGAGGTATTATGACGGAATCGTAGTCTCAATCAATGCAATTCAACTACTTGTTGAAATTGGCATGCTTGAGCTGGTTAATGGAGAACTTTTTATAGTTGAAACATTTGATTTCGAAAAATCAATGGGTAAAAGGGCAAAAAAAATTTTTGACGCGTCATCTCAGATAGCAGATCTTATTAATTCAGACCCTGTAAATTTATATACAAATTTGAGGATTCAGTTGTGAATTTTTATTTTGAAAAAATAATCTTATGGTTTCATAAAGGTGATAAGCGAGAACTTAAATTTCAACCCAATAAGGTAAATGTTATTACCGGTGGAAGTAACACCGGTAAATCGGCCATATTGCAAATAATCGATTATTGTCTGTTTGCCAGCCATTCTAAAATATCAGAAAGCATTATTAATGAGAATGTCAGCTGGTATGGAATTAAAATTAATATAAACAATAAAAAATACACGATTTGCAGAAGTTCGCTTTTCGAAGGGAAAGTAACATATGATTATTATTTTTCATCCTCAGGGAGTGTTCCGAAAATTCCTGAAATAAATTCAGATGAAAAAACAATAAAGTCACTGCTTGAAACTGAATTTGGAATTGACCGTAATGTTCGTATCCCTTTTGGTGGGCAACTATTAAAGCCAGGCTCAAAAATTTCTTTAAGGTACTTTCTGCTTTTTACAACTATATCAGAGGACATTATAACCAACAGTAGTGTGTATTTTGATAAACAAAATGAACCTCGTTATAGAGAGGCATTGCCGCGAATTTTTGATTTAGCTGTCGGTATTGACAATATCGAAAATGTTTTAGGTAAAGAGAAAAAAAATAGATTAGAATCCGAAATAAAAAAATTGGAACGGATGCAAAACAAGATTTCATCTAACAAAGATGATTTTTTGAAAGACTTAGAAGATATTATTAAACGATCAAAAGAGTTCGGTTTAATTGCAGCAGATCTTAGTATTGAAGATGCGACAGCTGAACTCAAGAGAGTAGTGCTTGAGTTTTCCTCAACGCTTGCTGACACACCGTCAGACCTATATAATAGGTTGAAAAATCAAGAATACAGTTCAAACAGAATTATTCGTAACCTGAAACGACTTCAAAATGAATATGACGACTATAAGAAAACCCTCAAAGATGTTGAAGATAGTTTAAAACCAATTAAGTTTATACATACAAAAAAAGCTGAATTGGTAAAAACATCTATATATGATGAGATCATAAAAGCATTAGAAACTGATTATGAATCGTTAAAAGGCGACTCGTTAAAAAGAACGCCTATTGATACGAATGTAGATGATTTAATTCATGAACATGAACAAAACCTTTTAACCCTTAAAAAGGAACTGGCGACATTACCTCAAGAGGCTACAAGCTTTAATAATGATAAAGAAAAGCACTTTTTTATGGGGGAAATAAAGACAAAACTAGCTTTATATACTAAGCAACCTCAGTCTAATATTTCTGAAATACAATCATCATTAGAAAGTCTCCAAGACCAGCTAAGTACGTTTACCTTTGTTGATATATCAGAAAAAAGGGGAATGTTCATTAAACTCCTTGAAGAAGTTATACAACAATATATCGTTTTCGCTGGCAATGTTTTAGAAAATTACCAAAATTATCTCCCGGTATTTGATTATAGCAAAAAGATTCTATTGCTTCGAAAGCCATTCACTGATTTTATTGAAAATGTAGGAAGCAGTTCTAATCATATGTTTTTACATTTATTTCTTTTTCTTGGACTTCATGAAACAATTCAAATAAAAAAAGCTTTCTATGTTCCTTCTTATCTTATTATTGATCAGCCAAGCCGCCCATATTGGGGAGAAGGGAAAATAAAAAAAGAAAAGCTTGATCGTGGAGACGAGTCAAAAGTAAGAAAAGCTTTTGAATTATTGGATTATTTCGTAGGCCGAATGGTAAATGATATTCAAGAGCCCTTTCAAATAATCGTTTTTGAACATGTACCACCCAGCACATGGGTTAATTTAAACCACGTTCATTTAGTAGATGAGTTTGTGAATGGTAATGCTCTTGTGCAAAAGAATAATATAAAATGATAAATCATCCAGATACATAGATCTACTTTAACCAGCTGGACCAGCCGAACAAAAAAATGCAGGGGACGCAAAAAAGTCGCGCCCCTGATTTAAGCGTTAGAGCTTTAAACATGAAGCCCTTTAAATATACGAGACAAAATAGTGATTAATCTGAGCACTAAAGTAGCAAAACGGTTTCATATCAATTGGACAGAACTTGAGGAACGTTCAGGAGACTTCTGGAGAATTGATATCGTTATGCTTGGACGCGTTCCAATGCTATTTATCGTGCATGAATATACATTATTTACATTGGTTCGCCGAAAATCACAATTCAAAAACCTCCAGGCTATAACAAAAGACATCAATGTTTCTTGTCCTTGGTATAAAAATAATACCGAGTTTTCCCTCGGCAAAAATGGAAATCGGAAAATAATAGGCAGCATTAACGAGATAAAGAGAATGACGGTTGGATTATATTCAGCCGAAAACATCAATGCTATGGAAATGTCAATAAACCAATGCCTTTTTTCTTATCTTTCTGCTGGAAAAAATGATTATGCAACACCATTTCAAGCCGTTGGAAGTTATGTAGAGGGGGAAACATTATGGCTATAACAAAAAGCTGGAGAGGGACCAGGCTTACTGCGCGGCCTTTTCAGGAGTTCATAGTTCAGGAATATTTATCTTTTTGAAAAATTTGAAAAAATTATCAAATATTCACACAGATGAAAAAATGCCTTCGGCTATCGAAGCCGCTTCGCCGATATCTCTTAGGCCGTAATATCTGAACATTGCGTAAAGCGTTTTCGCGTGCACTGCAATCATGCTTGAGCCGGAATCCATCCCCTGCGTATGGTAACGTTGGGAATCCGGGTATAAACAACCCCGTATCGATAAACCGTTTTATTCCAGCTCAGCTCCCGGAATCCTCCCGAAGTGTTGCGTTCACGTGCGCCTATCGAAGCCTCTGGGTTCCGGGCTCTTTCCATCTCCCTTTGTTACTACCCTCAACCCCTTCTTATAAACCCAAAATGTAAAGCGTTTCCATAAGAAACCAAGCTTATCGCCTACAGGCGCCAATGGCGTTCGGAATTTTCATATTATAATTTTTGGGATCGTTTTTATGTATAATGCTTTTCGTCTCCAGAAAAGCTGTTTTTTAATAATTCAACCATAATCATCCCCCAAAAGTATTAAAATATTGTCGATTATCAGATATTGTCTTTTTCTTTGCTTAGTTCCCCCAGGGTTTTATTTTCTGAAACAGCAACTAATGGTCCTGGTGAAGCCCCGTCTTTTAGTTTGTCCGCAATGAATTCTAAATCAGCGACTGTTCTACGAAATGTTTGTTCATCTATATGTTCAATTTTTAAAAGGGCGTTTATTGCGTCTTGCCCTTTCTGGGGGAGTCTGAAAAAGTTCTTAATTATGCTTTTCGTGTTCGGTATATCCTGCCCATTATCGACTTCTTTTGGTGGTATATACTCATTTAGAGATAAAAGTTCCAAAACTTTTTGAGGTCCAAAAATTAGTTCAACGGCTTTTAAGTGTAGTCCGTTCACCGGCTTATTTTTTTTGATACTGTTGATAAATGAAGGGTCTTTCCCAATAGTTCTTGCCAATTCGCTTGCTAATCCCCGCTTTGAATTTAGCAATTTCGTATATTCTTTGGAAAGGTCCGCCTTAAATTTTTCTGGGTCTATAGTCATTTTTTATTTGACTTATTGGTTTTATAGTCTTAAAACTAATCATTATTGGTGATATACAACCTTTTGCTTCAAAAGGACAAACACATGCCCAAGTTGTTAACCTATCATTTTTCATATCCCACATCAAAACAAATCCCCTATAGGTGTCTTGGTTTTTGCATGGGCATGCGTTTTCCCGAGACATCTTACCCCCTGGCATATGGTGTTGGCAGCACCGCCAGGGGGTTTTCTTTTCTTACAATGCAAAGGATGAATTAAAAAATGGTCTCTTTTCATTGGAAATATAAAGACGAGATTCAGCATTGCTCGGAATGTGGAAAACAAATGTCATCGTTTGAAATCGGCCTTGACCATGACCTTTGTTCAGATTGCCGAGCTTACCATCAGGATGAAAAGGAAGCCGAGATAAGGCGGCTTGAATCACGGCTTGCAGATACAGATGAAAATCAGCGGCTTGCAGACGAAGAGATCCGCAATCTCCTGGAAAATAGGTCCAATGAAGACTTCAGTGATTTCCCGCATTCCGAATACAACGACAATGAGCTTCCCAATTCTGAAGATCGTCCATGGGGAGAATATGAAAGAGAACGTTCCCGGGAAGCAGATGAATCAGCCGACGAATATTTAGATGATTACGTGGATTCCTGGTTTGATGACTCTGATTCATCAGATGACCCTTGGGACTATTAGATTATTGGAACTATCCGTATGAAGATTTTAATCGCATGTGAATACTCCGGACGGGTCCGGGACGCATTTTTAAAAAAAGGCCATGACGCCATGTCTTGTGACTTTCTACCGACAGAAACCCCAGGCCCGCATTACCAGGGCGATGTCTTTGACGTGATCAATGATGGTTGGGATATGATGATCGCTCACCCGCCGTGCACTTATCTTGCCGTGTCCGGCAACAGATCTTTTTTGAATAATCCGAAAAGATGGAAAAAACGCCTGGACGCAATACTTTTTGTCCATGCCCTGCTTAATGCCGATATAGAAAGAATTTGCATTGAGAATCCCCAGGGCGTTATTTCCACCCATATTCGACAACCGGATCAATATATCCAGCCTTATGAATTCGGTTATCCGGAATCTAAGAAAACCGGCCTTTGGCTTAAAAATCTGCCTTTACTGCTTCCAACAAAACCAGTGAAGCCGCTTTGGATAAATACAGCAGACGGCAAGCGCCATTCCCCGACCCATGCCAGGATTAAAGACGCCAAAATTCGAAGCCTTACTTACCAGGTAATTGCTGACGCGATGGCAGATCAGTGGGACAGCGCCGGCGAATATGTGTTCCCGGTAGTTCCGGAACGCCGGCCGGAGCAGGGAAAATTATTTGCATGACGGGAACACATACAGATAAAGGAATTGAAAGGACTCATATGAAATATTCATTAAAAGCCAAGTGGTTCAGTCCGGATAATTCTTCATTCTCTCCAAAACAAACATCTATCCGTTTGCCCATTCTGTCAGCAGCCAAAATTGATGCGCTCTGTGCAATGTTTCCGAGTATGACGAAAAGTTCAATTATTAATGACTTAATCATAGAGGCGCTTGAATCGTTTGCAACGGAGCTTGAAACAGAACCCGGCAGTACACGGGGTTATAAAAATCTATCTGATGAAAATATCAGTGAGAAAGCATTATTTGAGAAATTAACACAGCATTACTTAGGCGTGCATTTTGAAAATATAGAAGAACTTGAAGAATAGAAAAGGCCGGGAGAGGCAACTCCCGACCTTTAAATAACAGTAAAAACCTCGCCAAAGGAATTTTACATGTCATCTATAAATAAAGATCATAAACAAAGATGTCAACCGTCTCTTAGATCCGACGCTGAAACGACCACGCGCGTCAGCGCGGGGGCGTTCAGCGACGGGGTACAGGCCCTTATAACATGTACCCCCCAATTAGCCAGTTTAAGTTCTGTCTATTCAAACATAGATACTTTGCATTTATCCCTTTATGCAGATCTTTCGGATTCAATTATCCTGGAAGAAATTGAAAAGGCCCGTGCGGTTGCCAGGGATTTTGAACAAGATTGTATCCCATTCACCTATTTTTCAAATCAATGGAACGTTCACCGGTCCGGCAGGCGGTTTTTCACCTATCATATCTCAATGGCCGACACCCATGTTTATTTCAATAACCGCTCTGTGCATGGCAATTTTCCCACCTGCTTAATAGAAATCGGTTCTATGTCCTCCCATCTGCCCGGGGCCTTTGAAGTCTATGAACAGGTCCTCAAATATTTAAAGTCCTGTGACATTTCAATCAAAAGACACCATGTCACCCGTGTTGATTTATCCACTGATTTTGTGAATGTCGATTTCAGCCAGCTGGAGTTACACCACATGGAAAAATGGATCACCCGTGCCGTGTCGTCAAGCGTCCACTTTACAGGCCGCACCATCTCCGGGATGTCAATCGGCAAAGGCAACCTGATGTGCCGGATATATAACAAGCGCACAGAATTAAAAGTCAAACGGGCCACGGCCAAAGAAGACTTCTTTAACCGGCAATGGGGCCTTAATTCCCGGGATCAAAAAACACCGGTTGTCAGGGTTGAGTTTCAATACAGGCGTGAAGCCTTAACAGAATTCAAGACCGATGACCTTGAACGAATAGAAACCCTGTCAGACCTTAAAAAATCCCTGAATGGCCTGTGGGCGTATTCATCGAAACTTTGGGCCAAACACTGTGAACATGACGTTGACAGATCCAACAATCATCAGTCCCGTGATGCAGTTACCTCCCCTTTCTGGAAACTTGTTCAGCGTGTCTCTTTCGATAACGAAAACCCAAACCTCTGGAGGAAACGTGAAAAGGCTCAATATGACAATGTTGAAGCTTTATTCGATCAAGGTGTCGGCTGCCTTATATCGGCCTGTGCCGCATCACTCAGAAGCGTAGACGATTTCAGGCAGATCGCAACAATGGCGTCAAGTCGGGTCTGGAGAGAGTTGCAGTTCCGGCTCAATCATTACGAGGAAGAACTGTTCCAAAAAGTACAGATTGTTTTTAACCGCAATAATTTAAACCCGGTCGGTGTGCCGGGATAACATTCAACAAAGGAGTTTTTAAAAATGGCTTTACCAGCAGAAAAGATGTCAGACGAAAAAGAGAAAAAGGTCGTTCCCATGCCGAACATAGACATGGGCTTAACCATAAAAGGGTTGATTATTCAGAAGATCGCCGGAACCACGAAAACCGGTGATGAAACGTTTCACCTGGCCGTTGCCGTCAAAGGTCTGGAAAAAGTTTTGAAGATAAAAGTCTCCAAGGAGATTTTCGACAATTCAACGGAAATGACGCCCTATTCCAATTCCATCTCGTTTCAGGAATTCAATGGCCGCGTTTACTGGCAGGAACAGGAAAACGACTAATGCGGACAACCCGCAATACATGTGCCGCTCCTCTTTTTCCTGTTTTTCAACATGAATTGAGGGGCACGGCACTGATTTGGACAGGGGCTTTTATGAACAGGGGCAACTCATATAGAGGAAACATGAAACAAATATTATATTTTTTGATTGGGTTTTGTATTCCTTTTATTTGGTTTTCTTTGGCTTATTCTGCAAACGCAATTCGATATTATCCTTCCACTGGTGCTTGTTCTTCTGGCATTTATAATGCTGTTGAGACATTTAATGTATCAAATATTATATTTTATTCAGGTGACTCAGATTATTCTAATTTAGTCCCATCTGGTTATTCTTTTTACACATTAGCAAGTCATTGCCAGGGTGGAGCCTCTTTATATCGAAATCTTGATACTGCTCCCTCTGGTCCATATATTGGTTTTGTTTATATTCCCCCTGCATCTATTGAATCTGGTTTGTATACCGATATTCAAGATTTAGATAATGATGGCATATCAGATGATTTCGATTTAAAACCCGATTCATCAGAATCCTATAAAGCCGCCATTGTTTCTGTCTGCTATGATGAAAATAATAAAGTCGTCGCCGGTGTTATCCAAGATAGTGAAGGCAATCAATATTCGTTCGGCACAATGCCCACCGACTTTGAAGGTTATACAATTGATTCGGTTACCGGGGATCTTGTAACCTATCAAACCGCCGAAGATCTTGCCGCATCCTTAGAAAAATTAGACATTGATGATTTAAACATTACCAAAAAAAACAGCCCAGTTGAGATTCAAGATGACGGCACGATTATCCCCGGGTCCACCGATCCCTTCAAAGATTATAGAGACGCTGAAGATGATCAGACACAAGCAAAAAAACCGGAAACCCAGCAAGCCCCGTCAGAACAGCCGGATTCAAATGATGCCGATTCAGGCCGTTTGGATAAAATCATTAAGAACACCGCGTCAACCAATACAAATTTAGAAAATATTCAAAAATACCTGGGGATAACAAACGATTACCTTGCCAAGATCAATGATAAAGCCGGAAAAACCTCTTCTACATCATCCGGCGGCGCTGTTGTTTCCGTAAACACACCCACCGCCGATGAAATAGGTCAGGCCGTTGGAGACAATTTAATCGACTCCGGCCAAACCATAGATACGACCATCACAGATAATATCCCCGCCCTGGACGAAACAGACACCTTAACGGCAATCAAAACAAAATACTCTGACAGATATGATCTGTTCATCACCACGGTAAAAGAATCCGATCTATTCAGCCTTCCTTTTGACATCTTCGCCGGGCCGTCCGGTTCCGGTTCTTCTGTACAAACTGTTGATATCGGTAAATGGGGTTCTTCCAGCGAACAAACGGCCTCCATAGATTATTCGGATTACGACAATGTCTGGGGAATTTTACGGTCCGTTCTTTTGTTAGTGACAAGCTTTGCATGCTTTAAAATTCTGGTTCTGAAAAAGGCATAACATGATTCATAAAATAATAGATTTTTGTTCCAATTTCTGGGGAATGCTCACTGACTTTATCAATTGGGTTCTTGACGGTATCTTATACCTGTTGTCCGAAATTGTTTATCTGAGTATGGATGCATTCTTCAGCATCATTGAAACCATTATTTCAGCGATCGACTTCGCCCAGGTGACCGCCCTTTCTTCATTCGGGAACTGGAACCTTTTACCGGATCAGATTTTATACATCCTCTACAAGCTGAACATTGCCCAATGCCTGAGCATGCTGGCCGCAGCCTGTCTGATCCGTTTGACCCTGAACCTTATTCCGGCAGCATTCACAAGGGTCTAACCATGATTTCCTGTTACGAAGGACTTCCCGGTGCCGGTAAAACCTATGATGCCATGCGCAAACTCCTGGACAACCTTTCCCAGGGCAGACGCATTTTAACGAACATCTCCGGCCCGGATCAGGAAGAAAAACAGGAAATCATAAAACACTTCCTCAATCTTGAAGACAGTCAGCTCAAAGAAAGACTTGTCGCTCTGCCAAATCACCAGATCACCGAATTCTGGGACCATACCAGCCCGGGCGATCTGGTCATCATTGACGAAGCCCAGAATTTCTTTAATTCCCGGGACTGGCAAACCAAAACAAACAGAGCCTTTGGCAAATGGGCCAGTGAACACCGTCATATGGGCGTTGACCTGATTCTTATCACCCAAAACGTTGAACGTATCGAAAGCTCTGTCAGGTCCTTGATTGAATTCACCTACCGTTACAAAAAGCTGAACATGTTCGGCAACCTGGTCAAGAAAAAATATGTCCGCTTTTGCTATTACGGCCCCTCCCTTGATCAAATCGGCCAGAAAACCTGTTCCTATGATCCCAAAATATTCAAGTGCTACAAAAGCTATTTTAAGGATGGCACCAAAGAAATAGGCATTGAAAAACCGGCCAATATCCTGAAACACCCCATATTTTATGCGATCCCCTTTGTTCTATGCCTTTTCATCTATTTTTTAAGCCAGTCAAGCCTGTTAAGCGGTGACCTGTTCGGCACCCAGGCCATTTCAGATTCCATTGAAGAAAAAAGGCAACAAGCTTTAACCCAGGACTTTCAGCCTGATACCCCGGATCAGGAACCGGGATATTCCGGCCAGGCAGCGCCTTTAACGGACTACGTATTGGTAGGCGTGATTAACTCGAAAAAGATTTTTAAATCAAAAATCGACGGATCTATTTTGGTGACCCAATGAAATATTTTTATCTGATAACGACATTATTTTTCTGTGCCGGCTGTGCACACCCTTCCTTTAAAGTGCCGGTGTACAATGAACACAAGCCCTTTGATATTCACCGCAATGCATCAACCGTGAAAGAGGTTGTGGTCAAAGATTTTATTAAGTTCGATGATGATCTGGACAAAATCCCCGATGATATCCAGGTTTCAATCAATTTAACCGCACCGGTCCCCCTGTGTGATTTCTTCCAGATCCTTATTGATCAGGGCATAAACATTGTGGCCGATATCGGGTGTTACATTGAACAGCCCACGGAAACCAAGGATGCCACAAACCTTGCCACCGAGAAAAAGGAAACGCCCAGGCTCCAAACCGTTTCCATGCCCGCGTACCACGGCACCCTGAAAACCCTGCTTCAATCCCTTCAAATCAGCCATGGTCTATTTTTTAAATACAAACAGGGTGTGTTGATCATCCGTAAAACGTCCCCGGCCTATGTAAAGGTGCTGATGCCCGGCACCCAGGAAAACCTGATCAAATTATTAAACTCTTTCGGGGTCCAGAACTCGTTCTATGATGAACTCTCATCACGGATCGTTTTTAACACGGACTATTATACATACCTGACCATTTACGATTATTTCAAAAATAATCCGTATCTTACCTTAGTTGTATTCGACATCATGATCCTTGAATCCCAGGACAGCCACACATACAAACACGGCATTGATTGGTCACAATTGGCTGCCAGCTTAACGGACCTGTATGAAGATCCGCTTAAATTTTCTGTCACCGGCTCGGATGACGGCTTCGCCCTGAACCTTGGCGGCGGTCACCTATCATTGCAATCCGTGGTTGAATCCCTGGACGAATTAAAGGATTTTACCGTGCTTCAGTCCGCCCGGATCTCTGTCATGAACGGTTCCACCGCCGAGCTTGATGTGTCGGAAAAAATCCCCTACGTCAAGGAAATTACCGTGTCATCCATTGACGGCGCGACAGATACCGTGGCCCAGGGCTATGAATTCGATACCGTGTCGTCCGGTCTTATTTTAAAACTCAAACCCTCGGTATCCGGGAACATCATCTCAACCCAGTTTACCGGGAACATCCAGAGCCTGATTGAATTTCTTGAAGTGGGCACGGAACCGAATCTTGTCAGGCAACCCCAAATTTCCATTCGCAAAATTGACAATCAAATCGTGTTCAGGGCCGGTGAAACAACCCTGATCGGCGGTCTGAAATATAACAAAGGAAGCGTGTCAAGGTCGTCTTTAAGTTGGTTAAAGATGGGTCTTGATAATCAGGAAACCACGCAGTTTTCGGTTTCCATATTAATCAACAGTGAGGTGATACGCTATGTGTTTTCTTAAGCGAATCCTCAGCGTTGTTTCATTGATCCTCTTCGGGATCACTGGTCTTGCTTTGGCAACAACCGAATACACCCCTTTGATTTCATCAGATATGTTTGATGGTGTCAGAACCGACGTCAATACCGCTGCAGCGGGCATTATCACCATTCTGATAATCGTTGTGGGGCTGGGGTTGCTTGTTAAAGTCTTTCGTTAATTTTTTTTTAAAAGGAGTTTTATCATGAAGAATCTTATCACCCGTTCCCAGATGTTCACCGCAGCTATTTTTTCTGCATTTTTCGGCATGTTCGGCCTGTCCTTTGCCACACCTAGTGTTGCAGACCTTTGGACTGCGTTCGACATCTCAACCATCAACGGTCAGGTGCTCACCGTCCTGACCACCTTTGTCACCATTAACCTGGCCTTCCTCGCCTACAAGTACATCCGGCGCACCATGAGCAGAGGTTAATTTTTTTTCAAGGGGTGGAGGCCGTTTTTCTCCACCCCAACCACTCCTAAAGGCGTATAAGGTCGTACGTGATTTCAATAGGTTACAAACAAACCTAAAGGAGCGTTATGGAAACCGACTTAATCAGTTTAATGTTCACACAGTTCAAAGCGAATCTTGCAAGCTTTATCGCAAACGATATTTCTGTGGTCCTCCTTGCCATGCTCTCCTTGATGTTCATTGTCTTCGCGTTTGTAAAAATTATGGAACTTTTCAATATCGGCATGACCGAAAGGGAGATCGAAGCCAAGAAAGCGTTTAACCGCTGGCAGATGAGCAAAGGCACCTGGCGTGAACCTTTAATGAAAGAAGAATATCAAATGAGCCTGAACGGTATCAGAGACGAAAAATAAGCCAAAATTTTTGATTAAATTTACGAAGAAAGACAGGAGATAAACAATGATAGATTTAGAAGCGTTTGGAAATGGTTTTGGCCTTGTTGTTATTTCCTTGCTCCTGGGCGTCATTATCCGGGCCATCGTATCAGCCCTTCAGATTGGATCATCCCGTTTCAATTCCATCGGCGTCTTGTTTCTTTTAATACTGCTTTCAAATACCCAATCATATGCAGCGGTCACAAAGACCGGCCAGATTGATCTTTACCGGGTGGATCAGGCAAACGCGTTCTTTGTTGTCGATGACTACCTTTTTAATACATCCGATTTTTCTCAAATCAATATTTTGACCAAAGCATATTACCAACGAACATCAATCTCGGTGACGGATCTCGATTCTGATCCTGGGCAAGTCGACTATATTGAAATTACAGACACCTCGGATCTGACATCAAAAAGTATCTCGTTAATCATCGGCGCCCTTTCATGTAACGCCCTGGCCCTGGGCTTATCCTTGAGGCTTTAACATGATCACTTTACCCGAAGGCTTTGACCTTGCCCTTTTTATCAGTGACATCGTCACCTATGTCGGATTGCCCATTGTGACAATTGCCTTTTCTTTTTGTGTCTTCAGACTGATTTCATACACCTTAAGTTTGGGATCATCAAAATGATTAATATAATAATTGGATAATGTTTTTATGTATTGGAATCTTTTATGCAGGATTGTTGAAAAAGGCCATCTCGATAACGTTTTACATGATCCCTTTAAGCTTTTTCAGGAGATTAAATTATTTAAATTCAATGATAAATCTTCATTAAATTGTAAAAGAAGAAATACTTGGGATTCATTAGGTTATGATTCTTTTAGATTACCTTTTCCTAAAATCGCCATAGAAGATCCTTGGGGTATAGGTATTTATATGGATTCTGAAAATGACCAGTTCGGATTGCATGGAAAACGAATTTCTATTGTTTTTGTTGGTACACAAATTAATTCTAAAAATGGGATTTTGCAGGTAGCAACGATTTCAAAAGTTGATTTAAAAGCACAAGATATGCATTGTGATTTTCATTTTTTGGGTACCGTCACTAATGGTAAGTTAGTTAATAAATTTTCAAAAGAACATGAATTGTTCAGATTTTTTAAAATTGATTTAACAGAAGATGAAGCGGATGAGCATAAAGTTTTTTTTGGCCAACGTTTATATAATGTTATTAGCCTAATTAAACCTAAAAATTTTATTCTAAAAGAAACAACTTTGAATGTTAAATCAAAGAAGAAACGTTTGTTGCGTGCTCACCAAAGGCCTATCTATACAATATTAGAGCCTTCTAAAATTCGTGAAATAATGCATATAAAACCTCCTCCGGCTGGTTCTCATAGATCTCCAATTCCCCATGAAAGATCCGGTCATTTTCGAACTTTAAGGCATCCAAAATATGGGGATAATGTAGGTAAAACCGTTTGGATCAAACCCGTTTGGGTTGGTGATAGTGAAACAATAGTTGGTAATAAATTTTATAAAGTCATTCTCTAACAATATAAACATTATGATTAAACTTGTTGCATTCATCACAATGGTGATTGACCATTCGGCCATATTCTTTTTCCCGGAACATGAATTTATCATGCGGTCCCTGGGCGCGTTGTCTTTCCCTTTGTTTGCCTTTTTCATTACCCAGGGCCTTAAATACACCAAGGATCTCCAGCTTTATATCATCTGCCTGGTGACTTGCGCCGGTGTTACCCAGCCCCTGTTTAATATTTTGTTCCCGGACCTGCATAGACTCAATGATCTTTATACCCTGCTTTTTGGCCTGATCATACTTGTCCTGTATGAACGATACGGCTATCAGGCGTTTTATTTGACTCTGCTCCTTGTCCTGTCCAACGTGGTATCAATCTATATTTTCATAGTCTTTGCCATTCATTTTTTGCATCATCGACCGGTGTATCTCCTGGGCGCTATGACGGCCTTCTATCTCTTGGTCTATTATTTATCCGGAGCCGCCTATGTTTTGTTCGGCCCGGCTGCTGTGTTCCTCATGTACTCCAGGGCCACCATACCTTTGCCAAGAATGATCCAAAAATACTTTTATTATGTGGCCTACCCTGGGCATTTTTTAATAATCATCCTGATCAATTCAATCAGATGCCCGGCAACAACTTGATAACGAATGAATAAAATGAACCCTCAAGAATTGAAAAACCACCTTTACCTGCTGGTAAAGAAAAACGGCAAAACCAGCATAACGAAACTTGAGCATGAATACATGACAGGCAAAATTGATTTCAACACCTATTTGCATTGTTGCTATTTGGATTATGCAAAAGGCCATTTGTCAAAAAAGAGAAAATAATTAATAGAACAATTTCATTGATAAAATGACTGAACCTGAACTTGATATATTAGCTGCTAAGATAGCCGAGAAAATTAATGCTGTATCAGTTCGTTATATGAGTCTTAAGCAGGCGGCTATCTATTCAGGTATCGGTCAAAAGCAACTTATAAAAATGGCTGAAGCCGGGAAAATCAAAGGCAGAAAAATAAAGCGGGAAAAGAGGGCAGGGTGGTCTTTTGACCGTGAGAGCATTGATGAATTTTGGCATCAACCATGGGATGAAATAAATGTAGAGGCTCGGAGCATACTTGACCAGATTAGGAGAAAAGCGTAAATGTTTGAGATGAGACTGTTTCAAAGAAATGGTTGGTTTCATGTTGAGTATGCCAGGAACCGGTCAAAGGCATTACGGACAAAAGATTCGAAAAAGGCAAATGCCATTTTTAAGGAAATGGAAGCCGAACACCTGCGCGGACGCCTGCTCTTGCTGGACAGGAAAGAACGCTTATCCTTGTCTGAATTTTCAGATGTTTATACATCTGACCCGGACAGATCCGAATTATCAGAAAGCACCCTAAAAAATGACGTCCTTGCCATAACAGCTCTTAAAGATGTGGCTGGTGACATCCCTATAAGATTGATCACGAAAGACACCATAAAAGAATTCAAGGCTCATTCTTTAGGCCGGATGAAAAAAGTGTCCGTGAATACTTACCTTGCCAGAATCAAAGCCGGTCTTGAATGGGCAAAAGCAGAAGGCTATCTTGACCGCGTGCCGCCGATCAAAAAATATAAGATGGGCCGGTCATTGCCTCGGCCAATCTCACAGGATGATATCAAACGGATATTGGGCCAGGCCAAAGCCAAAGACATGGAAATGTACCGAGTAATCAATTTTGCTCTGTTTACCGGCTGTCGGCGCTCTGAAATTGTTCGGGCCAGGTATGAGCACATAAATGGTGACACATTAACTGTGGTAGGTAAAGGCAATAAAGAGAGGGCTTTTTATCTTCTTCCACAGGCTTTGCCGGATCGCAAAGACATTGGCAAGATTTTCAAATTTTCTCACGTTTCAACTCTATCAAATTATTTCAGAGATAAAATTGTCAAGCCGCTGGGTGTGACCGCTCGGTTCCATGACCTTCGCCATACTGCAGCCACCACCATGCTTGCAAACGGTATTGATCTGGAAATGGTCCAGAAAATTTTGGGTCACACAGACATTCGAACAACACAACTTTATGCCGACGTTTTGCAAGAAAATATCGAAAAGCAAATGAGTAGAATGAAAAGTGTTTCTTTTGAATGATGCGGGAAAAATGCGGGAAATTTTATTGTAACTCTCTGATTTTATTATCACTCAATCCTTATTACGAGTGAGATACTCTACCAACTGAGTTACGCCGGCACCGTTGAGCATGGTTTATACCAGGACGGACCTGGAAATTCAAGGATTTTAACGCCTATTGCCAATACTGAGGCCCCTCTTTTCCCCTGATTCATTCCGGTATTTTTAGGGGTTGATCCGCCTTTGAAGGATATCTTCCAGCAAAGATGCCACCAACTGATCAAAAGACTGTGCGTGTTTTTTGCCGGATGTCGGGCTTTTTTTTCTGCAGGCTTTAAAAAATTCCATGCAGACCCGGTGCTGTTTTGTTGTCAAGCGTGTGGATATCCCCGCCTTTTCTCCCTTGGACGCCTGGGAATCCGTTTCCGGGACATCACGCCGGCCATGGGCGCGCCGGCTCATATGGGTGTAGTAGAGCAACGCCCGGTCCAGAAGAATATATAAAAACTGAATGTTTTCATTGGGGCCCACCTGGACCCGGTCTCCGCCCAGGCCCTTGGCTGCCCCGGCCAGGCGCCGGATACCCATAAAGGCGGAGCCTGCGCCTAAAGCCGAACCGATGGCCGTGAAAATGCCGAAGGTCAGACCGGCTGCCGCCGTATCCAGTACCACGCCAAGGGTCCCGCCCAGCAGTGCCCCGGCCGTGGCGGCCTGGGCCCGGGTCAGCCCCAGCATCTCCCAGGTCTGCTCGGAAAACAGGTCATGCCTGAGAATGGAACAGGCCGGCAATGGATAATCATAGAGATGGTGGCGGAACAATGATCGGATATGGCCAAACATTTTGTTTTCAATATTCCGGATTTTTTCCTGGTATTCCCTGGTCAGGTCTTCCTTGAGCGTCACGGGATCCATGTCGGCCTTCAGCCTGCGGGACAAGGAAAAGGTCAAACTTTGTTCCAGGGCGTGGACAATATAGGCGCAGGCCATGCGGTTGCGCTTTTCCCACTCCATGTTAAAGGCCTGGATCACATTTTCCATCAACGGTTCGATATCTTGGTCAATGGCTTTAAGGCTCTCCAGAAGCCGGATGCGCTCATAAAAATCGGCCTGGTTGGAATTAAAGACCCGGACCACGTTAAAAAATTTGCGGAACTCGTCTTTCCATACGGACGTATTGTCCCGGGTCTCGGATTTTGAATTGATAATCGCCATCCTGGGCCGGCCTGTGAGCCGCAGGATCTCCATTTCAGCCAGATCATCTTCCCGGATGGGCCGGGAACCGTCCACCACATAAATAATGCC
>NZ_OY762614.1:1652500-1655000 GCF_963666145.1 uncultured Desulfobacter sp. | reverse complement strand
AGTTCGGTTGCACGCAGGCTAAAAGAGATGGGCGATAGTGTTGTTCAAATACAAGATGGGCGCTTAATTAAATATGCTGCTACCTGCAATGCCTTTGGCGCTGATGATAGAATCCCTTTAGGCGCTATTGATCCTGCCGGGAAGGTGAAGGTTGTTGCCTATATCCGGCCATTGAGCCACGGCGGCTTTTTTTTGGAACCCGTGGATTTGATTTCCCCGTTGTTGTTGGGGGAACGGGGGAACGGTCTGTATGACGACCTTCCATATTTTCTTTACGATTTGAGACCACAAGGCTTTTTGGGTCGGCAGATTGCCCGAGAAATCGCGAAATGGAGTGATGATTTCCCTTCTGATCCAAGGCGGTGGACAACCATGCATATTGGAAAATATTTAATCTCCAATGGAGACGATCTGCCCGGGAATTTTATATTTGGCGAGCAAGCGTTTATACGTATCCGCCGAAAAGCAATCCCAGTTACCATTGATGATTATCCGAGACTCGCCGAGAACGTAATGAAAGGGGAACTCCCTGGATCATCTGCTGGTGGAGAGCAGCCTAAATTTACGGCTTTCAAAAAAGACCTTCGGGGTGATCGGTCGCATGTAATCGTTAAATTTTCACCCAAAGGTGAAAATGACGTCGCTAAAAGATGGAGAGATATTTTAGTAACCGAATATCATGCATCCCGAATCATAAGCGAGAGTCTCTGCCTGTCTGCGGAAACTAACCTTTTTGAAATGGATGGGCGCTTGTTTCTGGAAACACAGAGGTTTGACCGGTTCGGAGAGTTTGGTCGTACCTCAATGGTTTCATTGCAATCCATTGATGGTGAATTTGTAGGTCTTGGTCATAGTTGGCCAAAAATTCTCAATGAACTGTTCACTCAGAATCTGCTTTCTGAAAAGGATGTACGAACAGCTGAGCGTTTGTGGTGTTTTGGGAGACTTATCAACAATACCGACATGCATCCAGGCAATCTTAGTTTAACTATGGAGCAGAATTTATTCAGATTATTGCCATCTTATGATATGTGCTCAATGGGTTTTGCACCTATAAGCGGGGGAGAAGTCCAGCCCTTCTTTTTTGATGTATCGGATATCCCGGATGGAAATGTCAGTCAGGATGAATTTACAATGTTAAAAAAAATGGCGCATACTTTTTGGAAGAATGTTGCCAAAGACAGCAGAATCTCAGAGGAGTTTAAATTCTTCTTAGACCAGCGAAATCCGCTTGAATCCTTTATCTGATTAGTCGTCAAGGCAGTGTTTTCAAGGTATAGGGCAAAATATGATCGCGGCGTTGTTCCTCCCTTTAAAAATAATTTTTTGAAAAACAAAAAAAGTGCTTGACGGCATTTTAAAATTCAGGCATATTACGCCGGTCTTCTCGAGGGGACAAAGCAAAACGGTTTTCTTCGAGAAGTTTTTTTTTGAAAGTTAGATCTTTGAAAATTGGTCAGTGAAAAAGAAAAGAGCGGGTCAATGACAATGCGCTTGAAGCTTAACGGCTTTAAACGTAGACCTTAAAAAGTTTTAGTAAAGGATTATAACTGGAGAGTTTGATCCTGGCTCAGAATGAACGCTGGCGGCGTGCTTAACACATGCAAGTCGAACGAGAAAGGGATTGCTTGCAATCCCGAGTAGAGTGGCGCACGGGTGAGTAACACGTAGATAATCTGCCCCCAAGCCTGGAATAACTATTCGAAAGGGTAGCTAATACCGGATAAAGTCGGTTCACACAAGTGGATTGATGAAAGATTGCCTCTTCTTGAAAGCAATTGTTTGGAGATGAGTTTGCGTACCATTAGCTTGTTGGTGGGGTAAAGGCCTACCAAGGCGACGATGGTTAACTGGTCTGAGAGGATGATCAGTCACACTGGAACTGGAACACGGTCCAGACTCCTACGGGAGGCAGCAGTGAGGAATTTTGCGCAATGGGGGAAACCCTGACGCAGCAACGCCGCGTGAGTGAAGAAGGCCTTTGGGTCGTAAAGCTCTGTCAACTGGGAAGAAGTTACAAATGTTTAATAGATGTTTGTATTGACGGTACCAGTGGAGGAAGCGCCGGCTAACTCCGTGCCAGCAGCCGCGGTAACACGGGGGGCGCAAGCGTTATTCGGAATTATTGGGCGTAAAGGGCGCGCAGGCGGTCTTGTCCGTCAGGTGTGAAAGCTCGGGGCTCAACCCCGGAAGTGCACTTGAAACAGCAAGACTTGAATACGGTAGAGGAGAGAGGAATTCCTGGTGTAGAGGTGAAATTCGTAGATATCAGGAGGAACACCGATGGCGAAGGCATCTCTCTGGGCCGATATTGACGCTGAGGCGCGAAGGCGTGGGTAGCGAACGGGATTAGATACCCCGGTAGTCCACGCAGTAAACGTTGTACACTCGGTGTAGCGGATATTAAAATCTGCTGTGCCCAAGCTAACGCATTAAGTGTACCGCCTGGGAAGTACGGTCGCAAGACTAAAACTCAAAGGAATTGACGGGGGCCCGCACA
>NZ_OY762614.1:882500-980000 GCF_963666145.1 uncultured Desulfobacter sp. | reverse complement strand
CCGGAAAGTCAGAGTACGGGAGTCAGCCCGCGGGAGCTAAGTTCCGCGGACAAGAGGGAAACAACCCAGACCGCCATCTAAGGTCCCCAAATCTATGCTAAGTGGAGAAGGATGTGGGAATGCCCAGACAACCAGGAGGTTGGCTTAGAAGCAGCCATCCTTTAAAGAAAGCGTAATAGCTCACTGGTCGAGTGGATCTGCGCCGAAAATGTATCGGGGCTAAAGCATAGTACCGAAGCTGCGGAATGAAATTTATTTCATTGGTAGGAGAGCGTTGTGTCGTCATAGAATCGCAATCGCGAGGTTGTGTGGAGATGTCACAAGTGCCCATGCTGACATGAGTAGCGATAAAGCGGGTGAGAGGCCCGCTCGCCGTAAACCCAAGGTTTCCTGAGTAAAGCTAATCTTCTCAGGGTTAGTCGATCCCTAAGGCGAGGCCGAAAGGCGTAGTCGATGGAAAACAGATTAATATTTCTGTACCACCTTGTTGTCATTTGAGAAATGGGGGGACGCAGGAGGGCAAGTCATCCGTCTGTTGGAATAGGCGGTTCAAGCTGGTAGGCTTAGAATTTAGGCAAATCCGGATTCTTTTAAGGCCGAGAAGCGATGTCGAGGGATTTATCCCATAAAGTGACTGCACCCATGCTGCCAAGAAAAGCCTCTATCGAGATAACAGGTGATCGTACCGCAAACCGACACAGGTAGGTGGGGAGAGTATCCCAAGGCGCTTGAGAGAACCCTGGTTAAGGAACTCGGCAAAATGATACCGTAACTTCGGGAGAAGGTATGCCCCTGTTTGTTAGTATTATACTTTACAAAGCATTTGGGGGCCGCAGAGAATTGGTGGTAGCGACTGTTTACTAAAAACATAGGACTCTGCAAAGTCGCAAGACGAGGTATAGGGTCTGACGCCTGCCCGGTGCTGGAAGGTTAAGGGGATTTGTTAGCTTTTTGCGAAGCATTGAACTGAAGCCCCAGTAAACGGCGGCCGTAACTATAACGGTCCTAAGGTAGCGAAATTCCTTGTCGGGTAAGTTCCGACCTGCACGAATGGCGTAACGACTTCCACACTGTCTCAACCAGGGACTCAGCGAAATTGCAGTGGCGGTGAAGATACCGTCTACCCGCGAAAAGACGGAAAGACCCCGGCACCTTTACTACAGCTTGACATTGGATTTTGGGATATGATGTGCAGGATAGGTGGGAGACTTTGAAGCATGCGCGCCAGTGTGTGTGGAGTCACCCTTGAAATACCACCCTTCATATTTCAGTGTTCTAACCATGGTCCGTAACCCGGATTTGGGACAGTGTCTGGTGGGTAGTTTGACTGGGGCGGTCGCCTCCCAAAGAGTAACGGAGGCGCGCGAAGGTTCCCTCAGGCTGATTGGAAACCAGCCGTAGAGTGCAAGGGCATAAGGGAGCTTGACTGCGAGAGAGACATTTCGAGCAGGTACGAAAGTAGGTCTTAGTGATCCGGCGGTTCTGAATGGAAGGGCCGTCGCTCAACGGATAAAAGGTACGCCGGGGATAACAGGCTTATCGCCCCCAAGAGTTCACATCGACGGGGCGGTTTGGCACCTCGATGTCGGCTCATCACATCCTGGGGCTGGAGCAGGTCCCAAGGGTTTGGCTGTTCGCCAATTAAAGTGGTACGTGAGCTGGGTTTAAAACGTCGTGAGACAGTTTGGTCCCTATCTTTCGTGGGCGCAGGATATTTGAGGAGATCTGATCCTAGTACGAGAGGACCGGATTGGACCAACCAATGGTGTTCCAGTTGTCGTGCCAACGGCATTGCTGGGTAGCCAAGTTGGGTATGGATAACCGCTGAAAGCATCTAAGCGGGAAGCCAACTTCAAGATTAGATATCCCTTCTTTAGACTGAAGACCCCTTGAAGACTACAAGGTTGATAGGCTGGGTGTGTAAGCATGGCAACATGTTGAGCTTACCAGTACTAATAGGTCGTGAGGCTTAGCCACTTTTTTCCACGAATAAATTTAGTCGCTTTGATGATATAGCAAGCATGGTATTTATTACAGCAGATTAAACTAAAGTAATTACAGTTTAATCCGGTGACGATGGCGAAGAGGCCACACCCGTACCCATCTCGAACACGGAAGTTAAGCTCTTTAGCGTCGATGGTACTGCATGGGAGACTATGTGGGAGAGTAGAACGTCGCCGGATTATCTTTTAAAAGGCTCTGATTCTCACCATGATTATCAGAGCCTTCATAATTTAGCTTAAAAATTTTAGATTTTTATCTTTGAGTCTTGACAAGTTGTCTGATATCCAAGTATAAGCATTTCCTAAATTTAAAATTTTTGCTTTGCCGAAGTGGTGGAACTGGTAGACACGCTAGACTTAGGATCTAGTGCCGCGAGGCGTGGAGGTTCAAGTCCTCTCTTCGGTACCATTTTATAAAAACGGGGTTTCAGGCTTTTTTTCTGAAACTCCGTTTTTTTATTTAAATCCAAACATACTATTTCATTCTATCTTCTTTTGGTTCTACAAAGCTCTGTAGGTCACTTCCGGCAAAATTTATTTAAATAATTTAAATTATATGCTAAAAGACTGTCATATAGTATCGATATTTAAGATAGCAATGTGGATGATCATCCGCATTTTCTTCAATGATTAATCCTTCTTTCAACTCAGGAATGAATTTATTTAATGGATAAAATAGAAATCAATGGGGGCAGGCAGCTAAAAGGAGAAGTCTTTATCAGTGGCGCCAAAAACGCAGCACTTCCACTTATTGCGTCAAGTATTCTTGTGGATGGGATTACCACATTTGAAAATGTTCCCCGACTTATGGACATCTCTTCGATATTAATGCTTCTCGAAGACCTTGGTGCATCATGTAAATTTGAAGGCCACACATTTATAGTTGATGGGTCCGGGATTGATAAAATAGAAGCTGAGTATGAACTGGTCAGAAAGATGCGGGCTTCTATTCTGGTATTAGGTCCACTCGTCGCAAGGTTTGGTCAGGCGAAAGTGTCTATGCCCGGTGGATGTGCCATTGGTGCCCGTCCCGTAAATATGCATCTTTCAGGTCTTGAAGCGCTGGGTGCTACCATTTCAATTGCCGGTGGATATATTGAAGCAAAGGCTGAAGGGGGACTGATCGGAAATGAGATTTACTTTGACATTCCCACGGTGACCGGTACTGAAAACCTTATGATGGCAGCTGTTTTAGCCCAAGGGCAAACCACGTTGAGAAATGCAGCCAGGGAACCTGAAATCATATGTCTGGCTGACGCATTAAATCAGATGGGAGCTAATATCCAAGGTGCCGGTACGCCTATTATCACCATTGACGGGGTTACTCGTCTTCATGGGACGACGTGCCGCGTCATTCCGGATAGAATCGAAACCGGGACGTTTATGGTAGCTGCCGCAGCTACCCGGGGAGATGTGATGATCCGGGACTGTGTACCGGATCATTTAGGCGGTGTTATCAGTAAACTCAAGGCCACTGGTGCCACCGTCGAGACCTTTGAAAACAGAATTCTTGTTAAAGGCAGGGAAATTATCAAAAATATTGATATTAAAACCCTGCCGTATCCTGGATTCCCCACTGATATGCAGGCACAGTTTATGGCATTGATGACCATCGCCCAGGGCAACAGCATGATCCATGAATCTATCTTTGAGAACCGTTTTATCCACGCCAATGAATTGCTGCGTATGGGTGCCGATATTAAAATCTCCGGCGGAAATATTGCCAATGTCCGGGGCGTGCCCCATCTTCAGGGCGCACCTGTTATGGCATCAGACCTTCGTGCCAGTGCCTCCCTTGTGATTGCGGGCTTAATTGCCCAGGGTACCACCGTTATCAGTCGTGTTTATCATATGGACCGGGGCTATGAGACCATTGAAAAGAAATTTAAAGGATTGGGCGCAGATATAAAACGAATTTCATCCTGACACAATTTTTGTATTATATCTGGTGATTATATCATGTTTAAGGAGGGCAGATGGTTATTCGGCATAAGCTGACACTTGCGCCGATGTTCTATATTCTTCTCTCCTTTGTAACCGGTGCCATTGCAGGGTGCTTGACACCGGTTTCCTTCTGGATATTTTTTATTGCAACGAGTCTGTCTGCTGCAATCCTACTCACTTTATTTAAGCCCGATAAATTTATTTTCCTATCTTGCCTTGCGGGGTTTGGATTGACAATATTTCGCATGGCAGAGATTTTTACACCTGATTATTCCCTTATTCGATTTTGCGATGGCGAATCCCATCAGATTTCCTGTACGATCAACTCTCTTCCTAAAAAATATCAAAATAAAACCAGATACACCATAAATTATAGCCGTATTGATGCTGATACAGTTGATGGTAAATTGATTTTAACCGTGTATCATGATTCAGAAAAACAAGTTGGACCTCCATTGCTTTTTGGCGAACACATTACCATTAATTCAAAAATCAGAACCATACGTAATTTTTCCAACCCCGGGGGGTATGATTATGAATTTAGAATGCGTCTTAAAGGCATAACCGGCAGCGTTTATGCCAATTCGCGCACCATTGTGCAAATAGGTTCGGTTAACAGTGATTTTTTGGATAGGGTTATGCAAATTGTGCAGCGAACCCGATTCCGATTTTCAAGTCATCTTGCCAGGGCCGTGCAACGTGCAGATGAACCTCAGCCTGATTTTTTTGCCGATCAGGCCAGGGCTGTGCTCAATGCCCTGATTACCGGGCAAAAAGAGATGATTCATGAGAGAACCCGGGATGATTTTTCTAAAGCAGGCCTTTCGCACATTTTAGCTGTTTCAGGATTGCATATGTCCTTAGTTGGGGTGGGATTTTTTTCTATTTTCATTTTTATTTTAAACCTTCACCCGGCACTTGTTATAACAGGCTTTGCAAAAAAAACAGCCGGGTTGCTGACACTCTTGCCTTTGACTGCATATGCATTGTTTGCCGGGTTCTCACCGTCTACCCAAAGAGCATTGATCATGGCGGCAGTCTTTTTAATCTCTTTTCTGATAGAAAAAGAGAAAGATCCTTTAAATACACTTTACTTTGCTGCAAGTTTAATTCTTTTGATTGATCCGGGAGCCTTGTTTTCCATCTCTTTTCAGCTTTCATTTGTCTGCGTCTTTTTTATTATTTCAGGCTTTATTTTTTGGGGACAAACCTTAGGTTTTCCCCAAAATAAATGGATCAAACGAATCTGTTTTATGATTTTGACAACGGTTTTTGCAGGCATTGGCGCAGCCCCGGTAACGGTCTTTTATTTTAATATGTTTTCCTTAGTCCAGGTAGGGACCAATTTTGTTATGATTCCTGTTATCGGCTTTTTATCTCTCCCTTTGGGTCTGGCCGGTCTTGTGTCTATGGCTTTTTGGCCCGGTCTTGCCAATTTCTTATTCGCATTGGATATTCATCTTCTTTCCTATTGTCTTCGGGGTATCCATTGGATTGTAGGGTTTGACTGGACATGGGTCAGGGTCGTAACGCCCCGGGCAATTGAAACTTTCCTGTATTACGCATTGATGCTTTGCTTTGGATTTGCAATCATGAAAAAGAACAAGGGGGGCATATTCCTAATCTTTCTTTTGGTGATCGCCGGGATTATATCCGCAGGCCAGGGCATATTAAAACGATTTAATCCGAGAAAACTTGTGGTGCATACACTGGATGTTGGTCAGGGTAATGCAGCGGTTATCATTACTCCTGGCGGAAAAACGTTGCTCATTGATGCAGGCGGCTTTGGTGGGAGATCCACTTTTGACACCGGTCGTTATATTGTGGGGCCTTTTTTGTGGAACAACTGGATTAAGACGCTTGATGCCGTTATTTTGACTCATCCGGACAGCGACCATATGAATGGTCTGCCCTTTATTTTTGATAATTTCAGGATCAGGCAATGGATAAAAAATCATGATATTTCCACATCTGGTGTATTTAAGCATTTGATGCGCACCGCCAAGGCAAAAGGTGTGAGAATCAATACTCCAGGCCCTAATGCCAGCCATATTTTATGGGATCAGGTTCAAATTAATATATTGGGTAGAAGAGATTTGCACTCAGGTGGCCACGATAATGACAACAGTCTGGTAACCCGCATAGAATTTTTATCTTTTTCAATGCTTTTTCCAGGCGATATTGAAGAAAAAAGAGAAATAGAACTTGTAAACACAAAAAATTTCAGCCTTGAATCTGACGTCTTTATGGCACCGCACCATGGCAGTTGTTCAAGCTCAAGTGAACTTTTCCTTGATAAAGTAGGTCCGTCAGGGGTAATAATATCGTGTGGATATATGAACAGACATAAATTCCCCTGCCGAACGGTTTTGCAGCGATATCGGCGAAACAAGATCGCGGTCTTTCGAACGGATCTGATGGGCGCTGTCACGCTTCAGTCCGATGGTATTGGTTATACCGTTACGGCCCATAGAAAAAATTAACCCCAGAGGAAATTTCAACCTGTGTATTATATTTATTTCCCGTTTATTTTAATTTTATCTGGTCTGATGGCCTTTGAGTGCAAACGTCGAAAACTTCCTCTATGGTGGGCTGCCGTTGTATTTGCCGCACCTGTGACGACTCCGTATTTCATATTTAAATTCAGAACAGATCGGAAATTGACCTTGTTAATGATTTTTCTTGTCTGTTTTTCGCTTGTAACCGGTAGCGAATTTTTTATTTATTCCAAAATGAAGGCAACATATAAATATGATCATTTACCGCCCGTCACCCGGCAGCTGATCCGTTATAGTGAAATTCTCAAACAGACCACCCAGAATCTGGATAACGACTTAGTTGAACTTGAACAACGGTCAAAGGTTCAGTCAAATGTAGAAAAACTTGAACAAACTATTGTGTTTATCGATGAACTTCGCCAGTCGATGCGGGATAACCAGGCCGCCATTGAACAAATGGTTGAGTTTGTGGATAAACATAAGGATTTTTTCACCGAAAAAGATTTGCAATGGGTGTATGAAATCAATAGATTTTATAACAACCGCATTGTTATCATGCACTTTAAAAGCCTTCAAAATTATCTTGATAATTTTGAAACCCTGCTGCGCTTCTGTTACCAGAATTTTGACGCCATAACCAAGGCGGGGAGCACAGCGTATCTAAAAAATTATGATCAATATTATCTGCGTTACCGCAGGGCTGTTGACGCCCATAACAAGTTCAATGTCAAGCGCCTTGAATTCCAGAACGCCTTTATAAAAAGATATCCTGAAATCAAGGCGTACCTGCCGGCCAAGCGTCAGACAGAGGCCTTCCGGCTCTGGGAATAGGGGGGCGTCCTTAAATATTTCAGGAACGGCACCACCGCCTTATTTTTGTTTCCTCCGGACAGGTCATAGGTAATGTTAATGACCGGGACCCCAACCTTTTGTTCAATCTGTGAGGCCATGGCCTCGGTCACAAGGCCTGGACAGCAAAAGGCAGGATTGACGGCAACCAGAAGGGCTAAATCCGGATGTTCATTGACAATGTAATGGATTTTAAGCAGGTTATCCATGGACTCCCCGGTATGTTCGGGAAGTAAGCCGTATGTTTCAAGGATATGTTCATAGGACGCATTGACCTTGAGTTCGGCTTCATTGAAAAACGGCGCAAACCATGGATAATATTTTTTTTCCATGGTTTTAACGGCTGCAAGCAGGGCCTTGTTTGAAATCAGGCTCAGGTATTTTCCCTCCTTGAACCATTTTTTAAAATAGGCATTGGCGATAATCTGTACATACTGATAGTAAGGTGTGGTCACCACCTCCCCGCCATTATCTTCAATGAACTGAATCAGGTTCTGATTCATGATCCGGTTGTCCCTGACATACAGGTCTCCAAAGATGCCCACCTTGGGCCGCGTCTCTTTTTTTACCGGGATCTGTTCAAATATGGACATGATTTCTTTGAGCGCTTTTTCCTTTGATCCGCCCGTGAGAAATGCCGTTCCCATGATGGAGGCAGCGGTGTGTAAGGCTGCATCGGTTTGCCCCTTATTGATTTCATATGGTCTTATTTTGCAGCCGATGCTCCTGAAAAGACCGCCGAACATATAGGCAAAATAGGTGTTGGTGGATGCCTTGATCCCCAGGTCAAACAGCGATAGTTCCCCAAGATATACACGGGCTTGTTCAAACCCTTTTTCATGGCGGGTCAAAATTTTCTGGATATGGTAGGGGTACATTTTTATGTTGCAGGCAATATCGGATTCATTGAGCCATAGCACCGTATTTTCCGGGGCCAGTCCGTATTTTTCAACAGTGTGGATAAATCCCGACGCCACGGCATTTAAGGGCAGGCACTGGCCGGTGTTTGTCAAAAGTGCTTTTTTAAGTGTCTCCTGGTCCTCTTCCATCAATACTGCATTGTGCCCTTCATTTTTAAAGATATTGACGATTAGGTGGCCTGTTATGGCATCCCAGTTGGGGAAAATGACGGTTTTTTGTTCAATATTTTTATCAAATTTGGGAGTAAATAAAGATGCGTCTGTGTGCCGGGGGGGCTGATCCTGACGCCTGTGATTTTCAAATGCCCGGACAGCGGCTTCAATGCGGGTTTCATAGCCCACACTGGAGTCGTGTTCATCCAACTCCAGCACCAGATAAGGCTTATTTACCGATGCCATGATCTCCTTGAAGTAATCCAAGGCAAAGGCATCAGGTGCACATCTGAACGATGAAATGTAAACCGGGTACAGGTTCGGGGTGGCAGCGGCAACAAAGGCAGCCTTTAGATTTTGGGCTGCATGTTTCCAGTGGATCTGTTTGAGCATGGGGTCAATGGGTGAATAATCCACACCTTCCAGGTCAATCATATCATTGAAAAATGTTTTAATACCCAGATTGGAAAAAATACCTGGAATATTATTGTTCATGGCAGATGATAGTACCGTATATGGGCGTCCGAGCAGCAACACGTTGGCTTTATCGGTAGATTTTTGGACTGCCCACAGCCCGGCCAGGGCGTTCTCCTTGTTTTTTTGGAGGGCCAGTGCCCGGTCCCAGGCAGATGATATATCAAAAAAGGACAGATTTGCCCCGATTTTTTCAAATGTGTCATATAGCTGCTTTTTCGTATAAAAGCTTGTATACAGATATTTGACTATGGGCGTTAGTATTTTGCCCGGTTTTGTCAGACGGCTTAAAACCGATGGGGCAAATTGTGTGTAGTAGCAGTGATGACGGCGAACGCCTTTTTCATTGGCTTTGTCCTCAAAATAAAAAGGCAGAAAAATATAATCGCATTTATCCTCAAGGAAGTTCACATGGCCGTGCAAGGCAAGCATCGGCGCACAGAATTCCGCCCCGGCTATCTGTTTACCTTGTTTGACTGGATCGGTGCACTTGCGGCTGGTTACCACCTGCAAGCCAAGTTCCTTGAAAAAAAACTGCCAGAAATCAAGGTCCTGTACCATGTGAAGGGCATTGGGCAGGCCGATGGTGATCTGTTTATCATTGTCTTTATCTTTAGCATCGAAGGATCCGGGGAAAATGCTTCGCCGAACCTCTTTTCTAATTCCTAAAAGGTCGTAACGGTCTGGAGATTTCACCCGTTTTTTCGTCTGGTAATCTCTGCCGCACAAAAATCCATAGGCCAGGGCCTGCCCTTTTACTTCGGCAATGGTGATTTTGCAATGGTTGGTGCACAGGCGGCACACTTCCTGCCGAACCGGAATCCGTTCTTTCCACAGGTTAAATCCCCTGAAGCCGGACTCGGACAACTCGCCCTGTTCTTTCATTTGCCTGGCCATCAGGGCAATGCCCAGGGCGCCGGTAAGGTGGCAGTACCGGGATACATGGATGGGTCTGTTAAGTTTTTGCTCAAAGGCCGCCACAAGGGCCCTGTTCCGGGCCGTGGCACCCTGAAATACTACACGGTTCCCGATCTGGGCAATATTGGCAACCTTGGTCAGGTAATTGTCGCGTACCGAATGGAGCACCGATGCCAGTATTTCGTTTTTCCCGTATCCCTCGGCAAAGAAATAATTGATGTCCCTTTCCATGAATACGGTACACCGGTCACTGGAAATCGGCGCCGCAATACCCTGTGCCCTGTGGGCGTATTCGGATAACGGGCAGTTAAGACGCATGGCCTGTTCCTCAATAAAACTGCCGGTGCCTGCGGCACACACTGCATTCATGACCGATGAGGTCACCTGGCCGTTTTTTACCAGGGTAAATTTGGCGTCCTGGCCTCCGATTTCAATGATGGTATCCACGTCCGGGTGTAAATTTACCGCTGCGGTGGCATGGGCCGTGATCTCATCGGGTTCTAAGTCGGCACCAATGATTTTTCCGGCAATGCGCCGGCCGGAACCTGTGGTGCCGCATCCCTGGATATGGAAAACGATCTCTTTTTCGGCCATGAGATGATCACAGGCTTTAAAGATCCGCTGGACTGCCTCCACAGGTCTTGATGCGGTCCGGGTGTAAAATCCGGTAACCGGTTCGCCATCCTGGTCAACGATAATACTTTTGGTGCTGGTGGAGCCTACATCAAGCCCTAAAAAACCATGAACCGTAGCACCTGCATCAATGGGTTTGAAAATTTCAATTTCAACGGATTCAAAATCAAGGGCAGCAGCAGATGTAAAGTCAGGATAATCAGACAGGGTTAAGTCAAGGGCCGGATTAAGTCCGGCGTCGGTTTTGGTTTTTTCCAGGAAAAAATTACGGATCTCATGAAAGGACCGGGCAGGGACATGGGATTTTTTTATGTCATCGGCAAGACACAATGCGGCACCCATGGCCCCGTAAACCAAAACGTGCTCGCCCTTGACAAGGGGTTTGCCGATAATGGATTCAAGGTGCTTTTTTACGGCATTGTTTTTGGCCACCCCGCCGCAAAATATAATGTCTTTTTCCGGGATATCCTGTTTAAACAGGGCGTTGGCGATGTTTCGGGCAAGTCCGTAGCAAAGCCCGTCACAGATCTGCTTTAGATTATAGCCCTGTTGCTGGGCATGGATTAGATCTGTTTTTGCAAATACCGCACACCGGGTGGCGATATCCGGCCGCTGAGCGCAGTTTTCAAGGGCCAGGGATGAAATTTTTTCAGATCCCTGCAGGTCAATCCGTCCGGCCTGCTGGTCCAGGAACGCACCGGTACCTGCCGCACACCCGGAATTTTGCCGCTGGCCTCTGTAATTGCCATGGTCGTCAAACAGGCTCAGAAAAAATTTTTCTCCGCCCACATGCAAAATTGCGCTGAAATCTTTGTGGAGGTGGCGGGCACTGCGAATGACTGCCACCTGTTCGTCAACATCAAGGGTTGCATTGACATCAGCCGGTGTGGACGATGTTTTGGCTACATGGGTTACAGATGCAATGGCCTGGTGGGCGAGCATTTTTGTCAGGCACGCCCTGACATCTCCATGGTGGTATTCGGATGCGTTATGCAAAAGATGGCCGTTCATATCAACAACGGCAAGGTGAATGGATACGGATCCGGCATCAATGCCGAGTATCGTGGCAGCGTTTTCCATATTTAAATGTGCTCCCTGACTTCGTTCCAGAATGCGTTTACCCCATCAAACCAGCCCTGCAAAAATGTTTTTTCATGGTCTCCACCACCTTGGTGGGTGTAGCGGGTCAAGTCGTGGGCATTGTAAAGATCTTCGAAATATGCTTTGAAACGATTGTGCCGGACAATCTCTTGTTCACTATTACACGTGTCGTCATAATCCAATACGTATAATAAATCCTGGTAATGGGCCCCCTGGGCCCAGCCAAACCCCCGGTTTCGGCCTGCGTTGTAAAAATTTTTAAGCCATTGCTCCTTTTCCTGCTGAAGCCGATTTATAATTTGAGTCATGTCAAATTCTTCACTCAATTTTTTGCTGAAGGCCTCTTTTTTTTCAATGGCATCACTCAACGCGTCCTGAAACATTTTTGAGAGATTAAAGGAGCTTCTCCATTCATTGAGCTTTTCATGCAGTCTATCCGGTATACTCAGGGTTATTTTTTGGGTCATGGTATCTATCCTGGATGAAAATGTGTTACGTCTGATGGATCATACGTATTAAAATTAAGAGTACGTGTCAATTTTTTTTTATCATAAAATTTTTATCAGGGGCTTGGATTCCAAATTCGGTTCATCACGTGTGGGTTCGATTCAAATCGCTTGTCTTTTGACAGAGGAACGCATATAAAATAAAGATTATGCTCAAATTGCGTATTGAAAAATTAGGCTCGGCTTGTATTGATGACACCCGATCCATTGGACGGATATCGATTTTTTTTATCCAGGGGATCTGGCGCAATTTTGTGCCCTTTGTCCAGATTGCCAAGATCATGGAACAGGTGTGGTTTATCGGCTATAAGTCCGTGTTTGTTATCGTTTTAACCGCCATGTTCACCGGCATGGTGCTCGGGCTTCAAGGGTACTACACCCTGGTGGACTTCGGATCCGAAGCAACCCTTGGATCGGCCGTTGCCATCACCCTGATTCGTGAACTTGGGCCTGTGCTGTCTGCCATCATGATTGCGGCCCGGGCCGGGTCCGCCATGGCTGCGGAAATCGGTGTCATGCGGATTTCCGAACAGATAGACGCCCTTGAAACCATGGATATCCATCCGGTTCGGTTCACCTTTTCACCACGCCTTTCTGCCGCCATTATCAGTTTTCCGCTTTTAACCGCTCTTTTTGATGTGACAGGCATATTCGGAGGGTTCCTCTCCGGTGTTGTGATCTTGGATGTCAATCAGTATTTATATATGGATAAAGTGATTCGAAGCATTGAGCTTGCAGATGTCACCGGAGGATTTGTTAAGGCGCTGGTATTTGGGATTATCGTTTCTACCATGTGCTGCTACAAGGGCTTTTTTGCCCATATTTCAGGGGCAGAAGCAGGGAAGGGTGCTAAAAGTGTGTCATTGGCCACCACCAATGCTGTGGTGAATTCCTGTATCCTTATTCTGGTTTCCGATTACATCATTACCTCTTTTCTGGTTTAATTATGGATCAGCCTTTCATTGAACTGATAGATATTCATAAAAATTTTTCCGGCAATAAAGTGCTTGACGGGGTCAATCTTTCCATTAAAAAGGGTCAGGTAACTTGTGTTATCGGCAAAAGCGGCACCGGCAAATCCGTTTTGCTTAAACATATCATCGGGCTGATGCAGCCGGATTCAGGCCAGGTCTGTGTGAACGGTCTGCCCACGGAGCAAATGGACCGGAAGCAAAAACATAGGTTTCACAGGCAGATATCCTATATGTTCCAGGATAATGCCCTGTTTGATTTTTTAACTGTGTGGGAAAACATCGCTCTGCCGTTAACAGAGAAAAAAAAGATCCCCATGGGTGAGATCAAGCAGCGGGTAGCGCAGAAAATGGATGCGCTGGAGATCAGCAGCCACGCAGGTAAATATCCGGCCCAGTTGTCCGGCGGCATAAGAAAACGTGTGGCCCTTGCCAGAGCTTTGATTACCGAACCTGTTGCCGTGCTCTTTGATGAACCCACATCCGGGCTTGATCCTGTGCGACGGAACAATGTGAACGCCATGATTTCCACTTACCAGGAGGAATTTGGTTTTACCGCAGTCATTGTCAGTCATGACATCCCGGAGATTTTTACCATATCACAGCAAGTGGCCATGCTTGACCATGGTAAGATTATCTATTTTGGCGATAGTGATGGGATTTTTCAGGCCGATAATGACATAGTAAAAGCGTTTATTTCAGGAAAAGAGTCCTGATACGAAAAAATAAGGACAGGTTCATGAAGTCATTCAACAAAGAATTATATGTCGGCATATTTGTAATTATCGGTCTTGTGTGCGCAGGTTACCTTACAATTGTTCTGGGGGGACTTCCGATGTTCAGCCCAAAGGGGTATACCGTGTATGCATATTTTACCTCTGTCAGTGGTTTGAAAAGTGGTGCCGGCATTGAAATGGCCGGGGTTGAGATCGGTAATGTCTCTGAGATTATTCTGGACAAAGAGCGTCTGGAGGCAAAGCTTGCCCTGAGGATCAATCAGGGAATACAACTGAGCGAAGACAGCATTGCCTCGATTAAAACCGCAGGCATCATCGGCGAAAAATATGTTTCTATTTCTCCGGGGGGGGCTGATATTATGCTTGAAGATAAAGAGACGCTGGACAATACCGAGTCTGCCCTGGACATTGAATCGCTGGTTAGGAAATTTATTTTTAAAGACGATAAATGAGTTGTGAATATAAAAAAAACCGAAGGAGGCTACCTATGAAATTTTATCCGGTCCTTTTTATTGTAATGGCTCTGGTATTGGTCGCGGGTCCGGCTCTTGCCGGTAATGCAGTCGGGCAATCCGAACACATGACATCTTCTTCGAGTTCAGATTCCTCAGAGGAATCGGTAGGCAGTGTCCAAGGGGGGGGCGATTCGGCTGAAGGGGATGAGTTTGATGCTGATATTTTCCAGGTCGATCAAGGTCAAAGTGACCAGGCCATGGTTGCAGATCCTTTTGAAGGGCTTAACCGTGCTGTGTTTTTCTTTAATGATAAACTTTATATGTACGGCTTGAGGCCCATATCAAGGGGGTATGCCAAAGTGGTTCCCACCTTTGCCCGCAGAGGTGTTAAAAACTTTTTTACCAACCTGTTGTTTCCCATCCGTTTTGTCAATGCCCTGCTCCAGGGAAAAGGTGAGGCCGCAGGCAGGGAGTTTTCCGCTTTTTTTATCAACACAACCCTGGGGTTTGGGGGGGTAAATAATTTTGCCCAGAAGTATGTGGGTATCCGGCTTGAGGATGAAGATTTTGGTCAGACCCTTGGATCATACGGTATTGGCAGTGGCATTTATCTGGTGCTGCCCGTTCTGGGGCCTAGTTCATTTAGAGATGCCGTGGGCAGGGCTGGGGACTGGCTCATCAATCCCATCAATTATGCACAACCCTGGGAATTGTCCTGGGGCGCCTGGGGACTTGAAAAAGTCAGCTGGACATCCTTTCATGTCGGAGAGTATGAAGCGTTTAAAGATGCCTCAATAGACCCGTATGCCGCCATGCGTAACGCCTATCTCCAGAATCGTAAGGCCCTTGTTGATGATGTGGCCGGCGCCCAAAAATTAAAAAACAGTAAAGAATAAAAATAAGGGTCGTAAAGATCAGTCGTCAATGAGATGGGCACGCCGGTTGGGCAGAAAATATCTCATCTTATGTGCACGGATATGTTCAAGCAGAGACATGTCCAATACATAGGTATCCATTTTATTTTCGTATGCAATATTTTCACCCGACAAATATCCGTCAGGGCCGATCATCATGGAGATTCCAGGAAAATTTAGGTTGGCGTTATTTTCGCCGACCTGATTAACGGCTGCCACAAACACTGCATTATCAAATGCCCGGGCTGTTAAATGGCGCTTCCAGGATGCGCTTTTTTCCCCAGGTGTTCCTCTTGGTGATGCGTGTGGAAAAAAAATAATGTCCGCATTTTTTAATGCCATGGCTGTGGACAACTCCGGAAAATGGGCATCGTAACAGAGCTGGATGCCAAAATGCACTCCTTTGAATTTAAAGACTGCTGCATCGTTGCCACAATTGAAATAGGGTGCCTCAAATGGAGAGAGGTGAACTTTTCGGTAGCGTGCCACAGGCTGATCCGGACGAAATACCAGGTGTGTGGCATAGATTCCGGAAGTCGACTTTTCAACAAGACCCGCGAGTATGGCGATTTTGTGGTTTTGCGAAAGCCGGTTCAATTGATCCATCCATATGCCGTCAAGCGCAACTGCGTTGCTTAAATCTGCCGGGGCATACCCCGTCAGGTTCATCTCTGGAAACGCAACAAAATCGCAATTTTGCTGTGCAGCCGAACGAACATGTTCGACCGTCCGGGCAAGATTGTCTTCAAAACGGTTCACAGGGCAGTTCTGGATGACCAGGGTCACACGAATGTTTTGCATGATGACACCTGTAAAAGATTTATAGTATAAGCGCGTCCATTTCCCGTCGGCGAAGAATTAACAGTTCGCCCAACCCTAAATAAAAAAGGATGGGTAATAACGGTGGTCTCAGACTTTAAAATTAGCCGCTATTTTAAACACATGGGTGGCCGGCAGATTGAGAATCTCGGTCACGCCGGTTGTTTTTGAAATGGTTTCCAGGCTCTCTTTAATTTTTTGAACTGAGGGTGCAATAAAAGTGAACCAGATATTATATTGATGATCCCTTTGATAGTTATGGGTAACACCGCTAAACCCATTCACCGTCTCGGTGAACATATCAATCTTGTCCGGCGCCACCTGGGCAGCGCAAAGGGTGGAATAAAATCCAAGTCGGTCGGGACTAAAATTCCCGCCGATTCTGCGGATAATCAGTTCTTGTTTCATTCGCTCAATTTCATCAATGAGCTGATCTTCATCTAACCCCAGTTCTTCGGCCAGAACTTTGTAGGGTCTTGGATGGATGGGAAAATCGGCCTGAATTCGGTTCAGTATATCTTTGCTTGTCTGGTCTTCTATCATCTGATCGGCAAGTTTCCAAAATGTTTTGATCGTAACAACAAAGGCCCTGTTTAATTTAAACAGGGCCTTTATCAGTTTAAGCTAAAAACTTAAAATATTTTAACTATACACAACCTGTCGGTTTCGGAAGGCCGGCCATTTTGCAGGCTCCTTTACCAGGTCCAGAGGGGAATAGTTCATAGATGTGTTTCAGTTTGAACTTTGTGAGTTTGGAAAGAACGCGAACCATGGGGGCAATGCCGTTTTTCTCGTAGTAGTCCTGGAGAACTTTAACGAGCTGCCAGTGTTCTTCAGTCATCTCGTCGATGCCTTCCTGGCCTTTTACGTACTCTACCCATTCTTCATTGTACATATTGTAATCAAGAAGAAACCCGTCTTCATCTATTTCGAATGTTTTCCCGTTAAACTCAAGTGTTGCCATTGAATGAATCCTCCTAAAAAAGTTTGTTATAACTGCTCGTTTAACCTATCTTAAGACAAACCGTCTTCACTATCAAGTCACCATTACAATTGGAGACATACCTTATCTTAGCATTGTAACCTTGTCAATAAAGAATAGCCGACGTCTGCTAAAAAAAACAAAATGTCCGAACCCTGCGTGGTTATTGCTCTTTTGGGGTTTGATTGATCCGTTTAGGTGTAAAAACGGCCCTTTGCTTCACGCAGGTTTTGTCTGCTATATCGCTCATATGAAAACTTTAATTAATTCTCATTCTCTAAGAATCGTGATATAAAACGATTCGTTGAATATTGTCAACCTTAATTGGTATAAATGTCATGGGGTGGCTTGGGCGCCATTTCCCATACTTAAGTCCCCAGGGGGGCATTGAAAGCGCCGTGCAGAAGATACGACGCTTTCCTGAGAAAATCCAAAATTTCTTTAAAACTGAATACCGGAAAAATAAAAATATTTTTGAATGACAAAAATTATTACCATATGCGGCCCAACAGGCATCGGGAAAACCGGCTTTGCCATTGCCATGGCCCGGGAACTGAACACAGAGATAATCGGCGCAGATTCCATGCAGATCTACAAATATATGGATATCGGGACGGCCAAGCCCGATGCGCATGAGCGCAGGTTGGCCAAACACCACCTGGTCGATTTCCTTGATCCTGCGGAAAATTTTGATGCCAAACAATTTACCGCTTTGGCGGATCAAACTATAGACGACCTTGAAACAAAGGACCGGGTTCCTGTGGTCGCCGGGGGGACCGGGCTTTATATCCGGGCTTTAATCCATGGCCTTTTCAGGGGGAAGCCCGTTTGTCCAGCCACCTTGGATAAACTGAATCAAACCCTTGAAGAACAGGGCGGGAATGCACTGCATGCGCAATTGGCACAATGCGACCCCGAGGCCGCAGAGAAGATTCATCCCAATGACGGGTTCAGAATTGTCAGGGCACTTGAGGTGTTTTTAACCACAGGCGTGCCCATTTCCCAGTGCCGGCAGGCCCATGATTTCAAATCGGACCGATACCAGAGTCTTACCTTTGGCCTTCACATGGACAGAAAACTATTATATGACCGAATCAACCAGCGGGTGGATATTATGATGGAGCAGGGGCTGCTTGATGAAGTTAAAAGTCTTGTAAATCGCGGGTACTCCCTGGAGTTGAAATCCATGCAGTCCATCGGCTACCGGCATATGGGTATGTATTTAAAGGGGGCGGTCAGTCTTGACGAGGCGGTGCGCTTGCTCAAACGAGATACCCGCAGGTACGCCAAACGGCAGTTCACCTGGTTTAACAAGGAGAAAAATTTGATCTGGATTAATGTTCAAGAGATAGAAAAAGCTATTGAAACGGCAAGCGCGTTTCTGAGATAATACCAGTCTCCTTTTAGATAAGGGCGGTTTTAACCTAACAATATTCCAAATGGTAGTTTTATGACTGATGCAAAACATGTAAAATTTGTAATTTCCGTCTCTTTTTTTATTGCACTTGTTTGTTTTATCGGATGTTCCAAGCACACGATTCCCGTCTCCTCTTCCAATCCGTCCGGGATGCCGGTGGAAATAACCATTCCCCGGCAGGCTACTGTGCCTGAGCTTATCAACCAGGCCCGGGTTTTAAGTGACCAGGGGGCTGTCCAGGATGCCCTGATTATTTATAATCATGCCTTTGGGCTCGCCCAAAGTCCCGGGGGGGGCGATGACGCTGATTTTAAAACAACGATTCTTGATGATGTTGAACGACTTTTATCAAAGATAGATCCCCAGGAGATTCAAAAATTTTCGAGAATTAAAAACCTTTCGCTTCCCCAGGATCTTTTTGACTATTGGGCGGGTTATAAATTTGCCCAGCAAGAAGATTTTACCAATGCGGCCAATGTTTTAAATGCATTTCTTGAAAAATATCCCGATCACCCCAAGACCGAACAGGTAAAAGCTCTTTTGGCAAGCCTGGGTTCCACAACCTTTAATAAGAAAAAAATCGGCGTTATTTTGCCCATGTCCGGGAAGTATAAATTATATGGACAAAAGGCCATGAAAGGAATAGAGCTTGCTCTGGAAAGGCTTTCTGAATCCGGGATTAAGGATTTGAGCATTGAGGTTAAAGACAGTATGTCTGATCCGGATCAGGCTGCCAGGTGTGTGACGCAGCTTGGAGAAAATAATGTTTTTTCCATTCTGGGTCCAATTCTGGTTTCAAAGCAGGCTGCTGACAACGCCCAACTCCTTGGTATTCCCATGATTGCATTGACCCAGAAAACAGAGTTTCCCCAATATGGAGACTATATATTCAGCAATTTTATGACCCCTGAAATGCAAGTCCAGGCCCTGGGTACCTATGTTTTCCATGAATTGGGATTAAAACGCGTGGCTGGCTTGTATCCGGACGATAAATATGGGAATCGTTATATGGAGATCTTCAGGCAGATGGTCGATCGGTTTGACGGCCAGTTGACGGCAACCCAGGCGTATGACGGCAGCAAAGCGGATTTTTCGGATGCCATCAAAGAATTGATCGGTAATACGAAGCTGAACTTTCAGGCGTTGTTTATCCCGGATTCAGTGTCCCGGATCAATTTAATACTTCCCCAGCTTGTCTATCATGACATCAAGGGTGTTGCCCTGCTGGGAACCAATCTGTGGCACAGGGACGGTCTTTTAAAAGAGACCAGAAGGTATAATCGAAACGCCGTTATCTGCGACGGATATTTTTCGGGGAGTGTTAACCCTGAAACAGCATGGTTTGATGCTTCTTTCCAGAATTTATACCAGGAGCAACCAGGGTTTCTCGAGGCCATTGCCTATGATACGGCCCAGATTTTGTTTAGAGCGGCCAATGCCGATGATGTAAGGTCGGGGGAACAACTCAAGGATGTTCTCCAGGGGCAGTTTGTATTTGACGGGGCCACCGGACGTACGCGTTTTGATGAGACCGGCACCCCGCACAAAAGTTTGTTTTTGATTACCATAAAGGATGATCAGTTTGTGGAGATCACTCGTTAAACAGTGAGTTCTGTCCTGTGGATTCAAGAACAGACTGCCACAGCTTTCCTGACGGATCCATCTTTTTGCGTTTCCCGGCAGAGGCATCCATGGGGACATGGACATAATTGTTATTCCAGAAACTGATGATCAGATTGGTTTTTCCGGCCATGCCTGCATGTACGGCATCCCTTGCCAAAAGCCCGCAGAACACAGAGTCATTGGCGTTGGCCGGCAGGCTGCGGATGATGTAGGACGGGTCAATGTATTTCAAAGAGATGGGGATCTCCTTGGATTTAAAATAGTCGCTGATTTCCGACTTCAGGAATAGGCCAATGTCCTTGAGCTTGACGTTGCCCGATGCATCATGCTCAATATCCTTGTCTTCAAAAAAATTCTGCCCGGCCCCTTCGGCCACAATGATCACTGCATGTCTTCTCAGTTCCAGGCGCCTTTCTATGGCGGCCAGAAGTCCGTGTTCGCCATGCAGCAGAATCTCCTCTTCGGGGATAAGTACAAAGTTGGCGTCGGGCTGGGCTAGGGCGGCTGTGGCTGCCAGAAATCCTGAGTGTCTTCCCATCAGCTTGATCAGGCCGATTCCATTGGGATAGGCTTCAGCTTCGTTATGAGCCCCTTTAATTGCCAGGGTGGCCACGTCCACGGCTGAATCAAAGCCAAAGGAGCGGGAAACTAAAAAAATGTCATTATCAATGGTTTTGGGGATGCCGACCACGGAAATTTTCAAGCCGCGGTTTAGGATTTCATCGCCAATGGCCTTTGAGGCCATCAGTGTCCCGTCACCGCCTACCATGAACAGCAGGCCGACGCCGATACGTTCCAGGCAGTCGACAATTTCCCCGATATCCTGTCCTCCCCGGGAGGAGCCCAGTATGGATCCGCCGGTATTCTGAATACCCGACACCCGTTGGGGGGTCAGTTCAATGAGGTCGTGACCAAATTCAGGGATGAAACCCTGGAGCCCGTAGCGAGCACCATAAATAGTTTTGACACCGTACACATGGTACAATTCAAGCACCAACGAGCGGATGATATCGTTCAACCCCGGGCACAACCCCCCGCAGTTGGCCACGGCGCATTTGAGTTTGCTGGGGTCAAAATAAATTTTTTCCCGGGGACCGGCCAGTTCAAAGCTGGGAATATCGTCTTGGGTTCTTCAAAAATTCGATCCATTCTGACATCAACGCTGATTCTGTATTCATCTTTTATAAAGCGGGTTTTGCCGTCACCGGTTGTCCCTTGGAACCCCAGGGGGGATGGTATTCTGGCAGGGCCTAACACGGGAATGGTGGTGTTGATGTTCATATTTTTCATTGAGTCCCTCCATTAAATTTAAAGGTTCCCTTTCCCAGGATATCGTGGAGATGAAGCAACCCCTCAAGGCTGCCTTCCTTTCCAAGGATAGGCAATACCGTAATTTCATATTTTTCCATTAAATTCAGGGCGTTATACAGATAAGAATCGGGGAATAGATGTCTTGGAGATCGGGTCATCACCTCATCCACAAGAAGCGCGTCTGCTGTTCCGCCCCCCTTTGCAAGCCAGTGGCGGACATCTCCGTCGGTAAGTATTCCCATGAGTTTATCCGCTGCATCAAGTACAAAAACAGCGCCCAGGCGGTGTGTGTCCATGCAGGCAAGGGCCTGGGCCATGGTGGTGCCGGTCTGCACAAAGGGTACCCCTGATTTTTCAAGCATCAGTTCGCTGACCTTGCCGGACAGTCGCTGGCCAAGCGCTCCGCCGGGGTGGGAACGCATGAAGTCAGCCTTTTTAAACTTTTTCTTTTTTATCAGGGCTACGGCCAGGGCATCGCCCATGGCCAGCTGGGCTGTGGTTGAACAGGTGGGCGCCATATTCAAGGGGCAGGCCTCTTTTTTGACGCCCGTGTCTATGATCATATCGCAGAAGCCGGCCATGGCGGATGCAGGTTTTCCGGTAAAGCCTGCAATTTTACAGCCCACTTCCCGGATTACGGGCAAAAGCTGGTTGAGTTCTCCGGTTTCGCCGGAATTTGAGATGGCAATGAAGATATCATTGCGGCTGACCATGCCAAGGTCTCCGTGAACGGCTTCAACCGGATGAAGAAACATGGCATTGGTGCCTGTGCTGCTCAAGGTAGCGGCAATTTTTCTTCCGATCAGGCCTGATTTTCCGATACCTGAAATGATGACCCGTCCTTTGGCATTGCAGATGGAATTGACAAGGGTTTCAAAATCGGCATTTAGTTTTTCAATGAGGTCCAAAAGGGCCTGGGCTTCCATTTTTAGAACTTGAACAGCGTCGTCTATGATCATTTGGTTTTCCCGAATTGCTATTTAAATGACAGTGCCAATACCTTGCTTTCATATTTTGTTGAGGGTCGAGTTCGGGTGTCGGCAGGCCCGGTCGCCCAAAGCCGTTATTGGACTGGATATGATTACGGTTATGGGGTCTCAAGATTTTATGGTTATACATCAGAAAAGATCTGCCCACAAGAGATACGGCCCAAATATACCAAAGAACAGATATTTGTTTAAAAATAATTAGTTGACAATTAAAGGCTCATTGTGATAGTTGGTTACGGTTCATTTGTCCCGGTTTGTATATGATGCCGGATGTAATTTGTTGAAATTAAATACTTAATGACTGAATAATATAACAATAAAAATAGGAAGACGATTATGCTTTGTACAACTGTTAGAGAAGGCCAGGATTGCGTATTTATGACAGCCCAGGGCTGCGGCTACAACGAAGGCAACTGCCTTCCCATCATTGATGAATGCAAGGGCTGCCAGAGAAGTGCCGAATTTGCCACCGGCGTTTATTGCACTGCTGCACCTGATCCATCTTTGAAATGGAAAAACGGTAACTGCAACATGGCTACCCACGTTAAAACCGCCACCGAAACCAAAAAACAGAAACTTAACCCAATCAAGGCATCCAAACGAAGATAACGCAACCGATTCAATGCACGTAAAAACTCTGCAGTTTTCCTTGGACTTCCTTAAGTCTAACTGCAGGGTTTTCTTTTTTTCAGTGCGGACATTGAGGGCCATGGAAATTTTAAAATCCACAAATAGGGTGAACGCTTTTTGCCCGTATTCAAGGCACATCAATGGGAGCATATTTAGCTATGTGACTGTTGATGCAGTAAAGAAGACGGAAAGGACGCCAAACGCTATGGTGGATTTTATTGTTTCCATGGCCCTTATTTATTGAATTGGATAATACTTAAATTTACAACAGGTTAAATCATGAACCCCAATGCCCAGGAACTTAATAACATTATCAAACAGTCTGCTCCCCATGTATATGAAATGCTCTCCGCCATGGGAAAGAAACTGTTTTACCCCAAAGGTATTTTAACCCAGAGTGATGAAGCAAAGTGCAAGGCGGATAAGGTCAATGCCACCATTGGTATCGCAAAGCAGGGCAGTTGCGTTTTCAGTCTTTCGTCTGTGACAAAATACATTACACAGATTGAGCCGAATAATTATCTGCCGTACGCCTCTTCATTCGGGTTGCCTGAACTGCGCGAGAAATGGCGCAAAGAGCTGTATGTTAAAAATCCGTCACTTGAGGGAGCTTCCATCAGTTTGCCTGTGGTTACATCGGGCATTACCCATGGGGTTTCCATTTTTTCGGATATGTGGGTAAATGCCGACGATGTTATTGTGATGCCGGATATGATCTGGGGCAACTACAATATGATTTTCTGCGTGCGTAACAGTGCCCGGTTTGTCACATACAAATCCTATGATGACGCCATGACCCATTTTAACCTGGATGATTTCGAGCGCGTGATCAGAGAACAGGCGGCACAACATGACAAAATCATTACCATACTTAATTTTCCCCACAACCCGACCGGGTATACCCTGAGCAAAAAAGAGGCGACCTGTGTTGCAGACATTCTCATTGATGTGGCGCAAAAGGGAACAAATGTCGTGGCCGCCTGTGATGATGCCTATTTTGGACTGTTTTTTGAAGAAGATACAGAAAAAGAGTCCTTGTTTGCTAAAATTGCCGGTAAAACAGGCCGGCTTTTGGCCGTTAAACTCGACGGGCCCACCAAGGAAGATTATGTCATGGGGTTTAGAACCGGGTTTACCACCTACAGCGTCGCCGCAGACATCAACCTTGAAGATGTGTACGATGCGCTGGAAAAAAAGACGGCCGGATGCATCCGGGGCAATATTTCAAACTGTTCCCACCTAAGCCAGACCATTCTTGTCAAGTCCATGGATGATCCAGAGTATGAGCCTTGTAAACAAGAGAAGTTCAACCTGCTTAAATCCCGGGCCATGGCCATTAAAGAGGTGCTCAAAGACCCCAAATATAAAGACGGATTTGATGCCTATCCATTTAATTCAGGGTATTTTCTTTGCATCCGTGTTAAGGGCGTGAATGCCGAAGCACTGAGGGTTCATTTACTTGAGAACTATGGTACCGGTTTAATTTCCATTGGCGAAGACAACCTTCGGGTGGCCTTTTCATGCCTGGAAGAAAAAGATGTGAAAACTTTGTTTGACATTATCCTCTCAGGGATCAATGATTTAAGAAAATAATTTTTTTGTTTGGATATGACGATAAGTCAGATTAAATATATGGAGGCAATGTTGGCGTTAACCTGAAACGGACATGCAAAATATCCGGATAATCCCGGCAGTCAAAAAACATCGTTGACCTGATTGTTTTTTGGAAAACGACGATTCTGCCGGGACAAGCGATGCAGGGCTCAAAAATGAAATTAAGCACAAAGAGTAATGTTGATCTCAAATATGCCGGCAAGTGGGTGTTCTATTTTGTTTTAATAGGCGTCATGTCAGGCCTTGGGGCGGTTCTGTTTCATTACCTGTGCGGCCTTGGCATGCATTACCTGCTGGATATGATGGCCGGATACAGACCCGATGGTCCTGCGGGTGAACATCTGTTGCTGCCCCATACCGATACGCCGCTCAATAAATGGGTATTATTATTTTTACCTGCATTGGGCGGTCTTGTTTCCGGGTGGATTGTTTATACCTTTGCCCCGGAGGCCGAGGGGCACGGCACGGATGCAGCCATAGACGCCTTTCATCATAAAGGCGGCATTATCCGGTCACGAATTCCAATTATTAAAACCATTGCCTCCACCATCACGCTGACCACCGGCGGTTCAGGGGGCAGGGAAGGCCCTATTGCCCAGATTGGGGGCGGCTTCGGTTCTTTTCTGGCAACCCGGTTCAATCTGTCCGAACGGGAGCGCTGCATCATGATGGCCGCAGGCATTGGCGCCGGCGTGGGCAGTATCTTCAGGGCGCCTTTGGCCGGCGCACTCTTTGCCGCCGAGGTGCTCTACCGCGATCCTGAATTTGAGTCTTCGGTCATCATTCCAGCGGGCATCTCCTCCGTGATGGCCTATTGCACCTTTTGTCTGTTTTTCGGATGGGGATCGCTTTTTGATTCCCCGGCATTTAAATTTGAAAATCCTTTGCAGTTAGGTCCCTATCTCGCGCTTGCCGTGATCCTGGTTCTCACGGGTGTGCTATATGTTAAAGTGTTTTATGGGACGACGAATCTATTTCGAAAGATGAAAATACCAAATCATATCAAACCTGCCTTTGGCGGGCTTGTGACCGGTGTGATCGGGTTTTTTTTGCCCGATACCCTGGCCTTTGGATACGGCATGGCCCAACAGGCCATTTTCAATCAGCTGACCATTCCCGTGCTCCTGGGACTTGCCCTGGGGAAAATTTTCACCACCTCTTTTTCCATCGGCTCGGGCGGCTCAGGTGGTGTATTCGGGCCTTCGATTGTCATCGGCGGTGCCATGGGCGGGGCGGTCGGCCAGTTCTTTCATCTGCTGATGCCCACGGTTGTCGCCCAGCCCGGTGCCTTTGTGATTGTCGGTATGGCAGGTTTTTTCACGGCTGTCTCCAACACCCCCATCTCCACCATTATCTTTGTCAGTGAGATGACCAACTCCTATCATCTTCTGCTGCCAAGTCTTTTGGTCTGTTCTGTGTGTTATCTTTTGTCCACAAAATGGTCCATTTATGAAAACCAGGTGAAATCGCGGGTTGATTCGCCGGTTCATGCCGGTGAATTCATGATAGATATTCTTCAAACCATCAAGGTGGAAAAACTGAAAACCTTGATCAAGGACGTGAGGTGCCTGAACCAGGAGATGTCATTCAGTCAGTTTAAGCAGATCTTTCAAACCACCAAACAAAGATATTTTCCCGTGATGAATGACCACGGGAAATTGTGTGGCATTTTTTCATCCACGGATGTCCGGGAGGTTCTTTTTTCAAGTGATCTTGGGCAATTGGTGGTCATGAAGGATATTATGGTGTCTAATATGATTACAACCACCTTATCCGAAGATTTGAACACCGTGCTGCTGAAGCTTACAAAGAAAAATATTGATGCACTGCCCGTGGTCGCCGAAGATGATCCAGGGCGGTTTATCGGCATGATTTACCGTCGTGACATTATCGCTTACTATAACCTTCACATTACCAGTATCCGTGAATCCAAAGGGTAGTTTGGCGTAAAAGTTGCACATCTGCGGCGTTGCAAAAAAAATTACAATCCTCACATACTTTAGTATGCTCCAGTTGTAATTGTTTTTGCGCCTTGCATATGGGCAACTTTTACGCCAAACAAACACACGGTTTTCCTCTGGGGGGGGGGGCTAATAATTCACCTTATGCAAAAACAACCCCTTTGCAGGTGCCGTCGCCCCGGCAAGGGGACGTTCGCACGAACATAGTATTTCATTGAATATTTCCGGGGTAATTCGTCCGGTACCGGCATCTTTCAGGGTTCCCACAATATTTCTAACCATATTTTTTAAAAATCCGGTGGCGCAGATACAAAATTTCAGCCGGTCGTCAGGCTGTTTTGTCCAGCGCGCACAAAGGATGGTTCTTACGGTGGAAGATCTTGGACTGCCCGTATTCTCAAAGGCTTTAAAATCATGTTCACCCACAAGATGTTTGCAGCATTGATTCATCACATCAATATCCAGCAACGGCTTTACATGCCATAGATAATTCCGGCTAATGGCGGTGGGCGTTTCCCTGTTGAGTATGTAATAGCGGTATTCTTTGGATACGGCGTTGTACTGGGCATGGAAATCGGGATCTGCATACGTGCAGTCATGGATTACAATGGGAGCGGAAGCAAGGCTGTTTACCCCTTTTTGAATGGTCTCGGGGGTAAGGCGGGTGGTTGCGTGGAAATGAGCCACCTGGGCCCGGGCATGCACGCCTGCATCCGTACGTCCGGAACCATGGATTTTGATCTCCTGGTTTAAAATGATGGATAATATACGTTCAAGTTCACCCTGGATGGTGGGTTTATCCGCCTGGCGCTGCCATCCGAAAAAATCGGTGCCGTCATAGGCCACCACAATTTTAAAATTTTGTGTCGGGTTCTCCTGGGTATTAACTGTCTTGGGCATTCTGTGGTACATCCGGAAAATTATTTGAATATGTTGTGCACATACGAATAATCTGTCCATGCATGTTTGTCAAGGTGGCCACATTATCCCGAATCCATCGTCTGTTTTTACATATTTAGATTGTTTTTACAGCAAAATCCATCCCCGGTCGGCTTGGAAGTCGGACATAAATCTTATTGAGATACATATATTTTTCTTGAAAAGTGCAGGATGTATGTTTATGATATGATTAAATACAAACCGACCGGTCTGTCTTATGTCGTTATTGAGGAAAGAATATGAAACTTAAGGATAAAATTATAATCGAAGCGTTACGCCAGTTTTCAACCAAAGGGTTTATGGCGACATCAACGGCAGACATTATAAATGCCGTGGGCACATCCAAGGGCGGGCTATATAACCATTTTAAGAATAAAGAGCAGTTGTTTTTAGATGTGCTGCATCAGGCCCGTAAAATCTGGCGGGAACGCAATCTGGCAGGTTTGGAAACCATTGAGCGGCCTGTGGATAAAATTAAACATATTCTGATGAACTACAAAGACCATTACCTGGCTGACAGCAATACGTTTCCGGGCGGCTGTATTTTCATCAATTTAACCGTGGAGCTCAGTGACCAGTGTCCCCATCTGGCCGCCGAGGTCAGTGATGGTTTTGATCGGTTTAAATCCATGCTTAGAAGGCTTTTGGAACAGGAACAATTGGCCGGGATGCTAAGGGAAAACGTGGATATTGATGGGGTGGTTGAGGTTGTATTTTCAGGGCTGTTGGGGGCCTGTGTCATGTATACGGCAAATAAGTCAAAATCAAATTTGAATCAGACCATGGGGGCACTTACCGCATATATTGACAATTTGTGCATATCATAAACACCCCTTGGGCAATGTCATTATTAAAGGAGATGTATAACAATGGAAAACTCATTTAAGGCCATGGTGGTCTCGGAAGCAGAAAATAAACAATATCGCCGTGAAATTGTTCAGCGGCAGATAACAGATCTGCCCGAAGGCGATGTGCTGGTGAAGGTGCATTATTCTTCCCTGAATTATAAAGATGCTTTGTCGGCCAGCGGAAACAGAGGTGTTACCAGGAAATATCCCCATACACCTGGTATCGATGCGGCAGGCGTGGTGGAGCAAAGCACGGATCCCGCCTTTCAAGTTGGAGACGAGGTCATTGTCACCAGTTATGATCTCGGGATGAACACGGCCGGCGGGTTCGGGCAATATATCCGTGTTCCGGCCGGATGGGTGGTCCCCCTGCCCGATGGCCTGACCCTGAGACAGGCCATGTGCTACGGCACGGCCGGGTTTACAGCCGCCTTGTCCATACTGCAGATAGTGAACCATGGGGTGCTGCCCGAGCACGGTGATATCCTGGTCTCCGGTGCCACGGGCGGTGTCGGCGGCATTGCCGTATCGATCCTGGCCAAACAAGGCTATACTGTGGCTGCCGTGAACGGTACCACCGATCAGTCCGATTATCTCAAATCCATTGGTGCCCAGCGCATCATTTCCATTGAGGATGCAACGGATACCAGCGGACGGCCGATGCTTGCCGCAAACTGGGCGGGCGGCGTTGATGCTGTCGGGGGGGATATCCTGGCCACGACCATCAAATCCATGAAAGCCAACGGCGTGGTAACCACCTGCGGCAATGTTGCCTCTCCGGATTTGCCCATCAACGTGTATCCCTTTATCCTCCGTGGTGTGACCCTCGTGGGAATTGATTCCCAGAATTGCCCCATGGCGGTTCGGCAGGAGGCCTGGAAAAAGCTTTCAAAGGAATGGCAGATTACCCAAATGGAAACGGTTGTGGAAGAGATTACTCTTGATGAACTGGACCAGCGCATCAGCAAAATGCTCACCCGCGGCAGCAAGGGGCGGGCCATTGTGAATATGCAGGGGTAGCGTCTGTCGGGCAATTGTTTTATGGCCTGCAGTTTCACCGACGGGTTTTGGATATTTGACAGTTGCTACATCGTGGCATACTTTATCTACATTATTCAATTATTATGTGGAAAGAACCGATGGTCAGCAATGAATTTAAAATACTCAGATCCCGTTTAGACCGTACCCAAAAGGAGATGGCCCAGCTTTTAGGGGTATCTGTTAAAGCAATACACAGCTATGAACAGGGATGGCGAAAGATCCCTGTTCATGTGGAGCGGCAGGTCTACTTTTTGGTTTCCCGCACCCTGGAACCAACCGGCAAGAAAAAAAAATGCTGGGACCTTTTAAAATGCCCCAAAGAACAGAAGAGCAGCTGTCCGGCCTATGAATTTCAGTCCGGCGATATGTGCTGGTTTGTCAACGGCACCCGGTGCGGGGGCAAAATCCATGATTCCTGGGAGAAGAAAATGGCCGAGTGCCGAAGCTGTGATGTATTTATGCAGATGTTTGATGATATTCAGGGGTGTGAGGAAGAATGAGTCCGCCGGAGAAGCATAAAGATACGTGCCAATATATAGAGATGCAAACCCGGAACGTTCAAAGAAAGAGCCTTCCACGAGTCATTGATCAAATTATTGATACATTGGATGATCCTGATTGTTTTACCCACATTGGTCACGAGTCCATCCATTTTTCCACGTCTGTAAGAGATATGATTGAAAAGTTCAGAAACATTTTGTTCCCTGGATATTTTTCAAATGAAAAAATGGACCATGTGAATCTCAATTACTATGTGGGCCAGGAGATCACACGGCTTTTTGATATCCTGGCGCGACAGGTCACCCATGTACTGCGCCATGAGTGCCTGAGATACGACAGGGAGTGTTTGGAATGTGAACGCCTGGGCAATGAGGCTGCGTTTTCGGTGATCCAACAGATTCCGATGCTGCGTAAAAAACTCGCCGCCGATGTCAGGGCGGCCTATGAAGGCGATCCGGCGGCTAAAAGCCACGATGAAATTATTTTTTCTTATCCGGGGCTGTATGCCATCACGGTTCACCGGATTGCCAAGATTCTGCACCAGCTAAAGATCCCCCAGCTTCCCCGGATCATGTCGGAACTGGCCCACAGTCTGACCGGCATTGATATTCACCCGGGTGCCACCATTGGCGAGCGGTTTGTCATTGACCACGGCACCGGTATTGTCATTGGGGAAACATCTGTCATCGGTGACAATGTGCGCATCTACCAGAATGTCACCATCGGTGCATTGTCCTTGCCCTGGGATGCCGGAGAAAAACTGCGCTGGGTGAAACGGCACCCCACCATTGAAGATGATGTTATCATCTACTCCGGGGCCACTGTGCTCGGTGGCGATACCATAATTGGGGCACGGTCGGTTGTGGGCGGAAATGTCTGGCTCACACGTTCCATTCCGCCTGATACCAAAATATTTATGGAAGAACCCCGCCTAATTATAAAAAAGTCTAAATAAACGCAATGGCGTTTTTTTCGCTCGTTGTAAAGACCGCCTGGGTGTTTGTTGATATATTCTGTTCAACCCATGGCCGGGAATTAAAGAGTAATAAAAGGAGACGTTAAGTGAAGGCGATTAACGATATCACCCAGGCCTGCGGTAATACCCCCCTGGTCTACCTGGAAACACCCTCCCGGGAGTGTGGGGCGCATCTTTATGCAAAACTGGAGTATTTTAACCCACTGGGCAGTGTTAAGGACCGGATCGGTCTTGCCATGATTGAGGCCGGTCTGAAAAGCGGCCAGATCGGTCAGGAAACCCTGATCGTAGAACCCACCTCAGGCAATACCGGCATTGCCCTGGCATTTGTGGCTGCCATAAAGGGACTCAAGCTTGTTTTGACCATGCCCGAAACCATGAGCGTGGAACGGCAAAAACTGCTGCGCCACTTGGGGGCCCAGTTGGTGTTGACCCCGGGGCCTCTTGGTATGAAGGGCGCTGTGGCCAAGGCAACCGAGATGGTGGCCGCCCACGGCAACGCCTTTATGCCGGATCAGTTTTCAAATCCTGCCAACCCGGCGGTCCATAAGGCCACCACCGGCCCTGAAATTTGGGATGCGACCCAGGGAAAAGTTGATATTTTTGTGGCAGGGGTGGGTACCGGCGGTACCCTGAGCGGGGTATCGGAATATATCAAAGGCAAGAACCCGGGGCTTATCTCCGTTGCTGTGGAGCCTGCGGATTCACCGGTGCTCTCCGGCGGACAACCCGGCCCCCACCCGATCCAGGGCATCGGCGCAGGCTTTGTGCCGGCCAACCTGAATCGGGATCTGGTTGACCAGATTTGTACGGTCAAAGGGGAAGACGCTATGAATGGAGCGAAAACCCTTGCCAAATCATGTGCAATCCTTTGCGGGATCTCGTCCGGTGCCAACTTTCATGCGGCCTTCCAGACAGGGCTTAAACATCCGGGGAAACATATTGTCTTTATCGCATGTGATACCGGTGAACGGTATATCAGCACGCACCTGTTCGACCAGTAATTAACCTGGGGTCGGTCATATTTTCCGGGCGCAGCATCTCATCAAGCTGCGCCCGGGTCAGCATACCTTTGTTGAGCACCAAATCATATACGCTCCCGCCTGTCTTGAGCGCTTCCTTTGCAATGGCTGCAGACTGTTCATAGCCGATTAACGGCACCAGGGCTGTGACCAATCCGATGCTGGTCTGGACATAGCTTTGGCATACATCCCGGTTGGCTTCAATGCCATTGATGCAGCGTGCAACCAGTGTGATGCAGCCGTTTTTAAGGATCATCATGCCGTGCAGCAGATCAAAGGCGATGATCGGCTCGGCCATACACAGCTCCAGTTCACTGGATTCGGCTGCCATGGAGACCACCGTGTCGTATCCCATGACCTGATAACAGATTTGGTTCATCAATTCCGGGATCACCGGATTGACCTTGCCCGGCATAATGGAGGAGCCGGGTTGCATGGGTGGCAGATTAATTTCGTTTAGTCCGCAGCGCGGCCCCGAAGAGAGCCAGCGAAGATCGTTACAGATTTTTGAAATTTGAACAGCCGCAAGTTTGAGATTGGCGGACATGTGAACAAAAATACCGGCATTCTGGGTGGCCTCCACCAGGTTTTTGGATTTTCTCAACTGAAATCCGCTGACCTCTGTAAGCCGTTCCACAACCAGATCGGCATACCCCGGAGGACTGTTTATGCCGGTGCCGATGGCCGTTGCCCCCATGTTCACATCCCGAAATGCGTCGGCCGCCTGGATGATGGAATTAATGGCGCTGTCAATCATCACCGCATAGGCGCTGAACTCCTGACCAAGTGTCATGGGCACGGCATCCTGGTTTTCGGTGCGTCCCATCTTGAGCACGTCCTTAAATTCTTCGGCTTTTTGTTCCAGGCAATTGCGCAGCTCTTCCATGGCCCGCACCAGATTCTTTTTGGACAGCAGAACGGCCAGTTTTATCGCCGTGGGGTAGGCGTCATTGGTGGATTGGGAGCAGTTCACATGGTCATTGGGGTGCAGGTATTGATACTCGCCTTTATTATGTCCCATGATCTCCAGACCGCGGTTGGCAATCACCTCGTTGGCGTTCATATTGGTGGAGGTGCCGGCGCCCCCCTGGAACATATCAACGGTGAACTGGTCGTGCAGTTCTCCGTAAAGGATTTCATCGCAGGCCCGGGTGATGGCCTCCATTTTTGTTTGATCAAGCCGGCCCAGTTCGTGGTTGGCTATGGCCGCAGCCTTTTTGACCATAGCCAGTGCTTCGACCATGTGCTCAAAATTGTTTAGATGTTGACCGGAAATGGCGAAGTTTTCCATGGCGCGCTGGGTCTGCACACCGTAATAAACGTCGTTGGAAACGTCCCGTGCGCCTAAAGAGTCATATTCCAGGCGAAATCCATTTGCGGCCACGTGGCCCATTTTTTTGTTTTCAAAGAGCTGATCGGAAAGTATGCGCATGCGTCGGTTAATCCCCACGGCAATCCGGGAGACGATCCTGTAAAAAAGATCTGGATCTGTTTCTCTGAGCTGGTCGATTTTTTCCCGTGATACCTGCCAGACCTTCACACCATTTCTGGTAAAGGCGCCATTGACGTGTGATGCGTCTCCTAAAAACGCACTTTCACTGAGCATGTATCCTGTGGTGATGGACCCAACCTTGCGGGATGTTCCATGCAGTCCACGCACCAGTTCCAGTTCGCCTTCCATAATGATGCCTGCCCATCTGCGGGGCGTAGATTCATGGAATATCCATTCGTTGGGCCGGTACTCCTGTTCCTGCCCTTCGTTGAAAAAAAAAGCCAGATCCGCTTCGTTGATGCCTGTGGATTTTGCGGCCAGCCTGATAATATTTTGTTTTATGTCCATTAAACATCTCCTGATGTAGATAACTGCGGTAAGAGGCAGGCGAAGGATTTGATAACGCATTTTTTGCGACCCAAGGTAATTTGATAAAAATTTATGTGGATCGCTAAGAGGTGAAAAAACAGCCCCGGTATTGATTAATTCATATGGGGTATAATAATATTTCCATTACCATAAATTTTAACTCTTCTTTCAATTGAACACAATACGCTAATTTACCAAGGACAAATTTATGAAGCATTATAGAAAAGAACTCTGGTTTGATGTGCCAGGCCGCCGGGCATTTATCAATATTACCCCTGACATTGAACAGTGCCTTGCCCAAAGCGGTATTCAAAACGGGCTGCTGTTGTGCAATGCCATGCACATTACGGCATCCGTATTTATCAATGATGACGAGTCCGGACTCCACCATGACTATGATGTTTGGCTTGAAAAGCTTGCCCCCCATGCGCCTGTGGAGCAGTACCGGCATAATGTGGGTGAAGACAATGCCGATGCGCATATGAAACGTCAGATCATGGGGCGGGAAGTGGTGGTGGCCGTTACCGACGGTCGGCTTGATTTCGGCACCTGGGAACAGATTTTTTACGGAGAGTTTGACGGACGCAGAAGAAAACGGGTTCTGGTAAAGATTATTGGAGAATAGGATGACAATGCCATGAGACTGCTTTTGGTTGAAGATGATGAGAAAATAGCCGGATTTGTTGAAAAGGGATTAAAGTCTTCGGGGTTTGCCGTGGATGTGGCCCGTACGGGGCTGGACGGCCTTGATATGGCGTTGGGCGCGGATTTTGATACCCTGATTATTGACATCATGCTGCCGGGTATGGATGGATTTGCCCTCATAGAAAAATTGCGGGCCAAGGGTAAAAATACACCCATTATTGTCCTGAGCGCCCGGGGCAGGGTGGGGGATCGGATCAAAGGTCTGGAGGCCGGCGCCGATGACTATCTGACCAAGCCCTTTTCTTTTTCAGAGTTGCTGGCCCGGGTCCAGGCGCTTATCCGGCGGGCCGGGAACAGCACCGAGCCTGTATCCCTCTCCTATGGGGATTTAAGTGTGGACATCGTCAAACGCCAGGTCAAAAGAGGCGATGATGTGATTGAATTGCAGCCCCTGGAATTTTCCCTGCTGGAATATCTGGTGCGCAACCGCGAGCGGGTGGTCTCTAAAACCATGATTATGGAACATGTGTGGAATTATAATTTTGATCCCATGACTAATGTTGTGGAAGCCCGGATCTGCCGGTTGCGCGATAAGATTGACAAGGGCTACGCGAGTAAACTTATCCACACGGTCCGCGGGGCCGGTTATGTATTAAAGGCTGAAGATGCCTGAATTTTTCCGCATCGGTTTTTTTAGAAGTATCGCCTTTAGGCTCACGGTATGGTATGCGGGTATTTTTTCCATTTCATCCTGTGTGGCCTTTGGTCTGTTTTATTTTCTTGCCACCCAGACCATCATGAATCAGGTTGACCAGGAACTCATGGACAAGGCCGGCTATTTTCGTACTGTTATCAGCCGGGGAGGTATTGTGGGTGCCCAGAATCTTGCCGTGATCGAAGCCCAGGCCGCCGGGGAAAAGCAGATCTTTTTCAGATTGCTCTATCCCACAGGGGAGGTCTTTGCATCCTCGTCCATGTCCTATTGGAAAGACGTCCACATCGACAAGGCGATGGTGGATAGGCTGATGAACTCCCGGGTGCCGGTGTTTAGTACGGTTCACATTGAAGGCCAGAAGCAGAAGGCAAGAATGATGTATACCTTTGTGGCCTCCAATGTGATTTTGCATACCGGCCTTGCCATGAATGCGTACTCCAGGTTTTTGTCGGGGTTTAAGAAAATATTCTCCATCTCCATGGGGTTTGTGATTTTATTTTCTGCCGTTTCGGGCATGTTTTTATCCCGAGAAGCCCTTTACGGTGTGGCGGCCATCAGGGCCACCGCAAGCACCATAACCGGGTCCAATCTGAATGAACGGGTGCCTGAATCGGGCAGCCGGGATGAACTTGACCTTCTGGCGGTCACCTTTAACCGGATGCTGGATCGGATCTCGGCCCTGGTTAAAAGTATGCGGGAGATGTCCGATAATATTGCCCACGACCTTAAAAGTCCGCTGACCCGGATACGGGGATTTGCGGAACTGGCATTGCTCCAGGATACCGACGGGGATATCGAGTCCTACCGGACCATGGCGGCAAACACCATTGAAGAATCCGATCATCTGCTGGGTATGATTAATACCATGCTGGTCATCTCCCGGGCCGAGGCCGGAGAGGCTGAATTTGAGTATGCCCCTGTGGATTTAAGCGCCATGATCATTGACGCCTGGGACCTGTTTGTGCCCCTGGCCGAAGACAAGCAGATTGCCTTTACCCAGCAGGTGACGCCCGGGGTGTGGATAGAGGGGGATGCCGGCATGCTCCAGCGTGCCTTTGGTAATTTGATTGACAATGCCATTAAATATACCCCTGAAAACGGCCGCGTTCATTTGAATTTGCAGGTTTGCGGCAAAGATGTGGTGGAAGTTCAGGTCAAAGATTCCGGGCCCGGCATTGATCCTCAAAACCGCCAGAAGATATTTGATCGGTTTTTCCGGGAAGAATCTTCGCGCACAACGCCGGGTACGGGGCTTGGTTTAAGTCTTGCCAAAACCATTATAGAGCAGCATGGCGGCTCGATTTCTGTTCAGCCCGGTGAGAATGAGGGCAGCATTTTTATCGTATCATTACCGCATCGTAATCTTGGGATCATTTAAAAATTATCTTTGTGTTTTATTCTTTATTTATGTCCGTAAAGCATGCGTTTGACATACATTAATATAGTTTTTAAAGGAGATATAAAAATGAGACTTGTGGATAAAAAAATTACCACGTTTACTGCATGTCTGATGCTTTTTGGCCTTTTGGCCTTTCCTGCACTGTCCGGGGCCAAAACCCGGATGGTTCCGGCAAACTTTTCAGAATTGGCCCAGCAGGCCAAACCCGGTGTGGTCAATATTCAGACCGTTAAGACAATTAAGGGCGGCGGCCGGGTGTTCCGGCACTTTTTTGGCTCCCCGTTCGGAAATCAGCCCGGACTGGATGATTTTTTCGGAGGGATTCCGAGAAGCCGCAGGGAAAAAAGTCTTGGCTCCGGTTTTATCATTGATAAAACCGGATACATTGTCACCAATAACCATGTGATTAAAGATGCGGATCAGATCAAGGTTATTCTCCATGATGACAAGGAGTATGATGCCCGGATCATCGGTGCAGACCCGGTAACAGACCTTGCCTTGATAAAAATTGATGCCAAAGATCTTACACCTTTGAAATTCGGATCTTCCAAGGATGCTGATGTAGGGTCCTGGGTTGTGGCAATCGGTTCCCCCTTTGGCCTTGAGCAGACCGTGACCGCCGGTATCATTTCAGCCAAGGGCCGGATCATCGGTTCGGGTCCCTATGACGACTATATTCAGACCGATGCGTCCATTAACCCGGGTAACTCCGGCGGACCGCTGCTGAATATGGACGGCGAAGTTGTCGGCATCAATACCGCCATTATCAAATCCGGTCAGGGTATTGGGTTTGCCATTCCTTCTGATCTTGCCACCAGTGTTATTGATCAGCTCAAGGATTCCAAGCGTGTTTCCAGAGGCTGGTTGGGCGTGTCCATCCAGGATGTCAGCAAAGAGATGAGTGAATATTACAATTTGGACCCCGAGGAAGGGGTTTATGTGGCAAAAGCCTATGAGGATAATCCTGCCTATGAAGCCGGTATCCGGCAGGGGGATGTGATCGTCAGCGTTGGCGGGGTGAAAATCGGATCATCCCGGGAGTTGACCCTGACCATTGCCAATTTACGGGTGGGGTCCAAGGTGAATGTTGATGTTATTCGCCAGGGAGAAAATAAAACCTTTACGGTCAAACTGGGTGAACGCCCGGATGACTTTAAAGATTCTCAGTATGGTGAAGATATGAATACCTTTGATGATCTGGGCTTTATGTTCAAAACGTTGAACAAGGATTTGGCCGATCAGCTTGGTTATCCCGCGTCCGTTAAGGGGCTTGTGGTGACCAGTATTGATCCTAACTCCCAGGCGGCAATGTCCGGCGTGAGAACAGGGGATCTGCTGGTGGAAATAAACCATAAAAAGATCAACAATGTCGGAGACTATACCGGAGCACTGCATGAGGTAGATAAAGGCCAGACCGTCTATATGGTCTTTATGAGAGGAACCGACCAGAAATTCGTGGTCCGGTTTGAAAAATAGAATAGTTTAACGATAATCAATACTGTTTTTAAGACGGTACACACTGTACAATCAGTGCGTACCGTCTGCTCTATTTAATGTCACAATGAAAACCTCGTGTTTGGGCGGCTCGTTAGAGGGGCGTATGCCCACAAAGTTGTCCAGATGCAAGGCGCAAACAAACCTGAAAAAGGAGAAGCTTTATGTTGACCGTTTACGGGGCACAATGGTGTCCCCATTGTACACAGACCGTTTCTTATTTTGAGAAAAAAAATATTGATTTTAAATATGTTGACATTGAGTCAGCACCTGATGACGTGGTGCAAAAGGTTATTGACGTCAATGGCGGTGATGACTGGGTGGTTCCCACGCTTGAGAACGATGGAAATTGGCGGCCAGGTAAGGTTTTTAATGCGCGTCAGATCGACAGCGATCTGAAGGCCCTTGGTGTCAAGCTGGATTGACGGTGAGGAAAACGTTTTAATTTGACGGATTACCATTTGATAATGCTGGTGTCATGTTCAGGTCATATTCAGGTGCTATATTAATATTCAACGCTGGATAATTTGCTATTGCGGCGAATGCGGTAAAACCGTCATTAAAAATATAAAATACCCAGCGAGAAACTCCCTCCTTTTTAAAAACGGGCTGCCTATTTAGGGCAGCCCGTTTTGTTGTATGGCCTTCTTTTTTTCTCTCAATACAAGTTGTGATACTTTGATGTTTTTTGTCGATAATTGACACGCAGCGGGAAAACTGGAGGAATAAAGATATAGAGGCCACCAATAAAAAAAGCCGCTGTTAAAAACAGCGGCTTGAATCATCAATTTGGTGGAGCTGAGGGGGATCGAACCCCTGACCTCATGGCTGCCAGCCATGCGCTCTCCCAGCTGAGCTACAGCCCCACAAGAGTGGGTAGATGTATAATCGAAACCACATGGTGTGTCAATAAAAAAATGATTTTTTTTAGATTTAAATTACACACCAACGTTTCAATCCTCTTTGGGGGGGACTGCACGTCGGTCACAACTCATTGAGAAGTATGCATATCCTTCAAGATGGCGTGTCCGAAGTGGTCCTGGGTTTTAAATTATGAGTTCCGCATACGCTGGATGAACGGCAAATTGGACAGATTCAATCTTAACTGCCGGATATAGCGGGAATGATGCCGAATTTCAAAATAAAGCATGCCCCATTAATGTTGCAGAGTTAGAATTTAGAATATTTATTGACACACATTGGTGTGAAACGATATTATTTCACGTTTTTTATATGACAGGCCCATGGGCCGGCCTGCTCTATCAACACCAAATGTTTAGCCCTCAGCACAAAAGTTTAATTTGTGCAGGTTCGGCAGGTTTTACTTAGCAACAATCACGAATAGATTTAGGCCATCCAAAAGCTACTATTTTAAGTTAACAAAAACAGGGTCAAGGAGTTATACAAGAATGCTGCGTTATCTTCGGGAAAATACGGGAAATTGGATCATCAAGTTTTTTCTGGGCATCATTATTATTGTGTTTATATTTTTAGGCGTCGGCAGTATGAATGCCAACAAGCGCAACCAGGTGGCCACAGTCAATGATCAGGCTATCACGTTCGCGGAATACCGCGATGCTTATCAGCGGATGATTCAGCGTCTTCAACAGCAGTTTGGAAACTCCTTGAATGATGATTTAATCAAATCAATGAATGTCAAACAGTATGCCGTGGACAGTCTGATTGATCAAAAAATCTTGGACCTTGAGGCCCAGAAGCTCAAAATCGTTGTGTCCGACGAGGAACTTAAACAAAGTCTGTTGTCCGTCAAGGCATTTCAAAAAGACGGTGTGTTTGATATGGATCTGTATAAACGTGTGCTTAGGCAGAACGAAATGACCCCCGAAACCTTTGAAGAGACGCAGCGTAACACCATCAGGAACTCAAAGCTCCAGCGCATGGTGGCCAACAGCATCACCGTAGGCGATCAGGAAGCCCGGGCCTGGTATTCATTTAACAATACAAAAGTAGGGATTGACTATGCTGCGGTCGATCCGGCGTCTTTTTCTGATGTTTTGGCTTCAGAAGACCAGATTCGTGCGCAGTATGACGATCATCATGACCTGTACATGTCCGAGCCTAGACGTAAAGTGGCATTCCTTGTTTTTGCGCCAAAGGATTTTGAAAATCAGGTTAAGATTGATGACGCTGCGATTCGCGATTTTTATGATCAAAATCCGGCGCAATTCACCACACCCGAACAGGTGGAAGCCAGCCATATCCTGATCAGGGTAGATGAAAATGCAGATGAGCAGACCGTGGCCAGAACAAAGGAAGAGGCCATGAGCGTTTATGAAAAAGCCGTCAATTCGGTGGATTTCGCAGAACTTGCCAAGGCATATTCCCAGGGACCGTCTGCTGCAAGCGGCGGGTATCTGGGACGCTTTGACAGGAATAGCATGGTAAAACCCTTTGCTGATGCCGCATTTGCAATGAAACCAGGTGATGTCTCACAACCTGTCAGGACCCGTTTCGGCTGGCACATCATTAAAGTAACGGATAAAACCCCTGAAACCGTGACGCCTTTTGAAACTGCCAAAGTACAGATCCAAAAGGAACTTGCGGCAAGCCAGCTTCAGGATCTTGCATACAATAAAGCTGAGGAAGCCTACGATGCCGTACTCGACGGTGACGCCTTTGAACAGGTGGCATTGGTTGCCGCCAAACAACCTGTAACAACCCCTGCTTTTACGTCTTTGGGAACAGAACTTAAAGGACTGAATATTTCAGATCCCGGTGCGTTCGCTACCGCTGCCTTTTCACTGGCTGATAATGAGATCAGTGAAGTCAAGAAAATAGGAAATAGTTATTATCTGATGCAGGTGTCTGAAAAAATAGATCCGATGCTGCGTGCCTATGACGATGTAAGAAATGAAATTGCCCTTACATTAACGGCCGATATGAAAAAGCAGGCCGCAAAGAAAGCCGCGGAATCAATGCTTGAAAAAGCAGGTGATGATCCACGTCTTGAAAAAATTGCCGGTGACAACCAGCTTACGGTTGAATCCAGTAAGATGTTCACCCGCAATGAACCGGTTCCCGGCATCACCGGATCTGAGTCAATTGCCCAAGCTGCCTTTACACTTGATGAAAAAAAGCCTGTCTATGAGCGCGCTCTTGACGTTGCCGGAAAATTCTACATTATCGGTTTAAAGGAAAAACAGGCACCTGATGCAGCTGCCGTTGCTGAAAATCTTGACAAGGTTAAACTGCAGCTTGAGGCCCGCAAACAACAAGACTATTATGCACAATGGCTGGCGGCCCAAAAAGAAAAAGCCGAGATTCGGATAAATACAGATATTATTAATTAATATTCAAAATAAAGAGATAAAAGAATATCAGGATAGTTTTTTGTGCTGATAAAAGACGCTTCAGGGTTTATTTTAACTTTGAAGCGTTTTTATTGGCTCCGACACATTGTTTTTCAGATAATGGTCAAGATCAAACAGCTGCTTGAATGAAAGATCGGTAAATTTGATATGACGCTTTCTGACTTCCATTGAACTAAAAGAAGGAGCATCCGTTATTTCATAATCGGCAACGGTTTGAAAGGGAAGGTCGCCGACATAATACCCCATACTGCTCAAGAAAATAGATTCCTGGTTCCTATTGACAGGTTCTTCTGATTTGTTGTCGGTGTTTATGTATTTGAAACACAGCCCGCCCATACTGATGTCAATGATTTGACCAATTTTGTTGGAATTGGGGCTGATGGCTGCATAGGCACCCTCCACCGCTTTGTACCGTTTGTTTTTTCTGCGCTCAATGGTTCTTTTTCTTCCAACCATAAGTAAATCCTTAACTGTCTGTGTCAAAAATCTCCTTTTGCCTAATCTGCCATAGAACAAATTCAGCAATATTTATGCCATGTTTCTTGTTGATGGTGGCATTTTGTGGATTGAGTCCTAAGGGGCGATAATCGCGAAGAAATCGGGAAATCTCCAATATGTTTTATCCGGCTCAATAGAAAACTTTTTCGACATTGTGAAATTTATTTAGCAATAATTGTGTAAATAAAGTGTTATATTGAGTAAAAAAATATTTAGTTATGGGGGGTATGCCCCTTGATCTCTGTTTGAAAGGCTTGCCATGCGGTCTGATACGCATTGTAATCAAATCCTCTGTAACGCAAAAAGTTCATCATTTTTTTTTGGCATTCAAGTTCATCAAGCTGAGCCCAGGCCTGCTTTTTGGGCTCAATGGCTTTTAATGCCAGCTCCTCATCGTTATAGTCTGCCAATAATTCCTGGGTCAGGGCCGGATCAATGCCTTTTTTCCGCAGCTCAAATCCAAGGGCAAATACGGATTTGGGTTTGAAGCGAATCCGGCTTTCAATGAACTGGTGTGCAAAGGCTTTGTCATCCAGGTAGTTAAAATCTACCAACTGTACAACAACCTGTTCGATAATGTCCGTGGTATATCCTTTACCTGTTAGATATTCTTTCATCTGGTGGATGGTTTTCGGCGCTTTTGACAGATACCCCAAAGCCTTTCTGTATGCGTTTTCAACGGTCATTTTTCGTATGATAGTTCCAATTTGTTGGTAAATTATTGCTATGTCTTGTTGTGGGGTGAGCCTTGGACGGATCGCCTATGATCAGCCAGGTCAGCCAGGTCAGCCAGGTCAGCCAAGTCCGTCAGGTCGGCCCGTGGGTGGCATGTGAAATAGGCTCCGGCGGCCCGTTTTTTCCCAGGCGATCATCAGGTGCGCCAGGGGTTCATTTGATATCTGCCGGACAATGACATGGTCGGTGAACAGCATCTCATTGTCAACATTCATTGAAATTCGGCTTAATACGGTATCTGCCGGCAGCGCCGGTTTTTGGTAGATTACGTCACATGAGACAGGTGTATACTCAAAGTTTAAATTGTCTGGTAAGGATTCCACCGCCCATCTGACATACACAGGGTTATTGACGTGCTCGTTGGGATCCAGATCCAGGAAATGAACGGGAAAGCTGCATTCATAATCAACATGGGTGAGATCCGCACCGGGTTTGATCCGCTTGATCGATTCCTTGGCAGGGCGGCAGGTCATTAAAGAGACCGGCATATGTGGTGCCAGCCTTACCGGCTTATTGTTCGCCGCCTTTATTAATATCCAGATACTTGAGGCGGTCACCAGATGACTGGGCGTTTCAAGGGGGGCTACGGGTTCAGACATCAGCCTGAATTGCCTGATTTCATATAAGTTTTTCCAGGGTGCGCGCCATGTCTGAACAACCAGGGGCATCATCCAGTCTATGGGGGTGTGGATCTGTACACGGTATTGGGCCACCACCCATTTAAGATGCTTTTTGGCCATGTCAAATCCGGAAATCCCTAACGCATGACACTGGGCCGCGGCTGCGTCCTGGAATATGTTTAAAAGCCAGTCCAACTTGACCCGTCCGCCAATGGTTAACGCGGAATAGGGTAAATTAATTTTTTGTGAAAAGATGCCCGGGTTATTTTTTATCATCTTTGATCTCGTCAATCAGGCGGCCGGGTGTTTTGATCAGATCCCCGAGCAGGTTCAGCAATCCTTTGCCCACTGCCGAGGGATGAAGCGGGATGACTGTGGGATCTGAAATTTTTCCATAGGCCCTGGCCGGCAAAGAGACAAGGCGGCCGTTGAGAATCGTATTTACGATGGGAATATATTTGATAATGGTATCAATGGTTTTAAACGGGGCCACCAGAAGGGTGATATCCAGGGCATCATTGAGCGGATCAGCCCAGCCTTCGGCGATGATGGCCATATTGTCCGCGTCAATAAAGGCTTTATTGATATGTACCACACTATCTTTTACCTCTGCTTCGGCCGTAAACGTCTTAAATCCGAACCCTTGTTGCTGTAAATCCGTATCTCCTAAGATGTTGAGCATTGATAAAAGCCGTGAAAGCAGTGTGGCTTTAAATATACGGCCGGACTGGGCCTTAAATTCAAGGTGTCCGTTCTGCTTGTATTCTACCTGGCTCAATGTCTGGGCAACGCCGGAAAGCTCTCCGCCCAGTGTATAGCTGCCTTCGATGACACTTTCACTGCCTGTCAGGCAGCCGATTGAAAGGGCCACATCCTTTTCCTGATCCGCATTTAACAGAATATGGGTTGAAACCTTTGGTTTATCCCCGGCGTGATCAATGGTGATTTGGCCGGAAAGGTCCAGGTTGCAAAAAAGCGCATGGGAAATATCTATATCCATGACCGGGTGGTTTACCGTTACTTTGGCTTTAACTTGTTGGTATACACGCTGGCCATACCCCAATGTGTCGATGTTTAAAAAAATTTGTTTTTGTTTTACCAGGGGGCGGGTGTCGGCAGATGTGTCGTTTTGCTGCGCAGTCAAAAGTGGATCGATATTAAGCGTGTCGGCAGTGATGCTGATACTGTTTGGGGAATCCGTTGACACTATGAAGGGTGTGTCTCCGGTAACCGCCTGAAGTTTTTTGTGAAGATACGAATCCGGGTAAAACATTTTTTCCAGGGTCGCCTTATCCAGTTTTCCGGAAAAATCCATTCTGGGCATATCCGGTTGTTTGTTAAAGGTCACGTCCGCATGGGTGAGTTCTCCATCAACGATCTGTACTTTTGACGGGCTCATTGTGTCCAGGGCCGGGCCGTCTGCTGTAAAAGAGACCTTTGCACCTGATGTTGTGATTAACTGGCCCTGGAACAGGCAATCGTCCGGCAGTTTGACAAACTGTGTCTGGGTCAATGTCAGAGGCAAAATAATGCTTTGGAGGTAGTCCGGTGAAATGGCTTTTTCAAGCCATGAGAGCGCTGTCAGGGTAGACTTGATGTCAGACAGCGTTATTGTTTCGGCTGTGGGGGAGAAGTCGTAGATGACGTTGCAGAATAGATCAGAAATCCCTTTGGCATTGTTTTGAAATATAACCGCCGCGTTGTTCATCTGACCTGTGATGTGACCCTGCCATAGGTCGGGTGAAAACATGGGCCCCTCAACGCTTAGGTCCTCAATCTCCATGGTCCCGGAAATGTTTTGAACCAGGCTAAATTTTTTTCTGACTTCCGGAAAAAGATCTCCTAGGGTGGCTGTTTGCGCCAGCACAATATCTGCGGCCATGCTTTTGATATGCATGGGAACAGTTCCCCTGGTATCTATACCGGCATTCAGGTTTGATATCGTGCTTTTTCCTATGGCACCCGAGATGTCTTTCAGGCTGACTGCACCCTTGTCAAATAGAAACGTGCCGCCGGTGATATGTATGGGCAGGGGGAGACGTTGGTAGGTCCCCTCTGCCTGGAGATTTTTTGCTGTTACCTTGACATCCAGATCTTTGTGGGCCTGGGTGTAATTCAGTTCAAGAACCGCATCTGCCCGGCCGCTCAGGTTTGATATTTTTGACATCTCCCTGGCAAGTGCCGTATCCGGCAGCAGGGAAGAAAGGGTTGCAGGAAGCTCTGATAAATCAACCTTCAAGGGGAATTCCCCCGAAAAAGGAACGGTGTGGTGGTGATTCAGATTAATGTCAAGGTCTCCCCCGGTGATGTTGATATTTCCAACATGTCCGCCTTCGGGGTGAATGGACAGCACCCCGTCTTTCATCTCGGCCCGGCCGGCAGCATTGTGAACAATGACAGGAACCTCGGGGATTTTAACCGTGGCAGAGTCCGAAGACCCTTCAATAAAAAGGGCTTTTGTTTTGAACAGATCACAGATGTGATTGCTTTTGAACCCCACTGTCACGTTTTGGGCTTTGCCTGCCCTGAGTATGTCAAACAGGATTTCAGATGTTTCAAGGCCGTCAAGCAGCGGTAGGCACACCTGCCTTGCCTGGCCGATATCAATCTGTTTTCCGGTAAAAACGAGGCTTGACGATGGTTGTCCCAAAGAAAGAGAAACATCTATGCCAACCTCTCCTTTGGGATAAACCAGTTCCAACGGCGCAAGGTGCGCGGTGATCTTCTCTTTTGACAGGTTAAATTCAAGGTTAAAGTTCTTTGCGTCAATGGGGGACTCGTTGGGGGCTTGAAGATAGGCCCCAAGGGAGGTGATTGTTACACTGCCCGCAAGCCGGGTGTTTTCATCATGACGGCACACCAGTGACAGGTGTGGGATCTTAAGATCGGTGATGCGGCCTTTGAGTACGGCATCAAGTTGTGAAATACGTTTTGTTTTAAGGTCTAATTCCGATACCTGGGCCGTTAGGGTCATTGCCCGTGTCCGGGGTGTCATTTGAACCCGGCAGTCCATGGCGCCAAAGAAGTCTGATCGGGCATTGGTTATGTTTATATCCAGATGTTCCGGGTCTGTGAAGGGAAGATCAAACAGACGGTCAAGTCCGTTGCGCAAAAATGCGGTCAAATTGGGCGTGACGGTGGTGTGGTGTCCTCCGGTAACCGCAATTGTCCCGGTCAGCTCAGGGGATTGAAGGGTGATGCGCCTGACGGCGGTTTTGAATTTGAGCAGCTGGACCGGGGCCAGTTCCACCAGCGCTTTGTTGATTGACACCTGGGTGTGGGGATCAATCTGTGCTGATATATCTGTAATGCTGACACCGGGCAGGGGGGTAAAGGTGACAGACAATTGATCAAACCGGACGTTAAGACCGGTTTGATCCTGCAAAATTTGGGTCAAACGCGTTTTGACCTGTTCTGTGTTCAGTACCGGGGTAACGGCAAGGCACAAAGCGACTGCGCAGGCGATTACGGTCACCGCAAAAAGCAGGGCAATACGCAATCCGCGTTTTTTATTTAAGGTCATGCCGTTATATCATATTACTGCCATGTATAGCCGATTTTGCGGCTTAAGGTAATAAAATCGGCAGCAATGTATTCGGCCTGATCTGTCAGGATTTCCTTGATCTCTTCTTTTTCCGGGTCAATGTCCTCCAGGGTTGCCAGCGGTTCTTCCCCTTTTTGTTTCCGGTAACTGTTTTCCAGGGTCAGCTCTTCCTGGTTAAAGGCCGTATCTGTTTTCAAGCGTTCCGCAAGATTCAAAGAGAGTGTTTTTTGTTCGCTTAATGTTTCTGCCAATTGAATACGCTGGGTGAGATATTTAATGCCAAAGGACTGTTCTACCCGTTTCTTATAGGCATCGTCCAGGGGTTTGATCATGGGCTGCAAAGACATGTATGCCGAATAACGGGTGGCCTCAATGTGGTCCCAGAGCAGGGCGCCGTCCAGGGCACTTTCCCCGGTGTTTTGGGTTCTGTAAATCTGGGGGAACCAGATGTCGGGTTCAACGCCTTTATGCTGGGTGCTTTTGCCGGAAACCCGGTAAAATTTGGCCGAGGTCATCTTAAGTCGCCCTTCTCCCAAGGGTTTGAGTTCCTGAACCGTACCTTTGCCGAAACTGCGGGTGCCCACAATCAGGCCCCGGTGATAATCTTTGATGGCCCCGGCAAAAATTTCACTGGCCGATGCGCTCATTCTGTTGATCAGCACCATGAGCGGTCCGGTGTAGGCAATTTGGGGATCTTCGTCATAGAGGCGCGATACCCTGAATTTTGTTTTGACCTGCACCGTAGGTCCATATTTAAGGAAGAGCCCTGTCAGATCATTGGCCTCTTTCAAAGAGCCGCCGCCATTGTCCCTTAGATCCACAATCAATCCGTCAATCTTTTCTTTTTTCAGCTCGGTCAGCAGTTTTGTTACGTCGCGTGTGGTGCTCTTGTAATCCGTATCACCCCGGTGATAGGCGTCAAAATCTATATAGAAATTGGGGATTTCAATGATGCCCAGCTTATAGGTTTTGCCGTTTGAGGTTACATCGACCACCTTTTTCTGGGCAGACTGCTCCTCAAGTTTAACTTTATCGCGTTTAATGCTGATGGTGGCGGTGACATTGGATTTTCTGGCGGGAATAATTTTCAAGCGCACAAAGGTATCCTTGGGGCCGCGAATCTGATTGACTACATCATCAATGCGCTGGCCGATTGTGTCCTTGATCTCTCCATCCTCACCCTGGCCCACACCAATGATTTTGTCTCCCGGGGCAAGTTTCTGGGATTTGTCTGCCGGTCCTTTGGGAATAAGCCGGACCACCTTTGTGTATTCATATTCGTTTTGGAGTACCGCCCCGATGCCCTCTAAACTCAGTTTCATATGGATGTCAAAATCCTCGGAAAGCCGGGGGGCAAAATATTGGGAATGGGGGTCAAAGGACATGGTGACCGCATTCATAAAAATCTGGAATACATCCCGGGACTGTGTCTGGGACAGGCGGGACAGGCGGTTGGAATATATTTTTTCCAGGGTTTCGGAAATTTCATCATCCGACTTTTTGTCTATTTTCAAATTGATGATATGGTTTTTCAGCTCTTTTTTCCAAAGCGGTTTAAGGCCTGACATGTCCTGGATAAAGGGTTTATGCTCATAATCAATGACAAGGGTGTCATTGCTGGCGAAGTCAATTTGGGTTTGCCAGGACTTTGCAAGTTCAAGAATATATTCAAGGCGCTGTGCGCTGCGGGATTGATAAAGGTTGAAAATTTCATAGGCCGGTGCAAGGTTGCCGGTTTTCAGGTATTTGTACATCAGCTGTTTCAACGGCTGATACGCATCCAGATCTTTTTGGGTGAAAAGATGTCTGCCCGGATCCAGGGATTTTACATACCGGTCAAACACCAGGGCAGACATGTTGCTATCCATTTTTTTTCCGGTAAAATGCTCCCGTTCAAGGGCATCGACAATGGCAACGCACTGTTCGGCCTGCTCCTTTTGAAAGGTAAGTTCAGCAATTTGCGCATGGCAAAACGGTGCAAAACAAAAAAGAGCTGCAACAACGAATAACGCCCCAAGTTTGAATCTAAGTTTATTCATTTGTGTCATGGTTTAAGTTTATATCCTTTGGTGTTTCAAAACTGATCCGGCCAATCCTGCCGGCTCTGAGATCTCTGATAATAAGTTCTGATGCCTTTTGAAAATCTACATGTCCGCCTTTTTTCAGGCATCCCCGGGCCTTGCCCACCGATTCAATAAGGCCTTGGGCATCTTCAGGCAGTGGATCTAAAAACGGGTAACGCTCAACGAGGCACGTCGGATATCTTTCCAGTAAAAGTTGAGCGACAAAATAGGCGATTTCATGGTAGTCAACAGCTGTATCACTGATAGCACCGGATGCAGCCAGGATAAGTCCGCGCTGCCGGGGTTCGATTACCGGCCAGAGAATACCCGGCGTGTCGTAAAGATCAATGTTGCCTTTCAGGCTGGTGCGCTGCTGGTGGCGCGTTACGGCCGGAACATTCCCTGTTTTTGCAACTTTTCTGCCGGCCAGGGTGTTTAAAATCGTGGACTTCCCGGTGTTGGGAATGCCCACCACCATGACCTTGGCTTTTCTCGCCTTGTTCCGGTCTACCTGTGACACAAGTGCTTGCAACGCATCCGAAGCCTCTTGCTGACGGGTGGCACAGATGGCGGTGGCCGTCAGGTTCATCTCTTCTTTGAAATAGTCCAGCCAGGCCTGGGTCTGTGCAGGGTCGGCAATGTCCGCCTTATTCAGTAATTTCATCCGATTTTTGCCCGTGGCAATGCGCTCTAAAAAAGGGTTGGAACTGGACAACGGCAGCCTGGCATCCACCACCTCAAGCAGAGCATCCACCTTGGCAATAGCGCTTTTGAGCAGATTTTTTGTCTCCAGCATATGGCCGGGAAACCACTGGATATTCATTTTTCTAATTTCTTGATTTCTTGTTGAAGGTTGATGGTTCTTTCCGGGGGTACGGGTGCTTGCTCATCGCTCTCTTTTTGGAAAAGATATAGATATGAAAACAGTATTGCGATGATACTGGAGCCGATAAACCCGCTGACGGCAAAGGCAACGATGTATCCAATCCAGGTGTACTGATTGTAATATCCAAAGGCGCCGCCGGCTGCCAGAGTCAAAATAAATATTAAAGCGAAAATATAGTTCATAGATCTATTAAAAGGTATAGTGGTTTTATAAAACGCAAAATTTTGTCAGAATCCGAATCAGTTCATAGTGTAGGCGCTTGTTTGTGGCAGCAACGCCTTTTTGGGGAAACTGCCCGCCGCCTGTAAAATCCGTGACCGCACCGCCTGCTTCCCTTAAAATAACCGTTCCTGCGGCAATATCATAGATATTGAGCTGCATTTCCCAGAATCCGTCCAGGCAGCCCAAGGCCGTGTAGCAAAGATCCAGCGCTGCCGACCCAAAACGACGGACGTCCCGCAGTTTTGGCACAATCTCATTGAAAATAGGCAGATTATTGGTTTCAAGGCCGGCCCTCAGGCAGGCAAACCCCGTTGCCATGACCGCAGTGTCAAGTGTTTGGGTATCAGAGACATGGATTGGGGTGTCATTCATGAAGGCGCCGCTGCCTTTTTGGGCATAAAACAGCTGATCTGTTGCCGGGGCATAGACCACACCCAGCACCAACTCGCCCGCTTTTTCAAGGGCTATGCTGATGCTGTAAAAGGGCAGACGGTGGACAAACGATGTGGTGCCGTCAATGGGGTCAATAATCCACCTGAATTGGCTTTTTGCCTGAACAGCCCCATACTCTTCTCCGAGTACACCGTGGTCCGGATAGCGTTCAAGGATGGCCTTGACCAGAAACGCTTCAACGGTTTTATCGGTTTGGGTGACAATATCCTTTGCTGATTTGAATTCAAGGTCATGGGCAGTCAAGTTTTTTTGGCCTTCAAGACAGATTCTTCCTGCTTGCCGGGCCAAATTCTTTATAAAGGGAATCAAGATATTAACCGTTTCTAAGTCATCTCTCCAAGGACTATTAAATTAAGCACCATTAAGATAATGATCATTCAAATTAAGATCAATCATTATGACACATTACTTGTCATTTGAAAACACCCGGTACATTCATTGGAAAAACATCCGCTTTACTGGGTGGAAGTTATAGGATTAACATTAAAAAATACAATTTCCCCGTCTTGATTTTTGAATAATGACATGCAATGATGACCTCTAATTTTTCTGATCTGTTTCACCATTCCCGGGTTCACACGTTTCGGGAAGCTAAGCGGTTACCCCCACAAAAAAAGCATGGATATTATGAAACGATTGTTTGTTTTCTCAGCCTTTCTGGTAATACTTGCCGCACCGTTAACCATGGCGGCACAAGAAAAATCCGAACCCATCACTTCCAAACCCATACAAACCCAATTCATTGAAATCGAACTGCCAAACACCGAACTGCCGGCAGCAGAACCACCGGAACCAGAACAGCCTGATGTAAAGAGCCACATCCCCACCTTGGTGGAAACAGTCCGTTTCTCTGGTGATCTCCATCTTTGTGGTGAAAAAATACCTTTTACGGATCCTGAAGTCAGGGAGCGGCTTGAAAAAGAGATGATGCTGGCCGTATGGAACCGGCCCCAGGTGATGCTGTGGCTTAAACGCGCCCACCGGTGGTTTCCCCACATTGAACGTGTTTTAAAAAAGGAAAAACTGCCTCTGGATCTAAAATATCTGCCCATTGTGGAAAGCGCGCTGTTGTCCTATGGAGAATCCCCCCAGGGTGCGGTCGGATACTGGCAGTTTATTGAAAGTACAGGTAAACGATACGGGTTGCGCATTGATTCAAAAATCGACGAACGCCGGAATATGTTCCGCGCCACCCAGGCAGCCTGCCGCTATATTAAGGACCTTTATTCCCGGTTTGGCTCATATCTGCTGGCCATGTCCGCATACAACATGGGCGAAAACGGCCTGAGCAATGCCATGTCACTCCAGGATACCCAGGATTTTTTCTCCCTTTACCTGCCCCTGGAGACCCAGCGGTATATTTTGAAAATGGTTGCCGTCAAGTTGATTATGTCCAACCCGGAAAAGTATGGATTCCACCTTGAGCTCCAGGATCTTTATCCGGTTTTTTCTTTTGATGAAATCAAACTTTCCCCGCAAAACGATGTGCCCTTAACGATGGTCGCCAAGGCCTGCGGCATCTCATTTAAGACCATTAAGGATTATAACCCTCAGCTTCGGGGATATTACCTGGGCAAGGGCGCAACCACACTCCTTGTGCCCGAGGGAACTCATAAGGATTTTCAGAAAAAATTTGCCGCCCTTTATCATACCCTGCCCAAACCCCAGAGTACTTCTGGAAAGTACCATCTGGTAAAATCCGGGGAGAGCCTTTCAATCATAGCCGGAAAATATCAGATTTCCTTGTACAAATTGCTTCAAATGAACAAATTGTCAACACGGCATGTCATTCATCCCGGGGATAAACTGCGTGTGAATTAACGCTTTTTTAGAAAGCAGGTCGACACACATAATGCAGAAAATTTAAATAAAAATTCAATAAGTTCCGGTATGGATATGGCCTGATTAAAGTCGCCAAGATGGGGGCCGGTAAACAGCGTAATCTCTTGTTCCCCTTTGGCCGGTACACGGCTCACACCCCGTTCCGCAAGGAATTGTTTAAACTGTTCATCATCCATGGCCAACTGATCCTGTATCCTTAATGCCTCTTGCATATGTTCATCTATTCCCATTTTTTCAATAAGCTGTCGGACGAGTACAGGAAAGTTAAAGGGCTCCGGATCAAAGGACTCACATTGGGTTAGGCCTTTGAAATAGTGCTCACACACCCCGGTTAAAAGCGATTCGAATAGATCCGGGCAAAAAAGATCCCGGGTGTCCACATAGGGTATGGTATTGTCTGTGCCCCGCCGGTGGGGGGCCTGGTTTCTAAAACAGGAACCGGCCACCAGAATAAAACTGAGCAGGTATTCTCCTGAATAATGCTCAAGGTCTAACGGCTTTGCCTGGCAGGTAATATGTTCAAAATCCCGCAAACCCGATGCGGCAAAGTTGGGAAACCGGCTTGAGTCCAGCCACTGATCCAGACGCCCGGCATGTTCCCATAGATATCTGCCGTTGTCGTTTCTCCGGTTTTGCTGAACCCGGTTATGAAATAACGGAATCAATGCCGTATGGTAGAGCCCCAGGGATGAAAGTTTGCCCAAAGCAAAGGCGGATTTGAAAAACGATGTTCTAATATTTTTTAGATCCGCATCTTTGACATTGGGGTATTCGTAATACCCCGGGCAAGGAATAAAGACGATGCAGACCGGGCCGTATATTTTTTGCGGTCCCCCTTGGGGTAGTTCATCCGTAATTTTGAATAGATATCGGCCCTGGATACGGACCGGTTCGGGTACAAGGGCATCGGAATTTATAGCATCCTGGGCAAACCAGTCCATCCATGCCGCTTCCTGGTGGATTTCATTGGTATTGTCCTTGGATGTTGCAAATTTGATAACGCCCAGGATCGTTGTTTCTATCCTGAAAATCAGGCTTCTGCCTTTCCAGATCCATTGCCCCTTGGCAGACGATTCTTGCCCCGTGAGTGTAAATTTTTCGGCAAGGCAGGAAAAATTTATCTCCAACGGCATGGCATTGTCGTGGAGAGGCGGAACATTTTGTGCCGGACGATTGTCCGCTAACCGGCCAAGCGCCTGGCTTAATGCACGAAGCCGGTTCCCTGTACTTTTCATCAGAAGCGATAGAAGGTCTGGTACAATGGTTCGGAAAATATCGTTCTCCATTGTTTTGGCCATCTCCACCAGGGTGCAGGCGGTCTCATGATACAGAAAAAAGGCTTGTTTTGCCTTTTTAAAACTGGTTGTATCAAATACAGCAAACAGCGCATCCAGGGTCTGCCGGGTAATCGTAAACGGATAATTTGCTGCATGCTCACCTATGTATTTGATTCCCATGTATGCTGCAGAAAAATCCAGACGATGATTCATCAGAAGCTGCTCTTCTCTGATCCGGGCGCTGGAGGATGGGGCGTGGCTCATTCTTTTATAAAAATATTATTGTAGATCTTTAAATTGTTAAATGTTTATGGGGCGGCAACGCCTCCGGCGGGTCAGCCGATGGTTGTTATTGTGAAAGATCTTGCTCTGAGATGCCCCCGGTGCCCGGCACACTCGGCGGTTGTGCTTTGGGTGTTGGGGGGGGCGGGGAGGCGGGCGCTTTGGGCGATGTTACTGATTGGGCCAGGGGTGTCGGTTTAGCAGTATCAGCTGTGGCCGCAGCTTTTTTCGCTGTGGAATGGGCTGCATCAGCGCGTCTTTTTGCGTCGGCAATCTGTGTTTCAAGCTCCTGCTTGAGCTGCGCCATTTTCTTGTCCATGGATGCAGCCGTATCTTTTTTTAATTTGTCCAGTTGCTGGCCCAGCAGATTTGTATCTTTACTGAGCTGTGCAATTTTTTGTTCGTAGGCGGACAATTCAAGCAGTCTTGCGTCAAACTCCTCTTTAAACAGGCGAAATTCCTTTTTGATCTGTCCGGAGACGGTTTTGAACTCCGCACTGTTTTTATCAATGCTCGCTAAAAGTTGCTGGTTAATACGTTCAGTGGCGGCCAGGGTAGATTTGTTCTGATCTGCATTGGTCTTAATCCGTTTATCCAGCTTGGCAAGGGCAGCCTCCATGGCCTTGAGATCCACTTTGGCCGCCGACATTTTTGCGGTCTGGTTTTCAAGGGCCTGGCGTTTGGTTTCTATAGCTGTAAGCTTTTCATCCAGTTCGTGGGTGGCTTTGGCGATCCTGACATCCAAGGCATTGAGCTTGATGTCAAGATCCTGTGACACCTGCGCCACATGGTCTGCCTGGGTCTGGTCCACGTCCACCACTTTTTCGGTGATATCGAGATAGACAAAGATGAGAATGGCGAGAATGATGCAGGGAATGATCACCGAGATGATCGTCACCCGCTGGGATAATTTTTCTATTTTAAGGGTGTTGGCTTCCTGCTGAAAAACTGACCCCCCAAAACCTTCCCCATCATCCTCAAATGCCTGATCCCCATCTGGATTCAGGTAATCCCCGAGTCTGTTTTCGCTCATAACTTGATTGGTGCCCGTATTTTCTTTTATTGTGTTGTGGGCTGAACGTCCTAGTTCCGATCGTCCAGACCGTCCAGCCCATGGTCGTTATTCCCATTCAATGGTGCCGGGCGGTTTTGAGGTGATGTCAAAAACCACGCGGTTAATCTTGTCCACTTCATTGATAATTCGGTTGGAAATTTTTCCTAGGAGATCGTGGGGCAGCTTGGCCCAGTCCGCCGTCATGGCGTCATTGGATGTGACCGCACGAATGGCCAGGCAATTGGCAAAGGTGCGTTTGTCACCCATAACCCCCACACTTTTGATGGGTAAAAGAACCGCAAATGACTGCCATAGCTTTCTGTAAAGGCCGGCCTGTTTGATCTCCTGGAGCAGAATGTCATCGGCCTTGCGAAGAATATCCAGGCGTTCCCGGGTGATGTCGCCCAGGATGCGGATGGCAAGTCCGGGGCCGGGGAAGGGCTGGCGCCAGATCAGGTCCTCGTGGATGCCCAGTTCAAGACCCAGTTTTCTGACCTCATCCTTGAACAGCAATTGCAGGGGCTCCACCAGTTTCAAGTTCATTTCTTCGGGCAGGCCCCCTACATTGTGGTGGGATTTGATGACCGAAGTGGGACCGCCAAATGCAGATTTGGATTCAATGATATCCGGATACAAGGTGCCCTGGCCAAGGAACTGTGCGCCTTCAACCTTTTTGGCCTCGGCGTCAAACACCTCAATGAAAAGTTTGCCGATGATCTTTCTCTTCTTTTCCGGGTCTGTAACCCCGGCCAGTGCGGTTAAGAATTTTTCCTGGGCATCCACAAACTTGATGTTCATGTCCAGATTGGCCAGAAGGCTGACCTCAAGCTGCTCTTTTTCGTTGAGTCGTAACAGTCCGTTGTCCACAAAAATGCAGTGCAGATTTTTCCCCACGGCTTTATGGATCAAGGTGGCGGCCACAGAGGAGTCCACCCCGCCGGAAAGGCCCATGATGACTTTTTTGTCTCCCACCGCATCCTTGATCTGGGCAATGGCACCTTCACTGAATGATTTCATGGTCCAGTTCTGATCGCAACCGCAGACATCAAACAGAAAATGACGGATCATGGCAGCTCCGTTGATGGAGTGCTCAACTTCAGGATGGAACTGAAGGCCAAACAGTTTTTTGCTGTAATTTGCGATGGCTGCAATGGGTGTGTTGTCGGTTTGACCTGTGATTTCAAATCCTTCGGGCAGCGTTTTTGCAGAGTCTCCATGGCTCATCCAGCACTGGAAACTGTCGTCCATCTCCTTGAACAGCGGGTTTCCCGGCGTGATTCGCAACTCGGCAAAGCCATACTCTCTCTTACTGGCTTGTTCAATGGTGCCCCCTAGGGTGTGTACCATATACTGCATGCCGTAACAGATGCCGAGAATGGGTACGCCCAGGTCAAAAACGCCGGCGTCGATGGTCGGGCTGTTCTCTTCGTAGATGGAAGACGGCCCGCCGGAAAGAATGATGCCTGTGGGGGAAAGTTCCTTTAGTTTATCAAGGGTGATATCCGAAGGTTCCACCTGGCAGTATACATTGTTTTCCCTGACACGCCGGGCGATCAGTTGGTTAAACTGGGATCCGAAGTCGATAACTATGATCATGGGTATTTCCTGCAATGATTAGATTTAAATCAACGAATTTTCCTATAAACATGGTAAAATTGCAAGCTGTTTTTGGTCTGAGCTTGCCAAGAATGACGGAATATGTTTTATTGGGTTCGCTTTTAATAGTATGAATGTTTCAATAAACCAATAAATTACTTTCATATTTTGATGTGGGCTGGGTCCGGGTGTTGATCTGCCGATTCAGCCCATGGCTGTTATTTAAAAATTAAGGAGATTGGATGTATTTAGCCAGCGATTTGAGAAAAGGGCTTAAACTGGATATTGACGGTGATCCCCATGTGATTGTGGGTTTTGAGTTTAAAAAGCCTGGCAAGGGGCAGTCCCTGTATAAGTGCAAACTTAAAAATATGATCACAGGTTCCCAGTTTGAACGTACCTACCGTTCCGGTGACAAATTTGAAAAGGCTGACCTGGAAGAAACGGATATGGAATACCTCTATTCAGACCGTGAGGGCTGGTGGTTTATGAATTCCACCACCTACGATCAGATCATGCTGACCCAGGATCAGATCGGGGAGAACGTGGACCTGCTCAAGGAGAATACCGTGTGCACCGTTCTGTTGCACAACCAGAAGCCCATCGGCGTCACACTGCCCAATTTTGTGGTCCTGCGGGTTACTGCCACCGAACCCTGGGCCAAAGGCGATACTGCCACGGGCGACACCAAGCCGGCCACGGTGGAAACCGGTTTCGAAGTCCAGGTGCCTCCGTTTGTGAATGAAGATCAGTTGATCAAGATTGATACCCGGACCCGGGAATACAGTGAGCGTGCCAGCGAATAGCGTTTCACTTCATTTCATTGAACAAAAACGGCCGGGGAAAGACACTTTCCCCGGCCGTAATATTTTTGCGATACCGACTTCTTTTTCTTTCAGTCTGCTTCTCTGTATTTCACATCACTTAAAAAAGGAAAGCAGTGCATGAAGGTTGGTCATGGGATGGGGTGGGCATCCCGGGATAAACAGATCCACCGGCAGGATTTTGTTCAGTCCCTCTGTGATTTCAGGGCTTCCGGTGAACGGCCCGCCGCTGATGGTGCATGAGCCCACGGCGATGACGACCTTTGGTGCCGGGGTGGCCTCATAGGTTTGGAGCAAGGCGGTTTTCATGTTCTTGGATACGGGGCCTGTCACCACAATGCCGTCGGCATGGCGGGGGGAGGCGACAAAGTTGATGCCGAATCTGGCCAAATCAAAAAAGGGCGTGGCCAATACGTTCAGGTCTGCCTCACATGCATTGCAACCGGCTGCAGAGACCTGGCGCAATTGCAAAGAGCGGCCGAACAGTTTTTTAAAATGCTTTTTGGCATGCTCGGCCAGGGCCGGAAGATCTCCATCTGTAATCAGATCTGCACGCTCAGACGTTGCAATTTCATAGTCATTGGTAAACTTGATTTGGCCATTGGATGTCTGTTCGCAGGTGCCACAAAATACGCACCGGCCCATGTCGATTTTTTTATCCTCTACCAATATGGCGTCCTGGGGACAGGATGCCGCACAGGCTTCAAGGGTTGCCCCGGAGATATTGTTCTGGATAACGGGTCTGCCTCGGTAGCGGGGAAATACCTTGACCTTTTCTTCGGGATATCGGTTGGTCCGGTAGCCTTGTTCAAATCTGTTTTTAAATACACTGAGCATATGATATTCTCCGCTTTTTTAAAGATCAAATCCGCAGTAGGATAGATTAAAACTCTTATTGTTCAGGGGGAAATCAGATATCCCGGTGTCCCTGAGCGCCATGGCCAACCCGTTCCAGTTGTGAAAGGAGGGGTCCTTTATCTTGTACCTTAGGATTTTTCCGTTTTCATCAGTCAAGACGGCATGGGAGACTTCACCCCGCCAGGCTTCATTCAGTGATACGGAAAAGCTTGAAGCCGGCAGCTCGTTCATCAAACCTTCGTTTACACAATTGGTTTCAACGGGAATGGCGGCCAGTGATTCAACGATTTGAAGAGACTGGAGGATTTCGTCGTACCTGACCCGAGCTCTGGCATAGACGTCCCCCGTGGCTTTTTTATTTTCCGGGATGCCCAGGTGCCGGTAGTGTTCACTAGGAAAACACCGCCTCACATCATATGCCATTCCGCTGGCCCGACCGGCCGGGCCGACCAGTCCGAGATGTTCGGCATCTTCATGACTCACCGATCCGCACCCCTCAAACCTGGACCTGACGGTGACGGCATTAAAAAGCAGTTCCAGTACATGTTCCACTTCGGGCCTAAGCTCTGCCAGGCGGTCATTAAGGACTTGTCGCACATCATTGGACAGGGAAAATCGAACCCCGCCGGGCCGAACCAGGCCCTTGCCGAATCGGTTGCCGCAAATCAGGAGGGAGAGGTTAAGAAAATCCCCCCGGATCCGGCCGAAATAGTTGGCCGGAGGCAGAAATGCAACATCCCCGCTGAGTGCCCCAAGATCGCCGATGTGGTTGGCCAGACGTTCAAGTTCCAGGGCAATGGTCCGGATGATCCGGGCGCCTTGATCCGGTTCAACCCCCGTCAGGGCCTCCAGGTTCTGGGCCATGCACAGACTGTGTCCGATGGTGGTATCGCCTGCAATGTTTTCACAAATGATGGGAAGACGTTTGGCCGGCACCCCAAGCAATTGCTGTTCAATGCCCCGGTGCTGATACCCCAGCTGGATTTCCAGGTGCAGCACCCGTTCTCCGATGCAGTTGAATCGGAAATGGCCCGGCTCGATTACCCCGGCATGGACCGGCCCCACAGCAACCTCGTGGATTTCATCACCTTCCACCTGGTAATATTTATAATTTCCGGGAATGTCCTTGGAATAGTCATTGCCGAACACATCTGCTGCACCGTCCGTGTAATTCGGATGGTATCGAACCATTTTCAGCCAGGGATGGCCATGGGGACATATACCAAATTGCTCTGCCATTTCCCGTTCAAACAGATGAAAGGGTTCGCAGATTCTGGTGAATGACGGATATGGATCCGGTGCATCGCAGCCGGCTGCAAAAAGTTTGTCGGTCCTCAATACCGCTAAAAGTTTGAGTCTCTGCTTGTCCGGATAGGCAAAATACTGGACAACTTTTCCTCCGTTTGTCACCATGTCCAGAGCCTGGCTCCGGAATTCATCAAAAGCAAGATGGGGAATGGACTCCCGGGAGACTTTCTCAGCGTTTGAAATCTGTAAAAAAGCGTTGCTCATCTAAGTCCTCCGCCGATGGCTGTTATTGCATCGGATATGGTTTGATTCAATGAATCCGGAATAAAGAAACACAAGATCAGTGAGGTTAAAAGTAACAGATACTGGGGCCAGACCATGCCGATGGTTTCTTTCATTTTGATAACGGTGTCCGTTTCATCGAAGCTGATTTTCATGACCTGGTTGGCAAATCCTGCAAAAATAACACACAGGCTGAGTATAAAAACGGTGACGGCCACATGGAAACCGGCTTTGAAGGCTGCGACAACGATACAGAATTCTCCGATGAAAATACCAAAGGGCGGAAATCCTGCAATCCCGGCAAACCCTGCAAAAAAGGCCACAAAGGTCCGGGGCATGCTCTTAACCAGGTTGCCTGTATTTTTGATAAACCGGTCCCCGTATCCTAATAGAATATTGCCTGACGAAAGAAACAAAGAGGACTTAATCAGGCTGTGATGGAGCATGCAGATCACTGCACCATATACCCCTAAGCCGCCCACGCCGGTGCCGAATGCAATGATACCCATATTCTCAATACTGGAATAGGCCAGCATTCGTTTATATTCGTTCTGTTTAAGAATAAATGTAGCTGCTGCCAGAATGGACAATAGGCCGAACACCATAAGAATACCGCCGGAAAAGTCCTGAAGCCCCGCAGCCACCATGATCTTATTGGTTTTAAAGATGCCAAGAAAAGCGCAGTTAAGTAAAACCCCCGATAAAAGAGCCGAAGCAGGGCTTGGCGCTTCGCTGTGGGCATCGGGCAGCCATGTGTGCATGGGTGCAAGCCCCATCTTGGTCCCGTATCCCACCAGGACAAAGATAAATCCCGCTTTAAGCCACACTGGGTCCAGAGTTTTAGCCACCCCGGCTAAAGCGGAAAAAGAGATGGTTAGCCCTGTATTGGCCGGCCCCATGGAAAAAGCCACCAGAACAGATCCCAAAAGTGCCATGGCAATGCCCACCGAACAGATGAGCACATATTTCCAGGTTGCCTCAAGGGACGCCGCGGAACGATGGGTATAAATTAAGGGGGCGCTGGCAAGCGTTGTGGCCTCAATGGCTATCCACATCACCATGATATGGTCGGACAGGGTAACCATGGTCATGGTGCCCAAAAACACCAGCATGGAGCCGGTGAAAATTCCCTCGGACTGGATTTTGCTTTCTCTAAGGTAGCCCACCGTGTAAATGGAGATCAAAAAGAAGAGTAGGGAAATCACCAGCAGCGAAAGCATACCTTCGGGGGTCACTGCAAAATATCGTTCAAAATAGGCAGGGGGATTAAATTTCCACAGCCTATAAGAAAGCGTCAGATGAACCGCTCCGACCATTACCAACAAAGACCGGCCGAGAAATTTCGGCAGAAAAAAAGCTATAAGCCCCGCAATAAAAGGGATCGCAAATATTAATTCAACCATACCCTAATCCTTTAAGGTTCTAAGCAACGCCGTATCCACGTCGTCAAAGGTCTGTTTAATGTTACGCAGGATCACGGCCATAATCATAGCTCCGGCCAGAACGTCCAGCAAAATACCAAATTCAACAATATGGCGGGTGCCTACGGACAAGCCGGACCCGACCAGGGAAATCCCGTTTTCCATCATTATATATCCGATGACCATGGCAATGGCATTTCTCCGTGCCATGAGCAGAAACATGCCGGTGATGAGCAGAGCAATAGCTGTGGGTTCAAGCAGTTTGAAGCCGCTTACGGAGCCGATATCCAGGCGTCCGGAAATATAGGAGGCACCGATAATTACCGCAAGGCCGCACAAAAGGGATGCATGATATCCGATAATAGGCTCTACCCGCCTGCGGATGGCACCTTTTCTGATGGCTACAAAAATGCTCAAGGGAATAATGACACCCCGGATGAGCAAGGTGGCCAAGGTAAACACCGTGTCACCGTCAGCCATATCATGACCGATGAAAAAGGGAATGATGGAGACCACCACGCCCTGGAATCCCAACAGTTTGATTAAAATCAGTATACGATCGGCCCCGAATGAAAACAGAACCGACAGTAGTACAAAGGATAAAATTATATCAACCGGATTGAATATCATTTCACAAGCTCCAAGGTGATGATGGTTGCAAAAAAGGCCAGGGCAAAGGATGTCAGTACAAATTGGGGCACCTTGTCCATTCTGTATCTGGCCATCACCGATTCGGTTACGCCTACGGCAACATAGACCACAAACAGCCCGACGATATACATCACTATCGGCAGCCCTAAAATTTGGGAGTTACAGGGAAAAATCAATCTTGAGATGATGGTGGAATAGAACATGAGTTTGCAAAAAGAGCCAAGCTCAATCAGTCCGAAATCCGGGCCGCTGTGATCAAGAACCATAACTTCATGGATCATGGTCAGTTCAAGATGGGTGGCCGGATCATCCACCGGGACCCTGGAATTTTCAGTCAAAAGGACGATGAAAAACGAGAGAACGATGAAGAGCAGCGGGGCGCCTGCCGAACTCCACATAGTCTGGGTGGTGTTGCCGGCAAAATAGGCGGACAACTGCAGTTCGCCCGTGATCCGATAAAAAAAGATCAGGATCATGAACATGGCGGCTTCGCAGATGATGGGGAAGTAGGCTTCCCTGGCCGCACCCATGCCTTCAAAGGGAGATGCGGTATCCATGGCTGCTGCAATGGTGAAAAACCGACCCAGTCCCAGGGTGTACAGGACAAAAATCACATCTCCGTTGAAAGAGAATATCGGATCGTACCCTGCAATGGGAAGGAACATCAGCGCGGTAATTGCCGAGGTAAGGGAGATGACGGGTCCCAGCCTAAATACAAATGTAGTACTGTTGCTGTAAACCGATCCCTTTTTAAACAGTTTGATCAGGGTGTAGTAATTGATCAAAATGGGCGGACCTTTTTTCCCGCCGAAAAATGCCTTGATTTTCAGGATCAGGCCCGAAAAAAACGGTGCTGTCAGAATGGCTGCAAGCCAAAGTAAAATAGATTGAATCATACAACATTCCTTCATATAAAGAACAACAGCAATATAATTGCCAGCAAAATATAGCCGATATACAGATGAATATCTCCGTGCTGCATCCACCGAAGCTTGTCAAACAGGTAGAAAACAGGACGGACAACCGCATTGTTCAGGTGAAGCTCTGCAATGTCGTTGATATAGCTGCGGTAATGGGTCTTTAACGGAAACCGTCCTTTGATGGGCGGATGATCTTCCGTGAGCGGCGCGGCAGCACTGAAAAATTCGACAATGGATCCGGCATAAGAAGAGCCCGTGTACTGCATTTTAACCGTTGGCTGGGTAAACCCGCAGCCCCATGTTCCGGATGTTGTGATGGTTTTGTTCCTGTAATAGAAAGACCTGATGCCCATGACAACCAGGAGCAGAACGATAAACAGGAGCGCACCAAAGGAGATGTTGCAGGTGATCTGACCAAAAGGCTCAACAGGAACCTGACCGTAATCAAGGCCTAATGCCTGCACCGCCTTTAAGGCCATGTTGATGAACATCTTGGGATACACACCGATGGTCAGGCAGGCTGCGGCAAGCACTCCCATGGAAAGCAACATGGTAAAGCCATGTTCCTTAACATTTTCGGCGGCCTTGGTTCTGGGTTCTCCCTGGAAAACGACGCCGATCACTTTTGTAAAGCATGCCAGAGCCAGCCCGCCGATAACGGCCAGGCCGATAATTGCAAAGATACTCATGGCAAAACTGACGGATCCTAATGGGATGGCTTTAAAACCGGCCATGTATATTAAGAATTCACTTACAAATCCATTAAACGGCGGCAGCCCGCAAATCGCCAAAGACCCTATGATGGCGGTTGTGCCGGTGATTTTCATCCCCTTGAGCAGTCCGCCCAGGGCGTCAATGGTCCGTGTACCGGTCTGGTGCAGCACCATGCCCGCTCCCATGAACAGCAGGGATTTAAACATGGAGTGGTTGAGGACGTGGAGTATGCCGCCGCCAAAGCCAAGTACGGCTACCAGGGGATTTCCCGTTGCCGCACCAATCATTCCGACGCCCAAACCGATGAGGATGATACCGATATTTTCCATACTGCTGTAAGCCAGAAGCCGCTTGATATCGTGCTGGCTAAGGGCATAAACCACCCCCAGGACTCCTGAAACCACGCCGGCCATCAGGGTGATATACCCAAAAATTGGGGAGTGAAAGTCCAGAATCGTGTAGATTCGCAGTATGCCATAGATACCGGTTTTGATCATCACCCCGGACATCACCGCTGAAATATGGCTGGGGGCCGCAGGATGTGCATGGGGCAACCAGACATGAAAGGGAAACACACCGGCTTTGGATCCGAACCCGATAAATGAGAAAACAAAGATCAATATTTTGACGGCTTCCGGCACATTGGCCATGAGGGCAAAGTCAAAACTGCCGGTATGGCCGTAAATCAGCCCGAATGCGGCAAGTAAAAACATGGCACCCACATGGGAAAAGACAAAATAAAGGTAGCCGGCCTTCCTGTTCTCGGCTGACTCATGGCTGTAAATCACCAGGAAAAATGAGGACAGGGACATAAGTTCCCATGAAATCATGAAGGTCAGTATATTTGCTGCGGTCACCACCAGGGCCATGGAGGCGATGAGTATACTGAAAAAAAAGTAATTGACGCCGGTTTTAATGCCGGCGTCATCATTTTCCATGTAGTGGAAACTGTAAATGGTCGCCATCATGGAAACGGCAAAAATGGCGGTCAGAAAAAAGGCGGAAAGACCGTCAACATGAAAGGACAGCGAAAACAGATCCAAATACTTAAAGGAGGCAAAGGCTTCGCCTGTATTTAAGAGCATGCCCGCGGAATCAATTAGACCTAAAAGAGATCCTGCGCTTAACAACAAGACGGCAACGCCTTTGGATAATGTCTTCTGCCGGGCCAATACAAGAGATAGAAAACCGCCGAGCACAATGATTAATGTGGAATTAAAAAATTGACACATACCTTCCCCAATTTATTTTCTATTTCAATTTGTAAATTACTATCGCTTAAGTTTTCTGCTTGATAAAAGTTCTTGGTTTGTACATGTTGTTTTTTGGGTTTGTCAAGAAAAATTGTAACAGAATGAAACAATTTCAAAGCCTGAAATGTAATTATCTTTTTTTGTATAAGTAGATCATGCAGAGAATTCAATTCCATATTTGTAAAGACCGTAAGTTCCTGTATTGGTTGCTGGAAATCGTTTCCCCCATCTGATGATGCCACTATAACTTTTTGCTTTTATGGGTGGCTCTATGTCGGAATCTAAGTCCTTTAGCTCAAGAACGATCAGTTCTCCTAGAACTAATTTCTCATTAGTCAACAGAGACAGTCCGTTATCACAATAATCACTCATTTCTGCATAATAGCTGTTATGCATATCCTGATAGTCCATACGGTAAAAATTCATCGGCAACTTATGAATATATCTTTGAGCGCTTCTCTTTTCCGAGAAATTGTTCATAAGCAAATCCTTGTCATTGATTGTAATATTTTGTCAGGACCACAATTTCGCTTAATTTTTGAAATCTACGGCCCTGAACACCGCCTGGTTTTTTTAAATTAAGGCTTGATTCTTATGGATGGATACAATCCTTGTTTTTCTCCTGTCGGGTAAGGCTGAATAATATTATAGGAGATATTCTGGTCATCCTGGGCATGCCCTCTGTTTTCTCCATCCTTATATAATGCCCCGTTGTCCCTAAGTATCTTTTTTAACCGATCCTTAAAAGAGCCGATGAATACGGAACCTTTTCCCGAAAAGGTCATTTTTCCAATAGTGATGCTCTCCCTGACCTCAGCCAACGCATCCAGCGAAATTGTATTCGTGGCAAGGTCTTCCGGAGATTGGATATATCCCCATACCAGATGTTCGTTGGGAATCTGTATCGGCATACTTGGGTTAATGATGGTATGTGGCATGATAATACAGCCTTCACCAATTTGAATCCGTGTGTCGGGTCCTCCATTTAAAAAGGAGTTAAATCCCACAAAACAATCCGGCCCCACATCGGCATGAATAATCTTACCGCCATGGGCGGTAATGCAATTGCCTTCCAGGACGGAATCAATAATATAGGAATTTTCCTGGGCATTGGATCCGTTCCCCAAGGTTGCATTCTGGAGAAAGGCTCTCTGGGCCACCAGGACGTTCTCTCCGATACGGGTTTTTCCCTTGATCCTTGCATACCGGTTGACGGCAGAGGTATCCGGGACTTCAAAGGGTTCTAAGTGCATGACCTCGAACAATTTTTCAAATTCCTGATCCCGGGCCCTGACAAAGTCGTAAATCACCCCCCGGGGTTGGTGGGCATCATTCACCCCAACAAAATTATCAAGGATGCTGTTTTTAAACTTGTACTTAAATTCAAAATGGGGGTTTTTGATCCAGACGGTGCCGGGATCTATTTTGCGGTGAAAAAGCTCTCCAACCTGAACATAGGAAAATTCTCCCACGATACACGAATGCAGGTTCATTAAATCCACGGTGGCAAAGGGACCTAGAAAACAGCCTTCCAGAGTGGACCCGTGGATGTTGGCGTAGTGACCGGAAATGGTGTTCCGGATAATAAACATTTCAGGGCTTTCAGGGTTGTGGGAATTGCTGTGGACCAGGGTTTTGTAAAGCAGACTGTCCATAATGGAGATCATTTCATCTTCAACCAGGGGGAGGTTCTTGGCCGATATTATGCTGTCGCCCTTTCTTTTGAGTTCATCTCCCCGGACATCGCTTTTATAGATAGCTGATCGTTCCACATAACATTTCCCTAAAAAATAACTGCCTGCGATATTGGAATTTTTGAAATTAAAATAGAGGGGGTGCTGGGAGGTAATGCCGTAAAAAGCGTAGAATTCGAGCATTTTTTCATGATCAAGCGCATTGATGACAAAGGGCTCTGTGTCAAATTCGAACTCTTCCAAATTAATTTTTACACGGCTGATAATCCGGTCGCTGAGTCGCTGTAACTGGTTCATTTTTTATCCTGTTTTTTAATTATTATTTTGAGGAGTTTCCTGATCATCAGCGAAAATCCCCAGTTTCGGCCTTAAGGTGCGTGTTGGTAATTCAATTTACAATCCTTGATTGTTAAAACAGTTTAGATCGGAAAATCCATATCATAGAAATTATCAGGTGACAATATTTTAGACTCCCATTAACAACTTGCCTTGCATTCAATATTGTTTTACAACGCATTTTTAGAAGAAAGACAAATATGTGTCATTTGTTCAACGTAGCAAAGGCTTGGATATGAGCGACATCAAAAAAATTATCACCACCTGCACCCGGGATTGTCCCAACACCTGCGGACTTGAAGCCATAGTTGAAGATGGCCGATTAATTCGTTTGACGGGATCAAAAACCCATCCGTTGACCCGGGGGCTGGCCTGCCACAAGGCATTAAAATACATTGATCGTGTTTACAGCAAGGAACGAATCACAAGGCCTATGATGCGTGGACGTTCAGGCTGGCGGGAGACTTCCTGGGAAGACGCGTTGGATACCATCGCTGATAAGATGAAGGCGATCCGTGATGAGGATGGTCCCGAAGCGATTCTTTACTACCAAGGCTATGGGGAGCGAACTGCACTTAAGCTGCTCAACAAATATTTTTTCAACCTGTTCGGCGGTGTCACCATCCTGCACGGCTCTTTGTGCGGCGGCACCGGCCAGGCATCCCAGAACCTGGATTTGGGCAACCGTATCTCCCATGATCCCCTGGACCATTACAAATCCAAGGCCATGATCCTCTGGGCCAGAAATCCTGCCACCACCCAGATCGGACTGGTTCCCATCATCAAGGAGATCCGGAAGAAAGGCGGTCGGGTCATCACCATTGATCCTTTCCGGAACCGCAGTGCGACCCTTTCGGACCGTCATATTGCCCCGGCTCCGAATATGGATGTGTATCTGGCCATGGCCGCCGCAAAAATTTTGATCGAACGAAATGCCCATGATACTGATTTTCTATCCCATCACAGCGCAGGTTACGATACATACAAAGGGATTCTCGATGGCTACACCATAGATGAATTGTGCTGCCTTGCCGGTGTGGCCAAAGATGATGCCGAGTACATTGCAGATACGCTGATCAGCTTTAAGCCCACCTCAATCCTGCTGGGCTGGGGGCTTCACCGCCACAAAGACGCCCATTTTACCATCCGTGCCATTGATGCATTGGGGGCGATTTCAGGGAATATCGGCGTGGAAGGGGGCGGGGTCAGCCAGGGATTTGAAGAATACGGTCCCTATGATCCAAAATGGTGGGGGGATCAACTGAATCCCAAGCGCCGGACCCTTTTGATGCCCTATGTGGGGCAAGAGCTTTTGAATGCAGAAAATCCCCCCATTCGCATGGTGTATGTGACGGCGGCCAATCCGGCCTGCATGGCGCCCAACTCGGAACTGGTGGCCGAGGCATTTAAACGCATGGAGTTTGTGGTGTACAGCGGCCATTTTATGGATGATACTGCGGAACTTGCTGATGTATTTTTGCCGGCCACCACCTTTCTTGAAGAGCACGATGTGATGGCAAGTTACGGCCATAACTATGTGGGGCCCGTCAACCCGGCCATTGCGCCCGTGGGGGAATGCCGAAGTGAATTTGACATGTTCTGCGCGCTTGCCCGGCGGTTTCCTTTTAAAGACCAGTATTGCAAAAGCGCCGATAAGTGGCTGGCTGAAATTTGTGCGCCGATCAAAACCTGGGGCGGTGATTTGGGCGCGCTAAGAGATGCGCCTTTTCGAATCCCGGAACCCATGGCACCTTACCTTGATAAGGTCTTTCCTACCCCTTCGGGGAAATTTGAATTTATGACCCGATTTGATGGGGATGCGCTCAACAATGCGGATGAAAATTATCCGTACACCCTGTTGAGTGTCGCCTCCTTTGATTTCATCTGTTCCGAACGTACCCTTGCCGATCATCCGCCATTGCCGATGGTTCGCCTGCATCCTGCCGAGGCAGAAGAATTGGGACTTGCCGACGGTCAGCCCGTGATGGTTAAAAGCTGCACAGGTGAGGTTAAGGCCCTGCTTTGTACCGATGATGCCACAAGGCGGGACTGTCTGATCACCGAACGTGGCGGGTGGATCAAAGCAGGTCACGGACTGAATCGGCTTACAGCCGAAATGGTGAGTACTGTAGGCAACGGGACGCCATATTATGATACCCGGGTTACACTATGCAGTGTTTGAACGAAAAGTCACCCATCTGCGGCGTTGCTGCACAAGGCTGCAATCCTCACGTACTATAGTACGCTCCGGTTGCAGCCTTGCTTGCGCCTTGCATCTGGGCAACTTTTCGTCCAAACACCTAAGCAGTGCCTAAGCTGAAATTTGGTAAATTTTTTCGAGTACAAGGCCGTATCCGGCTGATCAATGCCCCTATTGTTTCCAAAATTCGGGAACCAGAAGTATAATCACAGTGTATATTTCCAGCCGTCCTGCCAGCATGCACCAGGATAGAAGCCATTTGCCGGCCTGGGGCAGGTGGGCGAAGTTTTCCGCCGGCCCCACTGTGCCGAATCCCGGTCCGATGTTGCCGAGGCACGATGCCACCGCCCCCAAAGAGGTCAAAAGATCCACACCCAGTGCGGCCAGCAGTGCCGTGGCAAAGGCAAAGATTAAAATATACAAAGCGATGAATCCAAGGATTGAGCGCAGCAAATCTTCGGGAATCAGGGTGTTGTTCAATTTGATGTGGCTGACACTCCGGGGATGGATCAGCTTGAACAACTCCCTGTAGCAATATTTAATGCAGACCATGATCCTGGCACATTTGATGCCGCCTCCTGTGGAACCTGCACTGGCCCCCATGAACATACCAAAAAATAAAAGCACCTGGGACAAGCCCGGGAATAGTTCGTAATCAGCCGTGGCATAGCCTGTGGTGGTGACGATGGAAACCACCTGGAATGCGGCAAACCTGAAGGCGTTGGAAAGGCTGTCATACACTGTCCCCAACGTGTTAAAGGTGATGACCATGGTGCCCACAAGCACGGCGCCTAAGAAAAATCTGCATTCTGCGTCCTTCCAGAACGCAAGGCCGTTGCCCCGCAAGATCTGGAAATGCAGGGAAAAATTGATGCCTGCAAGGAGCATAAAGACGGTAATGGTGTAATCAAAATAGGCGCTGTTATAGTGGGCAATGGAAAGATTTTTTGGTGAAAACCCGCCGGTGGGCAGCGTGGTCAGCGCATGACAGGTCGATTCAAATAGATTCATTCCTCCCAAATAAAGAAATGCAATGAGTAAAAGCGTCATGCCCGCGTAAACTATCCAGAGAATTTTGGCGGAGTCGGACAGCCGGGGCGTCAGTTTGTCCGGTACCGGACTGGGTACTTCGGCTTTATATAACTGGATGCCGCCCACCCCTAAAAACGGCAGAATGGCTAAAGAGAGAACAATGATGCCCATGCCGCCCAGCCACTGGATCAAACTTCGCCAGAATAAAAGGCTGGGGGCCGCCCCTTCAATATTGGTCATTATTGAGGAGCCCGTGGTGGTGAATCCGGAAACGGATTCAAAAAACGCATCCGTAAAGTTTGAAAAATCAGGGGCCAGAAAAAAGGGCAGGGCGCCGAAAAGACCGATGCCAAACCAGCCCAGTGCCACAACGGCAATGCCCTCTCTCTGGTTGATATAGTCATGGTTTCCCGCCTTTTTTGAGATAAAAATCATGATGGCGCCCATAATGGTGGTCACCGCCATAGCTGTCAGATGGCCGTGGTGGGCACCGTCTTTAAAAAACAGACTGCAGGCGAGGGGCAGAATCATGGAAAGGCCTAGTACAAAAAGAAGGACACCGATAATCCGTATGATAAAAGGCCAGCGCATCAGAAGAACCCAAGTTTTACGGTAAGCATTTTTTCAAGTTTTTTCACTGCGGCCTGGATGGCAAATAAAATGATGCGGTCCCCTGCCAGTACCTGGTTGTCACCCATGGGGATAATGATTTCGTCCTGGCGGATAATACAGACAAGCAATGTGCCTTTGGGAAAAGAGATGTCCCTGATCGGGCCTTTGGTGATGGCCGAAGAAGCCAGGGCAACCGCTTCGATAAACTCTCCTTGTTCTCCGAAAATGGAGATGTCGGAGATGACATTTCCCTGGCGGATATCCTGGAGGATTGAAGATACCGCCGATACCCTGGGGCTGACGACTTTTTCAATGCCGATGGTGGACAATAAGGGATAATAACTTGCCTTGCTGATACGGGTGATGGTGTTGTTTACCCCCATGTTTTTTGCCAGAAGGGATACCAGAATATTGGTTTCATCGTCGTTGGTCACCGAGACCACCGCATCCATCTGGCTTATATTTTCCTCCATGAACAGCTTCTGGTCTCCGCCGTCACCATGGAGCACCACAGTGCGCTTCATCTGCATGGACAGGTCATTGCACCGATCCATATCCGACTCAATGATCTTAACCTGGATGTCGTCTGCCTCGAGGGATTGGCCCAGTTTGGCACCAATGCGGCCGCCGCCCACAATCAGCACCTTTTTAACCGGTTTGACCGTTACCCCTAAAAGCCCTAATGTCTCTTTAAGTTTTTTTGTGTCGCATACAAAATAGATCAGATCCCCAGTCATGGTTTTATCTTTGCCCCTGGGAACGATCACTTTATTGCCCCGGATGATGGCGGCGATCAACGGCCGGTCCTGGCCAAATACGTGATGGAAATCCGCAAGTTCCATGTCGGCGATGGGGGAGTCTTTGAAAAGCCGCATGCCTACATATTTAACCCGGCCGTTAACAAATTCTCCCTTGTCCACCGCACCTGGAATGGTCATCAGTTTTCTGATGGTTTTTACCACTTCGGCTTCGGGATTGATGATGTTGTCAATGTGCGGGGCTTCGTTTTTCAAGCTGGTGTGAAAGGGGATAAATCCTTCATTGCGCAGACGGATCAGTTTTCGGGTCATCGGCGAAATCTGGTTGGCAATCAGGCAGGATACGATATTGATTTCATCACTGTCCGTGACGGCCAAAAGGATATCCGCCCCGACAACACCGGCTTCCCGCAGGGTGTCCGGGTTACTGCCCGATCCTGTTACGACCTTGACATCCAGGTCTTCAGCAATTTTTCTGGTGGCATGTGCGTCCACATCAACCACCACGACATTCTTGCTTTCAAGGGCCAACCGGCCGGCAATGTTATACCCAACGCCTCCGGCACCGATTATCACTATTTTCAAATGAAAACTCCTGGGTTCAATATACGAATATGGACTGATCTAATATTTGAGCCGTTTTTTACTATATTTGACAGGGACGTGTCAACATAACCGGTGCCGGCAACGACAAAGCCCCGGTTCATATGGATAAATGAACCGGGGCTTGAATTGTTTTGAGAGTGTTAAGGTTGTTTTTTACATTGTTGTGATGGGCATTCCCATGAGTTTCCACAAGAATATGGACAATGCGACAACCACCATCAGGATGATGGAAGCCGGAATGCCGTACATGAAAAATTCACCTGTGGTAAACTGTTTGGAGTCGTAGGCAATGGCGTTGGGGGCTGCACCCACCAGAAGCAGAAACGGCATGCCGGCCGTTACAAGTGAGGCAAACAAAATGACTTCAGGTGCCACATGCAGATAGGGGGCAATAACCAGCGCCACGGGCAGGGATATTGCAATGGCCGCCACGTTCATGATGAAGTTTGTCATGATCATGACAAAGAATGCAATGCTTAAAATGAACACAAAGTAATTGGCTTTCTGGAACATGGTCAGCCAGTTGATGGCAAGCCATTCTGCCGCCCCTGTTTCCCACAGGCAGAAGCCGATACTCATGGCACCGCCAAACAAAAGAATGATGTTCCAGGGGATCGTCTCAAGATCTTTGATGTCAAGAATATTGAAGATAAAGAATAAAACCGTTGCCACAAGCATAATCGCATTTTTGTCCAGGCTGGATATGGCGGGGATAAACTGTTTTGCAGACATGATGGCGATGGCGGAAAAAATGATGGTTGCCGCCAGGATTTCCCGCTTTGTGATCCCCCCCATGGCTTTTTCCAGCATTTTTGCTTTTTCTTTAATACCTGGAATTGTTTTTTTCTCAGGTTTGCACACAATCATGAAAAAGCCCCAGAGAAGAAACGTTACACCCCAGCCCACGGGAAACATGTAATAGGTCAACTCGAAGAATGAGATCTCACGTCCCACAATGTCCTTGAAAAAACCAAGGGCAACTGCACCCCGTGCAGCACCCAACAGCGTAATAATGGAGCCTGCACCTGCCACAAATGCCATGCCGATGAACAAACCTTTGCCGAATTTGGTGGGGCCGGGCTCATCCGTATACATCCCGTAGATGGTCATCAAGAGCGGAAACATGGTGGCTGCCACAGCCGTATGGGCCATAATATGGGTCAATAGTGCGGTAACCACAAAGCAGCCCAGGTAAATCATACTGGTTTTTTCCCCCACAATGGCCAGCATCTTGTAAGCCAGGCGCTTGGTAAGTCCGGTTTTCGTAAACACCATACCAATGACCAAGGAACCGAAGATAAACAGAACCGACGGAGTCATGAAATCTTTCAGCGCTTCCTTGGCGGTACGCACCGCAAAAAGGACCTGAAAGGCACCCAATGCCAGGCTGGTTATGCCAATGGGGATGACTTCAAATACCCACCAGGTGCCGGCCAGAAGAAAAATGGCCAGCGCACCTTTGCCCTGGGCGCTTAAGGTAAAATGTTTTCCGGTAGGATCCACAGCATCCGGCCATGCCGGAGAAAAATTAACAATAGCGAACAGGGTCAGGCCGATTAAAATGAACAGAATTCTTTTCCAGTCCAGTTGTGCTTTTGCTGCATCTGTATTTCCAGTTGTCATTTGGTTCCCTCTCTCCTTTTGGTTAATGAATTATTACTTCATTTAAAATTCGTTTTATTCGCATTTATAGTATTTTTCAACTGTTTGTTTTATCAAGTTTTCCGTTTGAAAGGTGCGGTAAAGTTTAAATTGCGAGCGATGCCTCCCTTGTAAAAGTTTGGGCCTATTTTTGTTTTAACGGATCTTACCCCCGGCACTTCGCCTGCAAGATCCACAATTTCCTTTTGTGCCCGGGTCAGGTTCATGACTTTTCCGTCCATCGTAACAAGCACGTGGCCCGAATCCGATTCAACGATCAGGCTGTGTCCAAGGCCCGCCAAAACCGCTTCAACCCGGGAACTGATATTGAAATCAATGGTCCGCATTTTTTTATTCGGATCGCTTGTTGCGATTTCAATGCCCGGGCGTACTTTTTCCAGAACTCGGTTTACATCTTCCAGGGTCATGTCATGTGTCGTTTTATCAATTTTTTCCCATTCCAGAGCCATATCATGTCTTGCCGGTTCCCACAGGTTGTCTAAATTCAGGTGAGCGGCAAATCGCTGTTCTCTCTGGTCGGATTGGGAGATCGTCTGGGTGGCGGCCTGGCTGGACAGCCGGGCAATGCGCATGGCCCGTTGTCTGCGGATCTGCATGGGGGGTGCCGACATAATTCTGTAAATGCCGGAAACTGAGACCGGGATCAGGTGGGATAATATACCTGAAAAAAGACAGGGGCCGTTGAGAATATTATGGGATATCTGAACCTTCAGTGCGGCCAGGCATTTTTTTCTGTCGTGGGTAAAATTGTCAAAAGGGATCGGTCTGCACTGGATGGACTTGAAAATAAGTTCGGTTTTCAGATCATGTGTCCGGCCGGTTTGTTTAACAAGTGCCGGGTCTTCATACACAGCGCATTCGTATAAAGTCGATAACGCTTCGATCAGTCGGTAGGGAGCGGCATACATTCCGCATGTAATGGCAATGAGGGGCATGTTTTCCAATCAGTTCAACCGGGTTTCAGGTTATCAATTCTCGTTAGGAAGACAATGAGCAAGTAATATGCCAAATTTATAATTTGCTTTTAAAACAATGCATTATGATTTTGTGAGAGAATGATGGATTAGATTTGAAACGCTATGAAACAAATTGAAAAGTACATTTTGAAACAATTTAGAACATTATATTAAGTTGCCTTCAACCATACGGGTAAAAAGGATATCTCCCGGGTTCAAGATTTGATTCTGCCATCGATTAAAAGCCTGGGTCCAAGTGCCTGATATCCCGTCAAAAACCGCTATTTTTTTCCATTTGAGAAATTCATAATATTCATCTTCAATGGCACCACAGATCAGTGTATTGATCTCCTGGGCCAGAAGGGTATGGCACAGTTCATCCGATGAGGATCTGGGCAGCACAATAATTTTTTTGTCCTGGATCTCCCAGGATTCGGTTGTTGTCAAAATAACGACCTCCGTGGTCAGGTCAAACCTGGGTACAATCTCTTCACCCAGTATCGGAATGGCAACCTTATGCAATGTCATAATTTTATTCTATCTGATATGCTTTGATTTTCCGCCATAATGTGCTGCGGCTCATGCCAAGAATTTGTGAGGCTTTACTTTTTTTGCCGTGGGCTGTTTTCAGGGCATCTATGATCATCTGCCGCTGCACCGAAGACCAGGTCTGCCCGGTTTCATCGTGTGGCAAAGGCGCCTCACCTATCGGTGGTTCGGGTGGGTGTTGTAAGGCCGGTTGCGGTGCCGGAGTCTTTGAAATTTTTTGCAAAGGCTCTTGCTCGAGAATATATGCCGGCAGGTTATCCGATTCGATTTTATCCCCCTGGGCCACATTAACCGCATATTCCATGATGTTTTTCAGTTCCCGGATATTTCCCTCATAGGTGTAATCCTGTAAAACAGACAGGGCCGATTCAGAAAATCCATTAATTTTTTTACCCTGTTTTTTGGTGTAATGGTTTAAAAAATGGTCAAGCAGCAGGCGAATGTCGGCGCCGCGTTCCCGCAAGGGCGGCAAATGAACCCTGGCGACATTCAGGCGGAACAAAAGATCTTTTCTGAATTTACCAATGGATACCATATATTCAAGATCCCGGTGGGTGGCGGCAATGATCCTTACATTGGCATTGAATCCCTTGGTGGCGCCTAATGGATAGATAACCCTGTCATCAAGAAATGTGAGCAGCTTAACCTGAAGGGGCAGGGGCAGATCTCCGATTTCTGTTAAGAAAATCGTCCCGTTGTGTGCCAGTTTGAACCGGCCGGGTTTGTTTTCCACGGCGCCGGTGAACGCCCCCTTCATGTGTCCGAAAATTTCGGATTCCAAAAGGGTCGCAGGCAGTGCGCCGCAGTTGATTTTTATAAACGGCCCGCCGGCCCGACCGGATGTCTGGTGTACGGCTTCGGCCACAAGGTCCTTGCCGGTGCCGGTCTCTCCGGTGATCAGGATGGAGGCGTCACTTTGGGCAAGCATGGGAAGGGTCTGGAAGATCATTTCCATTTTACGGCTGCGGCCGATGATGTTGGCAAAACTGTAGGCCACGTTTTTTTCCGGGTCATTGGTGGCACTGCTTCTCAGATCCTCAATGGTTTCCATATAACCTGTGAAATGACCCTGGTTGTCTGTTATCTGTGCAGTGGTAATGCGCACCGGCAGTTTCTGGCGATCTGTATTGATGATATCACTGGTGCAGGAAACGGATCTGTTTTTACGGTGGGTGGCGAGCACAGGGCAGTTGATGATGCAAGCAGAACTGCGCAAAATATTCTTACAGGGGATACCCCTGGCCATATCCAGTGAAAAGCCGGTCAGTGCCTGGAAGAACCGGTTCAGATAAACTATCCTCAAATCCGTATCCATCAATATGATGCCCAGGGGAATTTCATCCAGAATATGGGTGAAATCCAGGGGTGAGCGCATTAACTGGTGAATTTGGGGAAATACCTGCATCCTTAGAACGGGTCCTTTAACTGCTGTGCCATCAATAACAGCCATGGGCTGATCTGATTTTTTTGTACCAGATCCAGCCCGTAACAAAAACAGAACGCTTTATGTAAGGTCGTGCGAACTTTTCTTTACAAATCTTGCAAGTCAATTCCTATCATTGTCTTCCAAGATTTACAAATGAAAAGTCCAAAGAATTTAGAGTAGTTTCAAGTTCCAGTTCCAGGTTCCTGGGCGCGGCTTCATCCGGATGCCTTTGGGTATATTTTCAAACAGATTGACGAGCATGACAAAACCTGCCTGCTGCAGTTCTTGGGTTTTGGATGACAGATCCAGGGACCAGTTGGGAAAGGTGTGGTAGGTCGCATTGAACTTGCTGGTCCAGGCCAATTCGCCCATGGGGCTTTTAAAGCTTTTCCCGATATTCAGGTCCGGCGCTGCAATCCTTGATATGGCCACAGGCCAGTTCGCCCGGCAGACTGCACCCAGCGGCAGGCAGCTGGATTTGGGCAAAGATAAAAGAATCTCGCTCTCCAGTTCCGGGCTGACAATGGCACCGGAAAAACCTTTATGTTTGAGAGCCTCCACAGCAAGACTATTTGTGATATTGCAAAAGGGCCCTGCCCAGAGGTTGAGTCTTTGGGGATTGTCAAATAGGCTGATCTGCCAGGGGGCGTTGAGTACAAAGTTTTTCGACCCTTTCTTTATGGCTGCTCTGATATAGTTTTGACAGATCTTTTCCTCTTCGGGGAAAAGCACGGGGTCCAGCCACAGCCAGGACCTTGCCGGGGATTTGATGCCGTAATTGTTTGCAGAAATCCATAAACCCGTGTCATTGTGTGTAGTTAAATTAACAGGTGCTTTTCTGAAAACGTCCATTTCAGGTAGTCCGACCTGTTTTCTTTGTCGATGACCTGGCATACCCGGCGATTTTGTTTTGTCATCTGTCCTTTTATGGGGGGGGGACGTGTGTGCCGGTTTGATTTGTACCTTGGCAATTTCCCCAAGTTCAGTTTCAAGACGTGATAATTGATCTTGAAGTTCACGTCCTTTGCGGTCAATCATGAATACGGCAGTTCCTTTGTTAATACGCCTGCCTTTTTTGCCTGCTAAAAAATATTTGCCTTTTTTGGGGATTGCGCGGGTCACTTTCTCGATTTGATGAAAGCTGTCTTCTTCATACCCGATTCGCAGAAGATCACCCGGTACAAGGGCTTCTCTGGAAATAAAATATGGACTATCAGGGCTTTTTATCCTTCCTAAAAACAGGCCTGATCCTGTGTCTGACTCGTGGTCCAGGGGATTGGCGACCCGGTGGGATAATAGGTTGTAATGACCACCCTGCCGTCCCAGGGCATATGATAGAAATGACAGCGCCTGTTTTTTTTGTTCCGGCTCATCCCTTAGCAGTTTATAGGCCATTACCGTGTAGTAAACATAGTGAGGGCTTTTTTTACGGCCTTCAATCTTCCAGGTACTGATATGGGGGATCTCTTTGAGGACTTTGGCCAGTACATCCGCCGACAGATCCATACATGAGAAGAACCGGGCCTTTTTTCCATTCTGTTCATACAATCGTCGGCAGGGTTGAACACAGCGGCCGCGCAAGGCGCTTTTTCCGCCAAACCAGGAACTCCAGTAACACCGGCCTGACACGGAGTAGCAAAGCGCGCCATGAATAAACACCTCCAGATCCATGGTGTCGGGCACTGCGGCGGCCATGGCCCTGATGTCATCAAGGCTGAACTCCCTGGGCAGTACCACCCTGGAAAATCCCGCCTGCTGTGCAGCCATAAGTCCTGCGGGATGGGTGCAGTTGCCCAGCGTGGACAAATGGAGCTTGCCTTTGAATCCGGCTTGTCCGGCAAGACTCACCATGGCGATATCCTGAATAATCAATGCATCAACATCCGTATGCCGGGTAAGTTTGTCAAGAATGCGCAGTGCCTTGTCGGTTTCGGATTCCTTAATGATGGAATTAAAGGCCACATAGACCTGAATTCCTTTAGAATGGGCAAACTGGGTCAGCCGTGCCAGCTCTTCAATGGAAAAATTACCGGCTTCCATGCGGGCTGAAAAAATTTTAAGGCCGCAGTAAATCGCATCTGTCCCGGCGGCTATTGCCGCAAGAAAAGAGTACGTGTCCCCGGCAGGTGCCAGGATGATTGGTTGGTTTAATGGGTGACAGGTCATAAATCCTTCATGTCCGATAAGGGTAAATAGTTATTTTATATTGCAATTTTAAGCAATATTGTCTTAAATTGCAATTTTTTGGTGTACAACGCAGAATTTTAGTGAACGCTCAGTAGACCCATGCGATGGGAAACGGCAAGGCAGTTAAGGAGGACATATGTTTGCAATTCATGATGAAAACGATTATTGCACGCCCGTGGAAGGCATTGAGATGAAAACCTTGGTGTATGGAGAAAATACGCTTCTGGCCCGGTTTAAAATGACCCAGGGGGCATTGCTTCCATCCCACACTCATCCCAATGAACAGATCGGATATCTTGTTTCCGGCCGCATCAACCTCTACATTGGCGGAGAATGCCGCAATGCCGGCCCCGGAGATTCGTGGTGCATTGAATCCGGGGTCGAGCATCGTGCTGAAATACTGGAAGACAGCGTTGCCATTGAGGTTTTTTCACCGGTACGGGAAGACTACCTGCCCTGAGCCTGATGAATATAAATCCGTGGGCTTTTTGCCAAAGCTAAAAGGAAAATAAAAAGAAGAAATTAACTGTCTGGCATGCAGATTTTACAGGGTTTATACCCCTGGGTTTCCGCCTCTTCTTTTGATGTAAAATCCATGCTGCAGTTTTTGCCGCTGGCGAAGTTACAATCCACTGTGTGGAAAACCAGGGTTTCAATATTTCCTTTAAACCGGACCTCTTCAGCTGCTGCTTCTTTCGCTTCTTCAGTTGGTTCCGGTGCCGGTGTGGTATCTATTTCGTTTAGGGCAGGTTCACTAACTTCTTTTGATTTTTCGGCGTATTTTGCCAGTCTTTCAGCGCCAAGTTCTATCTCGGTCTCAACTGTTGTGCCACTGTCATCTAAATGCTTGGACTCCTCAAAGCCCAGATATACGGCAACAGCGCCGCCAAGAATTAATACCGCAGGAATCACGCCTGCCAAAAAATTTAAAAAGTTAGGAAAAGTTAACGCAAAACCTGGTACTCCAACGAGTAGCACCAGGGCACCGATGATAAATTTTTTCATACATCCGCTCCATAGAGTGTCTAATCAGCATTAATAAGGATCAGGATTTAAGCCCCCCAAGGTTGCATGCTACCCTTTTTATGGTGAAATTTATTGCATTGTCAAGCCAATCACGCAAAAATAATAACAAATATAGGCATAAAAGTGATCCATTGTCCTTAAACGGTTTTGGCAATAAAGGGGGCATATAAGAGGTTAGAGGGATGTAACACCGGTATCAGGGCTTCGATATAGCATGATCCACCACATCCTGAATGCCATCAGGGCGTCGGCATCTTCCTGTTCCTGGCATTTAAAAAGTGTTAATGAATATGCTTCTTCAAACTCTTCCGGGGTAAACGTTAAATCATTTTGATCCAGGATCTCCTGTCGTGCTTGACTGTTGTCGGCTTTTACCAGTTTGTTTCTCAAATCGCTGTCATGCTGTCCTTGCCGGATAAAGTTAATGGCATTTTGAATGGTCATCTTAATCTCCTAAAGGGTTTGAATTTCAATTTCCATAGGCATGTATAAGCATATAAAATGCCAAAATGATCGCAAGCCGTGAATATTTTTTATGCCTGTTTGAAAATAAGGCAGTATCGTAAAATTTTAAGGCGAATGAAATTTAAATGCAATGGTACAAAGAATATTGAAAGCACTATGTGCAGCGATCTTAATGACAAAATTGAAAGATTGGAAACGATTTTGTAAGAGTAGAAAAAGGATTGGTAAATTATTTAAAGGTCATCTAATATGCCATTGAAAGTTCTGATGCGTTCTTAAATTACTTTCATGTTTTACTAAAGATAGCGCCTTAGCATTTGATAAATCGGCTCGACCCGTGGGTGTTGATTCAAAATTATGTTTTTCGGATGTTAAAAGAAATGAATCTGTTGTTCAGATCAAAAGATGCGCCCGTTTTTTACGGTCTAAAGCCCAACGATGTTATTGGTGTGGCCGCACCATCGGCCAGGTTTGACGTCCAGGCCTTTGAAAAAGGGGTCGCAAGTCTCAAGTCCCTGGGGTTTGACGTACACATTCCTGATGGTATCAATGGCAGCTACAGATACCTTGCCGGCACGGATCGTCAACGGGCGGATGTGTTAAATTCCCTATTTGCCGATCAAAAGGTTAAAGGCATCATCGCCGCACGGGGCGGATTCGGTGCCATGCGTCTTTTACCGCTGCTGGATTGGAATATCATTGCAAAACATCCGAAATTGTTTATGGGCTTTTCAGATTCTACCGCTTTGATCTGTTCTCTGGTGAGCCGGGCCGGGATCTGTGCGCTGCACGCTCCAAATCTGGTTTCCCTTGGTCAGGCCGACAAAAAGACCTTGGACAGTTTCGCAAAAACAGTGACAGGCAGTTTTACCCGTATGGAACTGCCTGCCGATCTGGTGCTTTCGGGAGGGCGTGCCGCTGGGCGGCTTTCCGGCGGTAATCTGGCCACCCTGGTTCACATGATCGGGACTGAATATCAGCCGGATTTTACCGGCAGTATCCTTTTTATAGAAGATGTGGGGGAGCCGGCATACAAGATTGACAGGATGTTGACCCAGATGAAAATGGCCGGTGTCCTGGACGGTGTAAAAGGCGTTATGACCGGGTCTTTTGAGAACTGCGACAATGAACAATATATCCCCCAGATCATCCAAGAGGTATTTGTGAACGCAAGCATTCCCATCTGCATGGGAATGGAGGTTGGTCACGGGGCGGTGAACCTCTCTCTTCCCATGGGGACGCAGGTTGTGCTGGATGCAGACCGAGCCTGCCTGCAATGGGATCTTGGCATAAAGTGATACCTTCCGGGATGAAAAAAATTGATAACGCCATGGCCGATGCGGTGGCCACCGGCGTATTTCCTGGTGGGGTTCTGCTGTGGGCCGACAAAAAACATATCCTTTACCACAAGGCGTTTGGTGTCACAGATATACGATTTGGGACGCCGGTGACGTTGGAAACTATTTTTGACCTGGCATCCCTGACCAAGCCCCTGTCCACGGCTTTGGCTGTGGCAGATCTGATTTCATCGGGGGTGTTATCCCCGAAGACGCGTCTAAAAGAGGTTCTGCCGGACTCCTATGGAACGGACAAAGCCCAGATTACCATAGATATGCTGCTTCGCCACAGGTCAGGCTTGCCGGCCCACCGTCCTTATTTTAAGTCGCTTTCCGGCCCGGTTCCAGGTTCAGTCGCCCGGAAGCATCTTCGGCAGCTCATCTTGGACGAGCCCTTGGAATACGAACCGGGTTATAAGGAAGTTTACAGTGACCTGGGCTTTATTTTCCTGGCCTGGGTGGTAGAGACCCTGTCCGGGGTCAGGCTGGATACCTTTGTTAATAACAAAATTTTTGCCCCGTTAAATATTTCCGATTTGTTTTTTAATCCGCTGGGTTCTGACGCTCCCGGGTTAGTGAATCATAAAAAATCTCTTGTTTTTGCTTCTACCTCCCATTGCCCCTGGCGCGAAAAAATGATAATTGAAGAGGTGGAAGATGAAAATGCTTGGGCTGCGGGGGGCATTGAAGGTCATGCAGGATTATTTGGTACTGCCGCAGGTGTTCATCGCCTGTGTTATGAGATTCTACGCGCCCTTGAGAATAAGGCCAGTAAAGTCATAGATCCTTTTGTCATTCGAAATTTTGTCGACAGGAATAATGGGACGATGCGTCCGGCGGGTTTTGATTCACCAAGTGAAGAGAATGCGTCATCAGGTCACTTTTTTTCTAAGCGGTCTATCGGACATTTAGGCTTTACCGGTACATCCTTCTGGATAGATCCTGACAGTGGTTTGATTGCGATACTATTGACAAATCGGGTGCATCCGAGTCGGGAAAATGTCGAGATAAGGAAATTTCGGCCCAGGATTCATGATCTGATCGTACCTGTATACAGAGCAAATATGCAGGTGTGAAACACTTTTATTCTTGTAAAAAAAACCTAAGTTTGTTAGCAATTATTTTTTAGTAGTATTTTTTCATCATCTATAATAAACACAACTCCCAATTTTGTATGAAAGAGGACAAATGAACTTTGTAACTGATACTTTGCTTGGGGCCTTTTCCAATGATCTGGCCATTGATCTTGGCACTGCAAATACGCTGGTGTATGTTAAGGGAAAAGGAATTGTATTAAGTGAACCTTCAGTGGTGGCGGTCAGGACGGACAAACGGGCCAGGAACAAAGTGCTGGCGGTGGGGCTGGAAGCAAAGCGCATGCTGGGGCGAACACCGGGAAACATTGTGGCCATCCGTCCCATGCGAGACGGGGTGATTGCCGATTTCGCAGTGACCGAAGCCATGCTCAAGCATTTTATCCGTAAAGTTCATAACAACAGAAAAACCCTGGTGCGCCCACGGATTATCATTGCCGTGCCTTCCGGCATCACCCAGGTGGAAAAACGAGCGGTCAGGGAAAGCGCGGAATCCGCCGGGGCAAGAGAGGTTTTTCTTATCGAAGAACCCATGGCTGCGGCAATCGGCGCAGGTCTTCCCATCACGGAACCCACCTGTAATATGGTTGTGGATATCGGCGGCGGCACCACCGAGGTCGCAGTCATATCGCTTGCCGGGATTGTGTATACCCGTTCTTTGAGGGTGGCCGGGGATAAGATGGATGCTTCGATCAGCCAGCACATTAAACGCAAATATAATCTGCTCATCGGCGAAAGAACCGCGGAGATCATTAAAACCACCATCGGTAATGCCTATCCTGATCCGGAACATCTGGAGACCATTGAAGTCAAGGGCAGGGATTTGGTCTCCGGTATTCCTAAGATTCTGGCCATTGATTCCGAAGAGGTCCGGGTGGCTATCTCCGAGCAGATTGAAGCCATTGTTGAAACCGTTCGCATTGCCCTGGAGCAAACCCCGCCGGAACTGGCTGCGGATATCGTGGACTCGGGCATTGTGTTAACCGGCGGCGGCGCTTTGTTGAAAAATCTAGACAAACTTCTTAAAGAAAAATGCGGCCTTCCCATTGTCGTGGCCGAGGATCCACTGTCCACAGTTGCCCTGGGGTGCGGCAAATCCCTTGACAATATCGAAATTCTAAAAGAAGTGGTCATTAGCTAAGGGTAATGTTTTCCAGGCGGATCATGATGATTGTCGGTGTGGGCTTTTTTATTGCGGTGGCACTTACCGTGGTCGCCATGTCCAGCCGGGAGACCCTGCCGGCCGGTGGGGTGGAAAGACTGTCCATCACACTTACATCTCCTTTTCAGTTTGTGGCGTCCCGGATTATCGGTTTTACTGAATCGGTATGGCAGACCTATTTTTCATGTGTGCTTGCCGTGGAAGAGAACCAGGTTTTGAGGCGGGAGTTATCCCAGGCCCAGCACACCGCCAATAGATGCAAAGAGCTTGAGCTTGAAAATATTCGCCTGAAGAAATTTGTCAATTTCCAAAGTTCCGTGCCTGCCTCCTATGTGGCCGCCCAGGTCATTGCCCGTGATCCGTCCCCCTGGTTTAAAACTATGATGATCGATAAGGGCGAAAAAGACGGCGTGGTCAAAGGCCTGCCTGTGCTGGTATCAGAAGGTATCGTCGGGCAGATTATTAAAGTGTCCGGTCATTTTTCCCAGGTACTGCTGATTACCGACCGCAATTCGGCGGTCGATGCGCTGATTCAGGATACCCGGGTCCGCGGCATGGTAAAAGGTAACAATAAAGATACCTGTTCCTTTGTATATACCCTGCGAAAAGATCAGGTGCAGCCAGGCCAGACCATTGTCTCCTCAGGATTGGATCAGGTATTTCCCAAAGGGCTTAGAATCGGAACGGTGCTTGATGTGAAAAAAAATCATTCCCAGCTGTTCCAGGATATCACCATAAAAACTGCTGTGGATTTTGACAGGCTCGAAGAAGTGCTGGTGTATAAAAATGCCGATTGACAGGCGGATGTTGACGGTATGATGAACTTTTTCTTTTTTTTCTTTTCCACACTGATTCTGGTAATTGCCCAAACCGTTATTATCCCGAATTTGTCCTGGTTTTCCCACAGTTTCGATTTAATGATCGTCAATGTATTGTACTTAAGTCTTTTTTCCCATCGCTACTGGGTGGCGTTCTGGCTTGTGATCATCGGCAGTATCATGGACAGCTTGTCCGGAGCCCCCTTCTTTTTGCATACCAGCGCATATCTGTGCATCTATCTGATTGTTTTTTTTCTGCGCCGGCTGGTGTTTCAACACAGCGCTGTGTTTGTTTTTATCGTCAGCCTTGCATCCGCCTGTATTTATCAGGGCTTGGTAATGTTTTGTGTTTTTTTGCTCCAGGGCTACAAGGCCATCGCGTCTACGGATTTTCACCTTTTCATTGGCCAAATTATCTGGGCTGCTGTTGGTATTCCCCTTGGTGTCTGGTGTATGAAGACCATTCACCAGAATTTTTTACATGCCGCAAAACAAACCCGCCGACACATGGCTCGTAAATACAGGGGGTAATGTGGGGGCAATCAATAAAAATCCGGATAGGGAGTGGCTCAAACATCGATATATCGGGGCAGGTTTGTGCCTTGTTTTTATTTTTGGCGTTCTTTTTTTAAGACTTGTTTATCTTCAGATGATCCGCGGGGAAGAGTACCGGCGATTGTCGACGACCAATTGCGTCCGGCTCAAAAGTATAAAATCCTCCCGGGGGCTCATCTATGACCGCAATCACAACCTTCTTGTGGACAACCGGCCGGCCTTTGATCTGACCATTGTTTTGGAAGATGCCAAGCCTTTGGAAACAACCCTCGAAAGGCTGTCTGAATTGACCGGAGATCCCTGTGACGAGTTCCGGGCAACCATAAAAAAAGCCGGCAGATCTGCATTTTATAAACCCCTGGTGCTTAAGCGGGACATCACAAGGGATTTGCTTGCTGTCATAGAGGCCCACCAGTTCGATCTGCCCGGGATTCACATCGATATTGAACCCACCAGAAATTACATTTACAAGAAAACGGCCGCCCATCTCATCGGTTATCTTGGCGAAATTAATAAGGACGAGCTGGCTTCCGGAAAATTTCCCAATGTCCGGTCCGGGGACTCCATTGGTCGGTACGGGGTGGAAAAAAGCTTTGAATCGGATTTGCAGGGTAAGCGGGGCGGGCACCAGGTCGAAGTGGATGTAAACGGCCGGGTTATAAAAATACTCAGGACTGTGGAGCCGGTTTCTGGAAAGGATTTGGAGTTGACAATGGATCTGTCGCTTCAGCAGAAAGCCGAAACCTTGCTTGGGGAAAATGACGGAGCTGTCGTGGCCCTTGATCCCTCCAACGGTGATGTCTTGGTTATGGCATCCGCACCCAGCTTTGACCAGAATGATTTTATTGGGGGAATCTCCAGTAAAAAATGGAGGGCGCTGATGGATGATCCGGGCAGGCCCATGAACAACAAGGCTATCCAGGCGGAGTATCCCCCGGCATCCACATACAAAACCATCACGGCCCTGGCAGGACTTGAAGAAAAGGTGATTGATCTTAATTCGACATTTTTTTGTCCAGGGTTTTACAAGTTTGGCAACCGGCGGTACCACTGCTGGAATAAATACGGGCACGGCAATTTAAATGTTGTGGGGGCCATTGCCCAGTCCTGCGATGTCTTTTTTTACCAGACCGGCGAAAAACTTGGGGTTGATACCCTGGCAAGGTATGCGTTTGGCTCCGGCTTGGGCCGATTAACCGGTATTCGTCTGGCCCATGAGCGCCCTGGGTTGATTCCCACATCCGCATGGAAAAAAGAACGGTTCAATGAGCCATGGCAGGCTGGTGAAACCTTGTCCATCAGTATCGGCCAGGGGTTTAACCTGGTGACTCCTTTGCAGATGGCCGTGTTTATTTCTGCTGTTGGAAATAACGGCACTCTTTATCGGCCAAGACTTGTCAAATCTGTTCAAGATGCCAAAGGGCAGGTCGTAAGGGAGGTTGAGCCTGAGATTATCGGCGGGTTGCCGGCGTCTAAAAAAAATCTGGCCATTGTGCGGCAGGGGCTTTTGGAGGTTGTTCACGGCAACCGCGGTACTGCCCGGCGCATTCGTATTCCCGGTATTGAAATTGCCGGAAAAACAGGCACGGCACAGGTCTTTTCCCGCAAAGCCGGGGAAAAGTTTAACAATGAACAGTTGCGGCGTACCCTCCAGGATCATGCCTGGTTTGTCTGTTATGCGCCGGCTCAAGATCCTAAAATAGCCATTGCCGTGATCATTGAGCATGGGGAGCATGGATCAAGTGCTGCCGCTCCCATCGCAAAAGAGTTGATCCACGCTTATCTTGGTGATCCTGAAATTCCAACTGCCCAGGTCAAAGAAGACCTGGAAACTGTGGAGTGAAATATGTTTGACCGCCGTCTCATATCGAATTTTGACTGGGGATTTCTTTTACTGATTTTTTTGATCTGCATTCTGGGGCTGACCATTCTCTATTCGGCGGTGACGGCCGGATACGCCGGAGCGGCCATGCATCCTCTGTTTAAAAGACAGGTTGTCTGGCTTTGTGTCGGATTTGGCATCATGCTGGGCTGCCTTGTCATCGATTTTAAAGAGTTTGCCAAACTGCATATCCTTATATATGCGGCGTGCGTCGGACTGTTGATTGCCACCTGGCTTGTGGGGCATACCGGCGGCGGTTCCCAGCGCTGGCTGGTTCTGGGTCCCGTTCGGATACAAACATCTGAATTGATGAAGATTTCTTTAATTATCAGTCTGGCCTCGGTGTACGCAGACAGTATCAGTTCCGAAGGTCTTGGGTTCCGGCATTTGATCAAACCTGCGATTTTGTGTCTTATTCCCTTTGGCCTTATCGTAATTCAGCCTGATCTTGGTACAGGGCTTTTGCTTTTGCTCATTGCCGGCTGTCTTACCTTGTTTGTGAAAGTTGAAAAAAAAGTTGTGTTCATTTTTGGGGTGGCAGGGGTCTGTTTGGTTCCTCTGGTTTGGTTTTTCGGCCTTAAGGATTATCAAAGAGACAGAATTCTTACCTTTTTAAATCCCGAGCGGGATCCCCTTGGGGCCGGGTACCATATCATCCAGTCCAAGATTGCCATAGGTTCCGGTATGCTGACCGGTAAAGGCTTTCTCCATGGCACCCAGAACGCATTAAATTTTTTGCCTGAACAGCATACCGATTTTATTCTTTCCGTACTGGCGGAAGAGTGGGGGCTAATGGGGTGCGCCGTGTTGCTGGCTCTATATTTCCTTTTGCTGTTCTGGGGATTGAACATTTCCTACAATTGCCGGAATATGTTCGGGTCTCTGTTGGCCATGGGCGTCACCATTATGATATTCTGGCAGATCTTTATCAATGTCGGCATGGTGATGGGTCTGATGCCGGTGGTCGGTGTGCCTTTGCCACTGGTTTCCTACGGTGGGTCCTCGGTTGTGACCAACATGGTTGGTTTTGGCATATTGCTCAATATAAGCATGCGTAAATTTAACACCGCCTGAATCCTGCCTGATTTTTATTAAATTCAAAACCCTTAAAAAATATGATTTTTGTCGGCAAAATTTCAATATTGTATGCCATAGGATCATCGAAGAAAATCCATTCTTAGAATTGCTGCATTCTGTGTTGACAAAAAGCGTGTTGGATGGTACTCAAGTCTCGGTCATTCTAAGCATTTAGGCTATATCCGAGCGATTTTAGCCAATAGGATATAAGTAGTTGATTTTTTGTAATTATTAACTGGTGGAGGAATTTTATGATAACTGTGATTCCTGATATATCAGCGGTATATCAGATGGTCAATTTTCTTGTCCTGCTATTCCTCCTCAACCTGGTTCTGTACAGACCCATTCGAAATGTCATTCTCGAAAGAAAAGCCAAGATCGGCACCTTAAACTCAGGTGTTGAAAAAGCTTCGGCTGGCCTTGAGAAGCAAATGGATGACTATAAAGAAGGGCTGAAACAGGCAAGGGGTGAAGGCCTCAAGCAAAAAGAGGTGTTCATCGAGGAGGCATCTGCCCAGGAGAAGGAGATTATCACCCGGATCAATCAGAAAGCGCAGGCTAACTTTGCCCAGATTAAGGCACAGGTGGCTGAAGAAACCGAACAGGCCCGCAAAGCGCTTGAGGCTGAGGTTGAGGTCTATGCCAAAGCCATCGGCGAAAAGATTCTTGGGAGGGCATGTTGATGAAAATGACGAATTGGAAAAAACACCTTAAAGTTTCCGCAACTGTCGTCGCCCTTGTGGCTGGTGCGACAGTGGTCTGGGCTTCCGGTGGCGGTCATGGTGAAGCAGCGCATGCAAGTCATAACGTGTGGCACGATGTTGATACCTGGAAGGTGCTCAACTTCGTCGTTCTTGCGTTGGGTTGCTTTTTTATCGCTAGAAAACCGGTGGCACAGTTCTTTTCTTCCCGTACAAAGGGAATTGAAGAAGAATTGACGGATCTGGAACAGAAGAAAGCTGAAGCAGAAAGAAAACTTGCCGAGTACGAAGCCCGGTTTAGAAATCTTGAACAGGAATCTGAACAGATCGTTGAAGATTACATTAAACAGGGAGAAGAGGCAAAGAAAAGAATTCTTGCAGAAGCTGAAGCCCAGGCTGAAAAACTTGAAGATATGGCTAAACGCAATATCGAACAAGAGTTCAAAGCTGCAAAAACGATTCTCAAACAGGAAGTTGTGGAACTTGCAATGGATCAGGCCCAGGCGCTCATTAAAAAATCCATCACAACTCAGGATCAGAATCGTCTGGTCGATGAATACTTGAAAAAGGTGGAGGCATAATGAAGAATCACGCAGTTTCAAGGCGTTATGCCAAGGCATTGATTTTGATAGGCCAGGAGGACGGTCAGGCGGAAGGGTATAACAACGAGCTTTCCGCAATGGTTGGGCTATTGGACTCCAATGAGGGTTTTGAACAGGCCCTCAGCAATCCGTTAATCGGAAAAAGTGATCGTAAAAAGCTTCTTGATGCAGTAATCGCTTCTGCAGGCTTTTCTAAAGTGATGAGCTCTTTTTTGTCCTTGCTTTTTATTAAAGGCAGGATTGGTTTTCTCAGGGACATTGCGGCCTATTACAGCACAATGGCTGATGAACTTAAAGGTGTTGTCAAAGCTAGCGTTGTGGCAGCCACAACCTTGTCCAAGACAAACATTGCTAAAATTCAAAAGTCGCTGTCTGAGAAAACGGGTAAAACTGTTGTGCTTGATGTACAGAAGGATGCAAGCCTTATCGGCGGAATCATCACAAAAATCGGCGATCTTGTTCTTGACGGCAGCGTAAAAACCCAGCTGATCAATATGAGGGAAACTTTAAAAAAAGGTGAGAGTTTATAATGGAAATTAAAGCAGAAGAAATAAGCCAGATAATCAAAGATCAAATTAAAGGGTTTGATGCACAGGTTGATCTGAGCGAAACAGGTGTCGTTCTATCTGCGGGTGACGGTATCGCCCGTGTTTATGGTCTGGAAAAAGTAAAAGCCATGGAGCTTGTTGAGTTCCCTGGCGGTATTTTGGGATTGGCGCTGAACCTTGAAGCAGATAACGTCGGTGTTGCTATTCTGGGTGATGATAAGGTCATCAAAGAAGGCGATATGGTTAAGAGAACCGACCGTATTGCTTCTGTCCCCGTTGGCGAAGCCCTGCTCGGCCGTGTTGTAACCACCACAGGTGAACCTGTTGACGGCAAAGGCCCTATCACTTCTGATACATATATGAACATGGAGCTGGTTGCTCCTGGTGTTATTGCCAGAAAAGGTGTTCACGAACCCTGCTACACTGGTTCTAAAGCGGTTGACGGTATGACCCCTGTAGGTCGTGGCCAGCGTGAGCTGATCATTGGTGACCGGCAGATTGGTAAAACTGCTGTCGCTGTTGACGCCATTATTGCTCAGAAAGAGAGCGGTATTAAATGTATCTATGTTGCCTGCGGTCAGAAAAAATCAACGGTTGCCCAGGTTGTTGCAGCCCTTGAAGAGCATGGTGCCATGGAATATACAACAGTCGTTGTGGCCTCTGCTTCTGAATCTGCAGCCATGCAGTATCTGGCTCCCTATGCCGGTTGCGCCATGGGCGAATACTTTCGTGATAAAGGCGAACATGCCCTGATCGTTTATGATGACCTTTCAAAACAGGCTGCTGCTTACCGTCAGGTATCTCTGCTGCTGAGACGTCCGCCTGGACGTGAAGCGTTCCCCGGCGATATTTTCTACAATCACAGCCGTCTGCTGGAACGTTCCGCAAAAATGAGTGATGAGCTTGGTGCAGGATCTCTGACCGCACTTCCCATTATTGAAACCCAGGAAGGTGACGTATCTGCATTTATTCCCACCAACGTTATTTCCATTACTGACGGCCAGATCTTCCTTGATAAGGACCTTTTCTTTGCCGGTATCCGTCCGGCCATTGACGTTGGATTGTCCGTATCACGTGTTGGTGGTGCAGCCCAGGTTAAAGCCATGAAACAGGTCGCCGGTACCCTTCGTCTGGATCTTGCTCAGTACAGAGAGCTTGAAGCCTTTGCTGCTTTCGGTTCTGATCTTGATGCAGCAACCCAGAGACAGTTGACCCGTGGTGAAAGACTGGTTGAACTGCTCAAACAGCCCCAATATCAGCCGCTTCCCATGTACAAACAGGTAACTGTTCTTTATGCCGGAACCAAAGGCTATCTGGATGCATTCCCCAAAGAAGCTGTTCCTGCTTATGAGGCTGGCCTGTATGATTTCGTTGAGGGTCGCTATCCTGAAATTTTTACCGGCCTCAAAGAAAAAGAAAAAATTGATGATGAAATTGAGGCTAAGCTTAAAGAATGCCTTACCGCCTATGGCGAAGAATTTAAAAGCACCTTGTAATTAGGGCAAACTCTTCGAATTTATTTATATAAAATAATAACATATAGGCGCAAAGGTAGATCATATGGCAACATTAAAAGAAGTACAATCGAAAATAGTCAGTGTAAAAAAGACTAAACAGATTACCTCTGCCATGAAAATGGTCGCCACTTCTAGATTGCGCGGTTCCCAGAATGCCATGGAGGCATTTAAACCTTATGCCTCCAAATTTGCGGAGGTTCTGGGATCCATTGCCGGTAAATCAGGAGAGGGTGCTTCCCCTCTTTTGGTTGCCAAAGATGAAGTAAAAAAGGTGGCCCTGCTCCTGTGTACATCAGACAGGGGTCTATGTGGTGGATTTAACATTAATTTGATCGATAAAGCTGATAAAATGCTCAAATCTGAGCTTAGCGGAAAAGAGGTGTCTTTTGTCTGCTACGGCAAAAAAGGTCGCGACTGGGCGAAAAAACAAGGCAAAACCATTGATGCCCAATATATCGGCGTCGTGGGTGGCCGAGTTGATTTCTCAGTTGCTTCCGGCTCAGGACAGGCATTGATCGACAATTTCCTAGAAGGAAATGTGGATGAAGTATATTTGATCTATTCTGAATTCCAGGGTATGGCGAAACAGGTCCCGATGGTTAAACAGATTCTTCCCATTCCATCTCTTGATGATGTGATCAAAGAAGAAGCTGCGCCTGCTGGCGATGATGGCGCCTTTTTGCCGGAACACATCTGTGAACCCTCTTCAGATGCTCTTTTGGGTGAAATGCTTCCTAAGAATGTTTTCATCCAGATATACGATGCACTGCTTCAAACCTCGACTTCCGAGCATGCAGCCCGTATGCGGGCCATGGAAAATGCAACCAAGGCGTGTTCCGATCTTGTGGATGAACTGCAGACCATATTCAACAAAACCCGTCAGGCAGGTATTACATCTGATCTTATGGATATTGTTGGTGGTGCCGAAGCCCTAAAGGGGTAATTGACTTTTAAGTAAGCATTGATAAAACAGCTTTATAGGAGAATAAAATGGCTGAAAATATAGGTAAAATTTCACAGGTACTCGGCGCCGTAGTTGACGTTGAGTTTGAGCCCGGAAAACTTCCCGCGGTTCTTACCGCCCTGACTGTCACCAACCCCACCATTGGGGATATGGAAGATAATCTGGTTATTGAAGTTGCCCAGCATTTGGGTGACAATGTTGTTCGCTGTATCGGCATGGACGTAACAGACGGTCTTCAGCGTGGTATGGTCGTAAAGGATACCGGTTCCCCCATCATGATGCCGGTTGGTGAAGCTTCTCTGGGGCGCGTTCTTAACGTTGTAGGTCGTCCGGTTGATGGTCTTGGTGATATTTCCCAAGAAAAAATGCTCCCCATTCACAGACATGCTCCGTCTTTCACCGAGCAGGACACCTCTGTCCGCGTTCTTGAAACCGGTGTAAAGGTTATTGACCTTCTGGTTCCCTTCCCACGTGGCGGTAAGATGGGTATGTTTGGTGGTGCCGGTGTTGGTAAAACCGTTATCATGATGGAAATGGTTAACAATATCGCAATGCAGCATGGCGGTATCTCCGTGTTTGGCGGTGTTGGTGAAAGAACCCGTGAAGGTAACGACCTTTACCACGAAATGAAAGACTCTGGCGTTCTTCCCAAATGTGCTCTGGTCTACGGCCAGATGACTGAACCTCCCGGAGCCCGTGCCCGTGTTGCGCTTTCCGCGTTGACCTGCGCAGAATACTTCCGTGATGTAGAGGGGCAGGACGTGCTGCTATTTGTTGATAATATCTTCCGTTTCACCCAGGCTGGTGCAGAGGTTTCTGCTACACTGGGTCGTATGCCTTCTGCCGTTGGTTACCAACCGACACTTGCGGTTGACATGGGCGAGCTTCAGGAACGTATTACATCTACTGATAAAGGCTCCATTACCGCTGTTCAGTGCGTTTATGTACCTGCAGATGACTTGACTGACCCGGCACCTGCAACTACCTTTGCCCATCTTGACGGAACGGTTGTGCTTTCCCGTCAGATTGCAGAGCTTGGTATCTATCCGGCTGTGGATCCCCTTGACTCCACCTCCAGAATCCTTGATGCCGCTTACATTGGTGAAGAGCATTACAACGTTGCCCGGGTTGTCCAGCAGACGCTGCAAAAATACAAAGAACTCCAGGACATTATTGCCATTCTGGGTATGGACGAGCTGTCCGACGAAGACAAGATCACTGTACAGCGCGCCAGAAAACTTCAGAAATTCCTGTCCCAGCCGTTCCATGTAGCTGAAACCTTTACCGGCATGGCCGGTATTTTTGTAAAGGTTGAAGATACGGTTCGGTCCTTCAAGGAAATTATCGACGGCAAGCATGATGACCTTCCCGAAAATGCTTTCTATATGGTTGGGGCTATCGAAGACGCCATTGAAAAAGCAAAAGCTTAATAACCATTCGGAGGTCTATTATGGCTGATAAATTTTTTCTTGAAGTGGTAACACCGCAAAAGGCCATTGTCAGTGAAGAAATCAAAAGTATTTCGGCGCCTGGCAGTGAAGGTGAGTTCTGCGCCTTGAAAGGACATACAACCTTTCTGACTTCATTGAAGGTTGGTTGTATCCGTTATGAAGATGCTACTGGGAATGAGCGCATACTTTTTGCAAACGGTGGGTTTGCCGAAGTGCTTCCTGATAAGGTTACTATTCTTGCTGAATCTGCAGAACGGCGCGAGGATATAAATCTTAACCGTGCAAAAGAGGCCCAGGTTAGAGCTGAAAGACGCTTGAGCGACAAAGCAGCCGATACGGATATTGTCCGTGCCCAGGCCGCTTTGCAGCGGGCTTTGTTCCGGATTAAAGTTGCTGGAACGAACTAATAAGATTTGGCTGGTTTGATGGTTTGACGATCATCGGACCTGTATGCCGAAACATATGAAGTAAAAAAAGGGGTGCCGTCTATGGCACCCCTTTTTGTTTTATCGCCTATATTTGTAACGAGACAGAGGAACAAAATGAACAAGATTGCAATTATCATACTGGCTGCGGGAAAAGGCAGCCGCATGAAATCGGATTTGCCTAAAGTACTGCACAAGGTCGCGGGTGAAAGTATGGTCAATCACGTGATTAAGGCGGCTAAGCAGGTTGCTTCAGGCCATATTCATGTCGTGGTCGGGCACCAGGCCGAAAAAGTGCAAGAAGCGATCCAAGGAAAACATATTGTGCACTTTGCCTTTCAAACAGAACTTCTTGGCACCGGCGATGCTGTCAGGACAGCGTTGCCTGACGTCGATGATTGCGTGCAACATGTTTTGGTTTTGTGTGGTGACGTTCCGTTAATAAAAACAGATACCATCGGCGACTTGGTTTCACTACACAGTAATCAAAAGGCCGATTTGACTGTTTTGGCTGCAAAGGTTAATGATCCGACCGGTTATGGCCGGATTATTCAGGGCAGTGATGGGCAGCTTCTTGCCATACGTGAAGAGGCGGATGCAACTGGTCTGGAAAAGCGGATTGATATTGTTAATTCGGGGATTTTCTGTTTTAAAAAGCAATTTCTTGAGTCTGGGCTGGGTCAAATTAAGAATAATAACAGTCAAGGAGAGTATTATCTTACTGATCTTGTGGAAGTCGCTGTGCTGAACAAAGCCAAGACATGTGTTAAAATTATAGACGATGCCGAGCAGGTCATGGGTGTTAACACCATTGCACAGTTAAACCGCATCAATAAGGCGTTTCCTGGGGTTTCGCATGAATTATCTTGACTTTCATCAGGCTGCTCAATATATTAGTGGTTAATTAATTACCATTTTATACGAGACTGAAGAAATTGAATAACGAGGATATAGCAGCTAAGTTTGATGACATTAACATCCATGTGGATTTTTTAATAGAATCTTGTCAGACTCTTCAAAAAGAGAATAAAGAGCTTTCTGTAAAAGTAAGGGAGCTTGAAGAACAGTTGGAACAGAAAACACAAAAAGAAGATGTCTATGTCGGCCGGGAGTCCATGATAAGTGAAAAAATTAGCGGGCTTCTTTCCAAACTGGATGGTTTCTCTGAAACCGTATCCTGAGGATGAATTTAAAAGCGTTTGAATATATAGATCGGTAAAGGGCTTTTCTTGGATGAAATCGTTAAAATTGAGCTTTTCGGGGAAGAATTTAATTTCAAACCGGATAAAGATCAAACAGATGATCCTGTAAAGATTGCAGCCCACGTTAAACAATATATAGATGAAGCAGAGAGTCTTTTTCAGAATAAAACCAGCAGTAAGAACCGGATGGCGATTTTGCTTCTTGCAGCCATGAATTTATCCAAAGATTACCATGAACTGCAGATGAAGTATTTTGACCTTGAAAAAGACATAGAAAACAGAGTTTCATCCTTATTAAAGAAAATAGACCAAACGATGAAATAAGATTCATTGGTTTGAAATTGTAACAAAACCCCCTGCGGTGTGCGTGATTGTACAACAGACTTTGTCCTAACGCATAGAAACATAGGGGGGTCACGCTGATACTGGTGAGCAGGTTCCCTCTTATGTAAGGGAAAAGCCTAAAGGTGTTATTGATCCCCCGCTTTTGAACCTTTGGTTCAAAGCCTCAAGAGACAACACGGCAGATGCGGGGGACTTTTGTTATTATATTAAAAAACGCTTTGCCGTATCCCTCCTTATCCTAATGTATTATTCCGTTTCTTTTTAGCAAGATAAAACGCGGGTGCATTTTATTGTGCGGCCCATTATTCCAGGAGAGAAATTGTATGAGTTTTACAATGATGCTTGCATTCATGCTGGTGCTGCTTGCTGTTGGTGCGGTCATTTTATATGTGATAAAAATGAAAGTGGACCAGGAGAGACTTGATTTCCAAGAAGAGCAACGTGTTGCCATGGAACAAGCGGCCAAAAAAGCTGAAACTCTGCTGAGAGAAGCCAAATTGGAGGCGCGCTCACGCCTGTTGGAAATGAAGAGTACATTTGACGCCGAGACCGAAGAGACCCGGGGCGAATTAAAAAAAGAGGAACGAAGGCTTTCTAAAAAAAGTGAAAAACTCGATAAAATTGAAGATCAATGTATTAAAAGAGAAAAATACATAGAGAGAACTGAAAAGGCTGTTGCAGAAAAACTTGAATATCTGACCCAAAAAGAGGAATCGTATGGTCAACTTCTTGAGGAGACTAAAAAAGAGCTTGAAAAAGTTTCCGGGATGACCCTTGAACAGGCAAAAGAACTGCTGTTGAAAACCATGGAGGATGAAGCCAGGCATGAAGGTGCCAAAATGGTTAAAAAAATCACCACCGAGGTTAGGGAAAACGCCGATAAAGAGGCAAAAAAGATTCTATCAACTGCCATCCAGCGTTATGCAGGTGATTATGTGGCCGAGCGCACCGTCTCGGTGGTAAATTTGCCTGGAGATGAAATGAAGGGGCGAATTATCGGAAGAGAGGGTCGCAATATCCGGGCATTGGAAGCCGCAACCGGAATAGACCTGATTATCGACGATACCCCGGAAGCTGTTATCTTGTCAGGATTCAATCCTGTCAGGCGTGAGGTGGCAAGACTCTCCCTTGAAAGATTGATTTCAGATGGAAGAATTCATCCTGCCCGTATTGAGGATGTCGTGGCGCGTGCAACCGAAGAGGTTGATCTGGCTATTAAAGAAGCAGGCGAGCAGGCGGCGTTTGATCTGGGTGTGCATGGCATTGATCCGGAACTGATCAAGGTTCTTGGTAAATTGAAATTTCGAACCTCCTATGCCCAGAACGTTTTGCAGCATTCTGTTGAAGTGGCATTTTTGGCCGGTATTATCGCTGCTGAACTGGGTTTGGACATCAAACTTGCAAAGCGCATGGGGTTGCTGCACGATATCGGCAAGGCCGTGGACCACGAAGTGGATGGGGCACATGCCATCATTGGTGCTAAGCTTGCCAAGAAATATGGTGAAAATGATAGTGTTGTCAATGCGATTGCAGCACATCATGAAGATCAGATGCCCGAAAGTGTATATGATTTTATCGTGCAATCTGCGGATGCCCTTTCCGGAGCCAGGCCTGGTGCCAGAAAAGAGAGTCTTGAGAATTACGTTAAACGTCTGGAAGATCTAGAAAATATTGCAAATGGGTTTGAAGGCGTGGTAAATACCTACGCAATTCAGGCTGGCCGTGAAATTCGGGTCATCACTGAAAGTGAAAAAATTACGGACGAAAGTGCAATGCTGCTGTCAAAAGATATTGCCCGCCAGATTGAAGAGAATCTGACATTTCCGGGCCAGGTTAAGGTTGTTGTCATTCGGGAAACTAGAGCGGTTGAATA